>CAJUJI010000159.1 GCA_910586875.1 uncultured Anaerotruncus sp. | reverse complement strand
GTCCACCAACCTGGGTCTCCATTTTCCTGCTGTCCATAATCTTGGGTACAGTTTAATCTGCATAATATTCCCTACACCAAAAAGATTGATTATCATACTTATACTTTAAATTCGCATGTCTTTCATGAATCATTAAACTGCTCTTTCCCTTGAGAAACCCCATAAAGCTTGACACGCTCATTTTCAGTGGTATTTCTACAAGCATATGCATATGATCTGGGCATACTTCTGCATCTATCATTGTCACCCCCTCCATCCACATAATTCTCTTAATATTTTTCCTAAAAATATCTTTCTCCTATACTTTGGCGCAAATACGATCTGGTATTTATAATTCCAGCTTGTGTGCTAAACTATTCCTGTCGTTCACTTTTGGATGTCCTCCTTTTGGTGTTCTTTTGCAGTTGCCAGATTGCAATTCTATCTTACACCAAAAGGAGTTTTTTGTCTGTTGCATCGCTAAAGCCTTTTTTTGCTCCACCGACATAGTCGGTGGTTGTTTCCACAATACAAAGGGTGGACAACTTCGGTTGCCCACCCTTTGTATCTTTACCCAACTTAGTCAAGTGTATGATTTTTCTGAATCTGCTTATCCTCAAATTCTGCTAATTCGTCTACAGAATGGATTCCGACCATCTTTTCACACAGATTTTCGATAACCGTTTCGTCACCATCCATAATCGCATGGTAAATCCGGATGTGTGTTTCATTTTCATAGGGTACAGTAGCGCCAATTTCCTTCAGCCGGTGAGACGTTACCCACAACTGTCTGCTTATATGCTTGAGCATCAGGTCACGGATCATATAATATAAATCTGCATACAGCCGATTATGGCTCATCTTCACGATTTGATAGTGAAAATTATAATCGGACTCCGCTGTTTTTTTCAGCTGCTCTTTATCGTCCACATTCTCAGAATAAATACACCAATTTTTATGGTATTCTGCCAGGCAGGTTTTCAGCTCATCCTTTTCTTCGGTGGTAGAAAACTTTTCGGCTCTGCGAATGCTATCGCTTTCCAAAAGATAACGAAATTGCATCACATCTAAAAAGCCATCTTCTGTTTCATAAATCTCTGATAATTCCATAAACATAGGCGCCAAAGAAATCTTCTTTACAAAAGAACCTACCCCTACCCTTGTTTCAATTAACCCTAGTGTACTGAGTTTTTCTAAAGCAAGGCGGATGCTCAAACGGTTGACACCAAACATTTCAGCATATTCTGCCTCTGAAGGCAGTCGTGTTTCCTCCTCCAAAGCCCCTGACAATATTTCCTGTTTGATTTCATCCGCCACCAGATCAACCGCGGACCGTTTTTTAATCTTTCTTGTCATCTTCTTCAATTTCCTTTATCTTCTTGTTTATGCCGCCCATAGACCTCTTGAGAAAATAAACACAGTAAGAAATACTGATGTATAAAAGCGGTTGCGCTTTGAAACCTGGCTGGGATGCCTATGTTTAACCAAACAAAAAAGCGTGATTTTACTCTCCGCTTTTTTCATGATGGGTATCTGTAAATTCGACGCCCTCTCTTAGTTTCACAAAAGGACTAATCTAATTATACTGACAATTTTGCTAAAATGCAAGTTGTATTTTTACTCCCCCATTTAAATAGACAGGGTCGCTCCGCTTTTGGAACGACCCTATCGAAAAAGGAGAAAATCACTTTATACAAAGCTGTATTTCGGGGTATCTACGCCGATCACTGCCTTTTTGGAACGTGCGATATACTCCTCACTCATCTCCTGACCAATACCAGGGATTTCAGGAACGGTATAAGCGCCATTGACAGGGGCATAGTAGTGCACGCCGCCCTTGACAAACTGGCTGCGCAAATTTGCATTATGCTCCTCATGAATGACGAAATTCGGGATTGCAGCTTCCACATGCAGTGCAGCAGCAGTAGCGATTGGGCCACCACAAACATGGATCTGTACGCCCATATCATAGACCTGTGCCATATCGCAAATCTTCTTTGTCTCGGTGATACCGCCTGTGTTAGCCAGGTCTGGCTGGATAATAGACAGGGTGCGGTCCTCAAAGAACTGGCGGAAACCCCATCTGGTATAGCTTCTCTCACCGGTAGCCAGCGGCAGGTCGCACTTCTGCTTGATATGGCGGAAGTTGCTGGGGTTGGTGGGCATAGTCGGCTCCTCATAGTACATGATGCGGTAAGGCTCTAAAGCTCTACCCAGCTCAGAGGCGGTGTTTGCATCCAGCAGCGAGTGAATCTCAACAATGATGTCCAGATCCGGTCCGCCTGCCTCACGAGCTGCCGCAATGCGGTCCACAGCCAGCTTTAGATCATGCTGGCGGAAGCAGCCTCTGTGGTGGGTACCCTGTGTCGAGAACAGCGCAACCGGATCTGTAACCCGCTCATAAGGGACAAACACAGGGTCAATCTTAACAGCGTCATAGCCATCCTTCATGGCGTCCTTTACAACATCATAGTACTCCTGCGGCTCCTGTAGGACGGTCAGATTATCGATCTCCTCGATTTTACTCCTCCAACCAAACTGTAGTTGGGAGGCATACGCACGCAAGCTGGAATTGGTTTTACCGCCGATCAGCTTATAAACCGGTACACCCAGCACCTTGCCCTTGATATCCCAGCAGGCAATATCAATCGCTGCCATCGCGGAGGTGATCACTACTCCACCGCCCATGCCCCAGAAGGTATGGCGGTGCAAATGCTCCCAAATTGCCTCGGTATCAAAGGGATCCATGCCGATAATCAGCTTTGCGAAATCCTGGCACTGTCCCCAGGCCGCATCCCAGGAGTTGCCGTAGGCAAGTCCCGCCTCGCCCCATCCGTAAACGCCTTCATCGGTATTGATTCTTACCGTAATAAAGGGGCCGCTAAAACATTCGACACTTGTAATTTTCATATTGAAACTCCTTTCAATTTATGATCTTCTACAGCACAGAAAAGCCCTGCTGCAAAAATCAGCGTAAACTTAAAATACCCACAGAAACAGCAGGGATATAGGTTGTGATCAGCAAAGCCACAAACATCGCCACGATCAGTGGAAGTGCTTTCTTTGCGATCTGCTCCATTGGGATACCAGTCATACCAGAAGCAACAAACAAGTTGCCCGCTACTGGAGGTGTTACAAAGCCAATCGCCAGGTTGATGGTCATGATCAGACCGAAATGTACAGGGTTGATGCCAAACGGTTTGAGTGCCTGCAACAAAATGGGCGAGAAGATGATATTTGCGGAGGTGGTGTCCATAACCATACCCACAAATACCAGGAACACGTTGACAATCAAAAGGACTACAATCTTGTTGTTGGTGATCGAGAACAGGAAATTACTCAGTGCGGTTGGCACACCCAGCAGGGCCAGTACGCCGCCCAAAGCACCAGCAGGAGCAAAGGTCAGCATAATACCACCCACAAAGGTTGTGTTCTTATAGAAGGTGGTCCAGATGTCCTGGATTTTGAGCTCCTTATAAATAAAGAGTCCAACAAACAGGCTGTAAAAGATTGCTACAACGGCCGCCTCGGTAGGGGTGAAGATGCCGCCATAGATGCCGCCCAGGATGATGATTGGAAGAAACAGCGCCCACTTTGCATCCCACAGGGCCGCTACCAGTTCCTTAGTATTGAAGGTTCTGGTACCAACATAGCCCTGTTTCTTCGCAATGAAATAGTTGACAATAATGAGCAGCGCACCAACCACAACGGCAGGACCAATACCAGCCAAAAACAGATCGCCGATAGAGGTATTGGTGGCAACACCATAAACCACCAAGGGGATGCTGGGCGGAACGATGATGCCCAATCCACCTGCAACCGCTGCTAGACCGGTTGCATATGTACGATCGTATCTTGCTTTTACCATGTAAGGGATCAAGATACCACCCATCGCCGCGGTAGTTGCCGGACCAGAGCCTGAGATCGCGCCAAAGAACATACATGCCAATACCGTTGCAGCACCTAAGCCACCGGTTACATGGCCGATCATCTTTTCTGCCACATTGACTAGACGCTTGGACAGGCCGCCGGTTTCCATCAGAGAACCAGCCAGCATAAAGCAAGGGATCGCTACCAACGGCAGGGACTCAAAGCCGGAGTACATCTGCTGGGCGATAAAGGTAAGGGTGGTCACATTAAAGCCGCCTATAACGGTCGCCACCATGCCAAGCCCCAAACAAATACCAACGGGTGCGCCGATTGCAAGCAGGATAATTGCTACAATCGCAAGTACAGCTGTTGCCATTCAATTCTCCTCCTCATCATTCAGCAGCATGGACTCCATGGCTTTTCTCTCAGCCTCCGCCTTTTTAGAGCCATCTGGATCATCCAAATATTCTTTATATCTGAGGATACAGTCTTGTACAAGGCGAACCACCATCAGCACAAACATAATAGGGAGCCACATATAAATTAAATACTTTGGAATACCTGTAACAGCCGCCGCCGTTTTCGTGCGGTACAGCTGCATAACCAATGGCATAATGCCGAATAGGATAATACCATTGAACATTGCGAAGATGGCATTGTTGACGATCTCCATGATCATTCTGGCCTTGGGCTTGAGCTTGCCCAGAACGATCTCCAAGCGCAGATGCTGCCGCGTCCGGATTGCACCACAAGCGCCAAAATAAATGGACAGGATAAACAACATCAGGCAGACCTCTTCGCCCCACTTCAAAGAGTGGCTCAGCACATAACGGCCGATCACATTCACAAAAAGGATGCAAACCATCGCAATGGTGCAAATTGTTCCAAGAAAAACCTCGAACTCGTTCAATACTTTCTTCATACTACGTTCCTTTCCTGCATAGCGGGCCCGTTATAAACAGCTGCCCGCTAAAAAAACAGTAAAACTATCAGCCCAGTTTCGCAAGCTCGGACTCGATCAGTGGGATGATCTTGTTGTAGTATTCGTCTCCCATAACCTCCTTGCCCATGTCCCAGGTGGTTTTTGCCATCTCACGGAATTTTGCAAGGTCTTCATCGCTCAGCTCGTTGACCTCCATGTGGATCTTCAGATAATCCATCATGTCCGCTTCACAGTTGAGCAGGTCCTTACCGGACTGGGTCTGCGCAGCTCTTGCAGCATTTTCAATTACTTCCTGTACATCCTCGGGCAAGCCCTTCAGCCAGCTATAATTGATTGCGGTCGCTCCGGCGGTATAAAGGTGGTTGGATAGGGTCATGTATTTTTGGACCTCTGCATAGTTTTGCTCGAAAATGTTCTGAACAGGATTTTCCTGGCCGTCAACGGTCTTCTGCTGCATTGCAGTGAACAGCTCTGCGAATGCAATCGGAGTAGGAGAAGCGCCTAATGCCTCAAACATGGACATGTGCATATTGTTGCTCTGTACACGGAGCTTGAGACCTTTGATATCATCCAGGCTATTGATGGGACGGATGTTATTGGTAATATGGCGCATACCAATCGGCGGCATCATGATCGGATAAACTCCGATATCATCGATTGCTTTTTGCTTCATCGCCTGCGCTACAGGGTTGTCATATTCAGACAGGGCAATACCAGCGGCCAGGTCAGGGATCAGGAATCCCATATCAAAAGGAGTAAACGCTTTGGTATATTCGTACCATGCGCCTACATTGTAGGTCATTACTTCAAAGTTGCCGGCCTGTAATCCGCCTAAGATCTGGTCAGCGGTGGTGCCCAATGTACCATTATAATATTTCTTAATCTCTACACGGTCGCCCAGGTTCTTTTTGATATCAATTAGGAAGCGTTTTGCACAACGGCCGTAAGCGGACTCATCATCCGAACGGGAGGTATTGCCATAACGAATCTGGATTTTGTCCGGATTAGAGGAAGGGTCCTCGATATGCTCCCAGATCTCCAAATCCTCTTCAGTAAACCATTGTGCTCCCAAAGAGATCGAGTAAGCGGTGGTATCCACAACATTGCCATCGGCATCTTTGCCATCAGCTGTAACCGCTGTACCAGTCGCGCTGCTAGCATTAGCGGGTGCCCCGTTTCCCCCGCAAGCAGATAGAGCCAGAGAACAAACAAGTGCCAATGTTACAATTGCAAGTGATTTTTTGCTCTTCATAATCTTCCTCCTAATAATTTTTACGGCAAAAGGCTCCACCTGTAAGCGTCGCCTCATAACGCCAAATAGATCACAGGGAAAAACTATACGCCCCTTTGGGTATCATTTTTCACATATCCCAAGATCTGCTTGTACATTAGGCTCCTTATTATCTAGCAACCTAGCGAACAACCTGCTATCTATCCTATAT
>CAJUJI010000158.1:4923-6250 GCA_910586875.1 uncultured Anaerotruncus sp. | reverse complement strand
ATTTAAAATAAACTACAATTATGACAAAATGGTAACAAAAACCTCTTGAAAATCGAAAAGCTCTGCGCTATACTGAGTCTCGTTCCAGGGCAGACAATCAAGAGCTGCCGAATGGACGAATTTATTTTCAGGAGGACCCAAACCATGAAAAAAGCAATTGCAGCATTACTTGCAATCTCTGCTTCCATTTCTGTTGGAGTGACAGCATTTGCCGATGACATAAATACCGTTTCAGATACCGCACCATCTTCTTCTGATAGCTCGTCTTCGGACAACAGCTCGTCTGAGGATCAGAAGCCGGTGGGTGAGCCGACCAGCCTGGTATTCAAGGCGGATGAGGACGGCGTTGTACTGGGCGATGATATTCTGGAGCCCGGCAAGGAGTACAAGTTCCCGGTATATCTGAGCTACAATGGCACAGAAGTTGCGATGAACGATGAGAACGTCAAAGATTATAAGTTCACCTACTCCCGCGTTTCTGGCACTGGTATGAAGACCATGGAGATCAAAGAGCGCAAAGGTACCTACTACCTGTATGTAGAGGCAAAGGATACTACCAGCACCAAACAGACCGATGTGAAGTACAATGTGAAGCTGGTTCGTAAGTCCAACAATCTGTCGGTATTTTCCCAGGAAGTAAAGTTCACCTACGGCTATGAGGAGATGGACGACGATTACATCAGCGATTTGGATAAAGGGGATATCATCGAGATCGATTCTGAGAATCCGGTGATCACCAAGAGCCAGTTCAAGAGCATTGCAAAGATCAACGATTATAAGAACGTAACCCTGGCCGGTCCGGAGTGGCAGTTTACGGTCAACGTAACCGATGAGTCCACCAAGAACCTTTCTTCCACTGGTGCAGGCATCAAAGAGGTGATGTCCAAGTTCCCTGAGCAGGACTTCAAGTTCTACTCGTTCCCTGGCAAGCCCTCTTTCGCAGCAACCGGCAAGATGGCGCTGGATGTTTCCGATATCATGGACGAGTTTGATAAAATGTACACCTATCGTTATGCTGGCGGTAAGGTTTACCGGATGAATGCGACCTTCAACGAGGAGGATAGCACTCTGGAATTCCGCACCAACCGTCTGGACAACTTCTTTGTCACCGATCAGGCGATTAAGGATGGCACTGTTGTGGCAGATGTAGATAACGACAGCTCTTCTGACTCCTCCAACAACGAGGCAAGCAGCAAGCCGAATACCGATAAAAACAATCCTGGCACCGGTGCAAGCGACATGATCAATGCCGCGGTAATTGCTGCAATCGCAGCAATGGGTGCAGCAGGCGTTGCAGCTAAAAAGCGTTCCAAATAAGCGATAACAC
>CAJUJI010000158.1:3686-4913 GCA_910586875.1 uncultured Anaerotruncus sp. | reverse complement strand
GCCGCTTTTATTTTTAGGAAGGATGCCTCAAAGAAATTCTGGGGTGGAAAGATAGCGTTCTCCTGTATCCGGCAATAAAACAACAATCAGCTTTTTATCGTATTCCGGACGTCTGGCCAGCTGGGAAGCTGCCCACAATGCAGCACCAGAGGAGATGCCAACCAATAAACCCTCCGTGCGGGTGAGCAATCTTCTGGTAACAAACGCGTCCTCATCGCTGACCGACAACAGTTCATCATAAATGGAGCGGTTCAGAGTTTCTGGTACAAAATTTGCACCGATTCCCTGGAGCTTGTGAGGACCAGACCGGCCTTCACGCAGTAAAGGGGAGGAGGCCGGTTCAACGCCCACAATTTGAATCGCGGGATTTTTCTCCTTTAGATAAGCACCGGTACCGGAAATGGTTCCACCAGTACCAATACCAGCGACAAACGCAGCAACCTGCCCATTGGTATCCGCCCAAATTTCCGGACCGGTAGAAGCTTTATGTGCCGCAGGATTGGCAGGGTTGATAAATTGTCCAGGCAAAAAGCTGTTTGGGATCTGCTGTGCCAATCGGTTCGCTTGCTCTACAGCGCCTTGCATACCCAGGGATGCGGGGGTTAACACCAGCTCCGCACCATATGCTTTCAGCAAATTACGGCGTTCAATACTCATGCTCTCTGGCATGGTCAGAATAATTCTGTAACCATGCGCCGCCGCAACCGCCGCTAAGGCGATTCCGGTATTTCCCGAGGTTGGCTCGATGATGACAGAATTGGGGGAGAGAAGGCCCCTTGATTCGGCATCCTCAATCATTGCTTTAGCAATGCGGTCCTTTGCGCTTCCGGCAGGGTTGAAATATTCCAGCTTAGCGGCGATTCTGGCAGTTAGCCGCTGTTCCTTTTGATAGCGGCAAAGCTCCAAAAGCGGAGTTTTACCGATTAGGTCGGTGATATTTTTTGCAATGTTTGACGTAAAAATTCCCTCCTTGTTATTTGAAAGGTTTTGTAAAAACAACGCCCATCCCGAATAACTGGGATAGGCGCTGATGCCTTTAGCGGGGATCAGAAGCAGCAGGTGCGGAAGAGGAGGCTGCCTCAGAGGAAGCGGCAGGTGTGGAAGAGGAGGCTGCCTCAGAGGAAACAGCAGGTGCAGAAGAGGAGGCTGCCTCAGAGGAAGCAGCAGGCGCAGAAGAGGAGGCTGCCTCAGAGGAAACAGCAGGTGCGGAAGAGGAGGCTGCCTCAG
>CAJUJI010000158.1:0-3586 GCA_910586875.1 uncultured Anaerotruncus sp. | reverse complement strand
GAAGAGGAGGCTGCCTCAGAGGAAACAGCAGGTGCGGAAGAGGAGGCTGCCTCAGAGGAAGAAGTGGGTGCAGATGTAGCTGGAGTGGCGGCCACATAATAGGTGCCAGCCTGTGCTACAAAAAATTCTAGGATTAAACCGCGATCCTCACTTTTTATTCTAGCGGCGATTTCTTTTCCAGTGCTGTCATAAACACGAACATCATTCTGGTGGCGCAGGGCTGCTGGAATCCCCAGCCGCAGCAACACCGGTTGGGCAGGTGTGAGCTGTTCTTCATTGATGCTGCTGGAAAAGGAGACAGTGTAAGCGTAACGCGCTGGCCGATTGATCACCGGAATGGCTTGTGCAGAGGGGGAACCATTGACCACGAGGCGAGCTCTGCCGGAAGGAAAGGCGGCGAGCATACCGAGTGCGCGTACCTCCTGCCCTTCCACTTCGGTCTCCCAGAATAGGTAGGTCTGAGCGCAGCTGCTGCGATAGATGGAAGAAAGCCGGTCTAATACCGATTGGGGGACCTGACGGCGGTAATAAAGGTTCATCTGCTGATACTCTATTAGTAGTTTCTCGGCCTGTGCAGCGGTTGGATTTGCTGCATCGGTGAGAAATTGGTAAAACTCCGGTGCGACAAGGAAGGAAAGGCTGCGAGTAGGACTGCGATTGCCGGCCGCATCCTGGGTACAGACATCAAACACATAGGAGCCAGCTTCATTGCAGGGGATCAAATAACGATTGTCCGCATTTTTTTCAAGTGGAATCCAGTTGCCGCCGCTGTAGCGGACACAAATCTTGTCGATGTCGTAGGTGGTCATAAGCTGGACCTCTACCTGGGTGTTAAGCGGATAAACGTCCAAATCCGGCGCTTTGCGCGTCAAAAAGCGGACCAGTGGAGTTTCTGGCGCCAGTACATCCACCCGTGGCTTCATATTGTTTAGCCAGCGCACCAATCGTTGCAGCCGGTCCTGCTGATTGGCCGGAAAAGAGGCGCGCTGTTTTTCGGTCAGATCATTAAACTGTGCCTGTACTTCCATAATTTCTGAACGGCGGCTCTCTACTTCAGCATCCTTGGCGGTGAGCAGCGAGGGCAACGCGATGCAAGCCTCCACTGTGCGTGCTAGCTGGCTGTCAATGGTAAATTGTTCCAGCTTTGGGGTGCTACGTATGCCATCAGCATTTTCGGTGCAAAAGGCGAGCTGATAATCCTTATTGTTTTGAAAGGTCAGCAGATATTTTTGGTTTTCATCCGGGGTCAAAAGCATCCAAATACCATCTTCCTTGATCAAAACCCGGTCGTCCGGTTTTTCGGGCACCAGCTCCAACAGCACAGAGGATGCGTAAACGTCACTGCCGGCGATGGTTTTTCCAGTACGTTCGATCAAAAGCGTGCTGGGCGGCTGTGCAGCGGCAAAGGCAGAGAGGTTCATCAGCCCCAGAATGAGGGCGGCCATTCCAATCATAACAGATAATTTCCCAAACACAATGTTCACTCACAATCCATAGGATTTCTGCTAATTATTATAGCATGATTTTCACGCATCGTCAAAGCAACTTGGATGGATAAACACTTTCCCTATATTCACAAGCCTATGCGTATTTCTATACGGGTGACCTGTTAAGGAACGACAGTAAACGAGGCTGTTTGGTGCAATAGAAAAGCACAAAGGGGAGGAGGCGCCCCTCAGCGGTAATATTCGGTAATATCCGCCAACCGCCGCAAATAATTGAGTGCCTCCTCCAACCGGCCGAGATCCTTGTAAATGTTGGCAAAATATAGCTGCTGTTGCAAAAGATCCAGCACCTCGCGCGCCTGCTGAGAACCATCATCCTCACTGATGATATTCTGAGACAGCAAACTGAGGATATCCTGTGCATCGATCAGCCGGTTATTGGCTTGTTCATAGTCCCGCTGTTGGATTGCATATTTTGCGCCGGTTACATGGGTGATGCACTTGCGCAGCAGCAGACAAACCAACTGCTCAGGCTGCATAGACTGATATTGCCTGCGCCGGATTTCCTTTGGATTCTGCATCCAAATTGCCTCCTTTTCCTTGGTTGAAGTGGTCCGCTGATAGATTCAACACGCTTGTCAGGCGCTTTGATCATAGCGGGAATACCAGTATCAATATTGTATCATAAAATCACCAGAACGTCTTGCATTTCCCAAAAATTTCTGCTATACTATGAAGTGAGCAAAAGTCTTTGAAAAAGGGGTGTTTTCTATGATGAATGTTCGTAATACAGGCATACAGCAAATGATGGCTCGTACCTTCTCGGCTTCCAACCAGATGATGGCGCGCCAGATTCGTAATATTGCATCCGGTTACCGCATCAATTCGGCGGCGGACGATGCTTCCGGTCTGGCGATCAGTAAAAAACTGAACGCGCTGATTACCGGTTTGGACACCGCGAGCCTGAACGCGCAGGATACAATTTCCATGCTTCAGACGGCGGAAGGCGCATTGGATCAGGTAAGCTCGATCACCAACCGTATGACCGAGCTGGCGACCCGTGCGGGCAACGGCATTTTGAGCGCTACCGAACGCGGCATGATTCAGCAGGAATATGACCAGCTGGCCAGCGAGATCGATCGGATTGGGCAGTCAAGCACCTTTAACGGGATTAAGCTGTTTGATGGGAACAGCCATCAGATGCAGATTGGTGCGACCTCCAAGGATACGATGAAGGTGGAGATGGGAGAGCTTTCTGCGAAATCACTGGGGCTGGATAAGGTAGACCTGACCACCCAGGCAGGAGCGGGCAACGCTTTGGACAGCATTCGTAACGCGATTCAGAGTGTTTCCTCTCAGCGCTCGACGATTGGCGCGGCAGAGAACGGTGTACAACACGCGATTAACACTAATGAAAACGCATCGCTGAATCTCCAGGAAAGCTTCTCACGGATAGCGGATACAGATATTGCAAAGGCAGCAACCAATCGCAGCATCAGTCAAACGTTGAATGCGACATCGATTGCGATGTTGAAAAATTCGATGTATATGATGCAATATAATGCTGTATCAATGCTGATGAAGTAAGCAATAAAAGGCCCATGGGTATAGCCTATGGGCTTTTTTATTGGCGTTTTGTAGACCTCTACTTTTTTGAAATCCAATAAACAAAAAACAGGAGCAGTATCGCTGATTGGCAAAGCTGCTCCTGTGCTATTTATCTGTGGGATATTCGGTGATTATTGCGATACAGAGTTGATGTGCTTAGCAACCTTGGTGTCCTCACGCTTGATATGGCTGAGGAACCAGGAGGCGACACTGGTATTCACCTTGGCGACCAATGCGACACTGGGACCGGAGGTTTTCAGCTCGGCAAGAATATCTGCAACGGTTTTTTTAAAGGTATCATGGTATCTTTTGTGATTCATATAGTCAGGGTAGTTGGAACGCTGCTGCAAGGTTTCCTCATCGGCAAAATGCTTGGCGGTATAGCTTTGTAAAAACTGCATCGTCTCTACAATTTTGTCGCGGCCCTTTCCCTGAGAACAGGCATCCAACAGGTCATTGATAGACTGAATAAGCTGCTGGTGCTGTTGGTCAATGAGTTTGTTTCCAGTTTCTAAATCTTTACTCCATATGTA
>CAJUJI010000157.1:4633-6252 GCA_910586875.1 uncultured Anaerotruncus sp. | reverse complement strand
TAATAAAACACCACAAAGGTCGATAGAAAAATGATTTTAAAAGGAAAAGCCATATAGTGTCCAGGGATAGGGCGCAGTTTAGCGGTGTTTTGACAGAAAAAATCAAGTTGCTGAAGAAACTGGCGAAATTGGCATCCTTTTTGCTGTGATATAAAGTAGGCTATTTGAATCCCAATGAAATTACAGGAGGCAAAACAAAATGAAAAAACGGTACAAATTTGGCGCACTTTTGTTAAGTGCAGTACTAGCGATGTCTCTTACAGCGTGTGGAGGCTCGGCCAGCAGCACGCCTGTTAGCAGCAGCTCACCGGCCACATCTGCGCCAGCCCCGTCCAGCGATGCGGCATCCACCGCAGAGGTTGATTGGCCCAAAAAGGATATTTCGGTGATCGTTCCATTCAATCCAGGTGGAGATACAGATTTTAACGCACGCTGCTACATAGAGGGTGTCTCTAAGGAGCTAGGGGTAAACGTCAATGTTGTGAACGTTAACGGCAATGGAGGCGCAGTTGGTGCAATGCAGGCCAAACAAGCCGCAAACGATGGCTATACCGTTCTGTTTAGCTCCTCGGCCTTTTTAACCGCTCAGCTGGCAGAGACCATCGACTTTACCTTGGACGATATGACCTTTAGCTGTCTGGTTGGGCAGGGCCCCGGCAACTGCATCATGATCAGCAAGGCATTTTCAGATGCGAATGGCATAACCGATTTGGCGACCTTGAAAGCGTACTGTGACGCAAACCCAGGCGTTTTAAACTGTGCTGCCGATACCGGTGCAACCACTCAAATTTGTGCATTGATGTTAAAAAACAAAGGGTTTGATCTCAACGTGGTGGATACCGGAAACTCCGCTGAACGCATCACTGCGATGTTGGGCGGCAATGTAGATATTATCATCAATAGCTATGGCTCCATCAAGAGCTATATCGAAAGCGGAGATTTTGTCTGTCTGGGGATCTGCACCGATCAGCAGCCCACCCATATTCCGGATGTGCAAACTTGTGTGGCGCAGGGCTTTGATATCGTATTCCCAAGCTTTTTCTTCTTTGCATTCCCCGGCGGCACCGATGAGGCGATTGCTGAAAAATGGGCAGCAGCCTGTGAAAAGGTAGCAGCGACCCAGGAGTATGCGGATATGGTGCGTGACGCCTATGCCCAGGATGTTGTATTTGATGCAGGCGCAGCTGGTAAAGACAAGCTTAGTGAAGCATATCAGCAGATAGCCTCCCTAAAAGCAGAATTTCAATAAATCCGTAGGCTTCCCAAAGCAGAAAAAGCAGGTGCTGTTTTCAGTAGAGAGGCCAGGAGCAGCTTTGCTGGCCTCTCTGTACCAAAATAGCTGCAAAGGAGTTTTGCTATGCTCAAAAAATATCGTGATATTTATGCAGGTGCGCTGTTACTTACGTTTGGGATATTCTTTTTGATCACCGCGCGTCTGTTACCGACGAATGCAGACACACTGGTAGACCCTGGTACAATGCCAACCCTGATGGGGAGCCTATTGAGCCTTCTAGGGGTGATAATTCTCTGGCAAGGGATGCAAGCGGTGTTGCACCGCCTGCCTGAGAGGGAAAATGCAGCGGTGCACAAGCACTACAGCTTGCTCATTTGCTCGCTGC
>CAJUJI010000157.1:0-4623 GCA_910586875.1 uncultured Anaerotruncus sp. | reverse complement strand
GTTTTCTTGTAATGACCGTGCTGTATCTCTTTGCACAGACAAGCATCTTTTGCCCAAAAAGCAGGCGATCCCGTCGCAGGTTGATTTTGTTTGCGGCGATTGCATTGGTTACAACGGCACTGATCTGGGTGATTTTCAGTGTGGGGTTCCATCTTACATTGCCAAGAGGCGTCTTAGGTTAGGGGGAATGTGAAGAATGATAATCAATGGAATTTTGTCGATTATAAATCCCACCTGTCTGCTGCTCATTCTGGGTGGGGTGATTATGGGGATTATTTTCGGCGCATTGCCAGGGCTTACCAGCACCATGGGGGTGGCGCTCTGTCTGCCACTGACCTTTTCTATGAATACCATCCAATCCTTGAGCCTGCTGATCGGGGTTTATGTAGGTGGTATCTCTGGCGGTCTCATTTCAGCTATCCTGTTAAAAATTCCGGGTACACCCTCCTCGATTGCAACAACCTTTGACGGCGGTCCGATGGCCGAACGTGGAGAGGCGGGAAAGGCGCTTTCGGTCGGTTTATTCTATTCCTTTTTGGGTACGATGTTTGGCGTTGCGCTCATGAT
Organism: uncultured Anaerotruncus sp.; assembly: GCA_910586875.1. Classification (GTDB taxonomy): domain Bacteria; phylum Bacillota; class Clostridia; order Oscillospirales; family Ruminococcaceae; genus Anaerotruncus. The sequence continues at coordinate 4,056 of CAJUJI010000157.1, read as the reverse complement.
TTTTATGGCACCCAGCATCGCACAAATTACCATCAAATTCAGCTGCTACGAATATTTTGCGATTGGAGTATTTTCGCTGACGATGGTCGGCAGCCTGGTTTCGGGAAACCCGCTAAAGGGACTTGCCAGCTGTGTGGTGGGGCTGTGTTTGGCGATGGTGGGCCTGGCACCGGTTTCGTCCACCCTGCGCTATACCTATGGCAATCACAACCTGGATTCTGGGTTTGCGCTGTTGGCGGTGATGGTCGGGCTATTTGCGGTCGCAGATATTCTGACCAGCGCAAAGGAAGGCTTTGAGGAGGACAAAGGCAGCATCCGCAAGGATTATAAGCTGCAAGGAATTGGTGTTTCACGCAAGGAATTTATCCAACAGCTTCCCAATGCCTTTCGCAGTGCGCTAATTGGCATGGGAATTGGAATTTTGCCAGGGATCGGAGGTGGTACCTCCAATATGATCGCCTATGCAGTGGCAAAGAATGCCTCGAATCGGCCGGAGAAGTTTGGAACAGGCTGTATTGATGGGATTATCGCCTCTGAAACTTCCAACAATGCAGGCATTGGCGGTGCATTGATTACACTGCTTACACTGGGAATCCCAGGAGACACGGTGACAGCCATGATGCTTAGCGCATTTATGATGCACGGCCTGTCCACTGGTCCGATGCTGTTTAAAACAGATGGGGTGCTGGTCTATGGGATTTTTGCGGCGGTTGTGCTGGCAACCGTGTTCATGTTCTTGGCGGAATACGGGTTCATGGCTGGCTTTGTGCGGATACTGGCGATACCGCGTTATATTCTGCTGCCGGTCATCGTTGTTCTATGTGTGATAGGGACCTTTGGAAATAACAATCGCGTATTTGATGTTTGGACAGTTTTGATTTTCGGTCTGATTGGATTTGCGATGAAGGAATTGGGATTTTCACTTTCCCCCATGATTTTAGGATTTATCCTAGAAAGCACAATAGAGACCAATCTCATTCGAGGGTTGCAGCTCTCCAAAAACAACTGGATGGCATTTTTCACTAGGCCAATTTCAGTGGTATTTTATCTGTTGGCCATCGTCTCGATTGTGATGGCGTTGCGCAAGATGATAAGGGCAAATAAAACAGTGGGTCAGGAGGAACGCATAGCATGAATACAGAGTTTATCAAGGGCGTGATCGTCCCGATTCTTATGCCGATTGACAAGGAGGAAATGATCCATATTCCAAAGCTGCGCGAAATGGTGAATTATGTCATCAGCGGCGGGGTGCATGGGATTCTGCTGTTTGGCAGCAATGGCGAATTTTTTGCAATGGAGCCAGAGGAGCTGGAGCAGGCTACCGAAGTGGTGTTGGATGAGGTCAATGGCAGAGTGCCGGTTTATATTGGTGTGGGAGCGATCACCACCCGACGCTGCATAAAGATCGCAAGGATGGCAGCAGAGAAAGGTGCGCAGGGCATATCACTGCTTCAGCCGATGTTCCTTGCACCAAATGAAACAGAATTATTTGACCATTACAAGGCGGTGGCACAGGCGGTTCCAAACCTTCCGGTACTTATCTACAATAACCCGCGGGTAGGCTATGGGATCAGTCCAGCTCTGGGCGCGCGGATGAATCAAGAAATTCCCAATATCGTCGGGATCAAGGATTCCAGCGGCAATATGAGTGTATTAGCAGAATATGTGCGGCTGACACAGGGCACCGGCTTTAAGGTGTTGGCAGGAAAGGATACGATGATTTTTTCTGCGCTGGCACAGGGCGCTGTGGGCTGTGTTGCGACAACAGCCAATTTTTTGCCAGCCTATGTGGTGGATATCTACAATTTATATCAGGCAGGGGACTGGGAGGGTGCACGAGAAGCGCAATTCCGACTGACGCCAGTACGCAATGCGCTTGATTTGGCCAGTTTTCCGGTTGGAACCAAAGACATTGCGAATTTGATGGGGTTGAATGTTGGCGCGCCCTATCTGCCAAATCAGAGCTCTAAAGGCGCAGTGCTGGAAAAGATGCGGGCCATTCTGATGCAAGAGGGTGTGCTCTAAAGAAACTGGGGGAGAAGCGATGTCGGTAAATGCGATAATCATTGACCAAAATGACAATGTTGTTGTGATCACTCGGGCGTTGGCAAAGGGCGCACAGGTCACCTATTTAAAGGGTGATAGATTAGTGCGCTTTCCGCTGTTACAGGATGTGCCGGTTTATCACAAGGTTGCCTGTAGCGAAATTCCAAAAGGTCATGCGGTAATAAAATACGGTGCAGAGATCGGCTGCGCCATGTGCAGGATACAAGCGGGGGAATATGTCCATGTACATAATCTATACAGTGCCCGCGATCCACGCTATAAAGGGGGGATATCATGCAGTTAGTCGGTTATAAGCGGCCGGATGGACGTGTAGGAATCCGCAATAAGGTGCTGATTTTGCCTACCTGTGCCTGTGCAAGTGAAACCTGCGTCCAGATTGCGCAGCAGCTGGAGGGTGCAGTCACCTTTACCAACCAGAATGGCTGCTCGCAAACCAATGAGGACGTGCAATATACCATTGATGTGTTGGTAGGCTTTGCAACGAATCCAAATGTTTATGGCACGGTTGTAGTGGGATTAGGCTGCGAGGTTTGCGCAGCAGCGCGCATCTGCGAACTAATTCGCGCCCGCACGAATAAACCGCTTTATCAGGTGGTGATCCAGGAGGCGGGCGGCACCATTGGCGCGATTGCACAGGCGACGGGATATGCTCGACAGCTGGCGGAGGAGGCTAGCCGGGTTCCCTGCGAGCCGATTGCGCTTTCGGATATTATCTTTGCGACCGAATGCGGCGGCTCGGATGCAACCTCCGGCCTATCGGCAAATCCGGTGTTGGGAACGGTTTGCGACCGGATTATCAGCCAGGGTGGGACTGCGATTTTAAGTGAGACACCGGAGTTCATAGGGGCGGAACAGCTTTTGGCTTCACGCGCAGCAACACCAGAGCTTGCAGAGCAGATTCTGCAAATTGTTGCGCGGTTTGAAGCGTATATGATGGAGCTGCATACCAACCTGCGTGACTCAAATCCAGCGCCCGGCAATTTAAAGGGCGGAATCTCCACCTTGGAGGAAAAGTCGCTGGGCTGCATTTATAAGGGGGGCTCCACTGCAATCCGGCAGGTGGTGGACTATGCAAAAGAGGTGACAGAAAAGGGTCTGGTGGTTATGGACACCCCAGGCAACGACACCTGCTCTTTAACCGCAATGGCGGCAGGAGGCGCACAGCTGGCGGTTTTTACCACAGGCAGAGGAACCCCTGTAGGAAATCCAATTATGCCGGTGATTAAGGTGACTGGAAACAAGGAAAGCTACCAAAGGATGGAATGCAATATTGATTTATGTACCAGTGATACAATTGATGGAATCTGTACCATTGAGCAAAAGGGAGCAGAACTATTCGAGCTGGTGCTTCAGGTCATCAACGGACGAAAAACAAAGGCGGAGACCTTCCGTATGAATGATGTGGCAATTGCGCGGTATTGTAATTTTACCTGATCAGGTGCGGACAACAACAAACAGCCCATGTAATTTATTACATGGGCTGTTTTATGAGCTGGGCTTAAAAGAGCAGGGAAGGCTGACGCTCAATCGCGATGAAAAAGGGCACATCCAAATAAGAGTAGAAAGCAAGGTAAAAAATAATGTCTCTAGGCGCGCGGATACTCGTAAGAGGGGTGCCGATATATTTTATTACCAAATTTCTTTTAACTAGAATATTCCAACATTTTTTGGCCAATCGTTCAATGCGTCTGGAAACAGCCTGAGTGGTTGGAGGGGCATCCGCCTTTTTCTTAAGCAGCTTGGCCACGTTGGGATAAACATCGTTCGTGACCAAAATATCATCCATGGGAATACCACGAACAAACATTAGCTCAATCGTGATATCTACAGCATAGGCCAGTGGACGAATATCCATGCCAGCTGCCCCAAAGATGGAACGAATAATAGCTTCTGTCTTTGTCATAGAGAACCATCCTTTTTTAAAAGATGCTTCTATGATAAAACATATAGCGCATATTCGACGATTGTAAACATAATAAGACAAAATAA
>CAJUJI010000156.1 GCA_910586875.1 uncultured Anaerotruncus sp. | reverse complement strand
GCTTGACGTGCAGGGGGTCAGCGGTTCGAACCCGTTACCGTCCACCAAGAATGCTGTTCGGGCAATAGCTCGGGCGGCATTTTTTTTGTAAACATGCCACCCAGACTGACAAACGGCGGGCCGTAGCCAAAAACATACAAAAAAATTGACCCCATCCTAAAGAAGTGATAAGATAGAAACCACAGGCTTCAATGCGGGGCAGCTTCCGCCAGACTATCCGGCGGCGGAACGCAGAAACTGCCCCAGAAAGGGAACGGTTCATTTATGAGTGCAGCAATGACCATTGGAATTGACATCGGTTCCACAACCGTAAAAATTGTTGTCATGCGGTATGGGGAGGTCGTCTACCAGCAGTATGAGCGCCACTACTCCCAGGTGCGTCCCAAAACACTGGAGCTCATCCAGCTCGCGAAGGACTCGATCGGCGCGCACACCTTTCGGGTGGCGCTCTCCGGCTCGGCGGGGCTGGGACTGGCGAAGGCGGCCGACCTGCCGTTTATTCAGGAGGTATTTGCAACCGGCGAGACGGTCAAGCGCTTTGCGCCGGACACCGATGCGGTGATCGAGCTGGGCGGTGAGGACGCGAAGATTATCTTTTTTTCCGGCGGCCTGGAGGAGCGGATGAACGGCTCCTGCGCGGGCGGCACCGGCGCATTCATCGACCAGATGGCGACCCTGCTGGATGTGACCCCTGAACAGCTGGATACCCTCGCGCTGGGCAGCGAAAAGCTCTACACGATTGCTTCACGCTGCGGGGTGTTCGCCAAAAGTGACATTCAGCCGCTGCTCAACCAAGGGGCGCGGCACGAGGATATCGCCGCCTCGATCTTCAAGGCGGTGGTGGACCAGACCATCACCGGTTTGGCGCAGGGCCGCCGCATCACCGGCAAGGTGCTGTTTTTGGGCGGGCCGCTGTTCTTCTTTCGGGCGCTTCAGCGCGAGTTTGTGCGCTCGCTGCATCTTTCGGAGGAAAACGCGGTATTCCCCGATATGGGGCGGTATGCGGTTGCGATGGGCACCGCGCTGTTTGCGGAGACTTCCGGCCGCGAGATGGATTACCAGGAGCTGGTGGACGGCATCAGCGATGTGGTCAGCGACAGCGGCCGCGCCTCCCGCACGCTGGAACCGCTGTTTTTAAACGCGGACGATTATGCGGCCTTCTGCAACCGGCACGCGCGGGCGTCGGTGGACCAGGTTGCGCTGGAAAGCTACACCGGCGACGCCTATTTGGGGATTGACTGCGGCAGCACGACCACCAAATTGGCGCTTATCTCGGCGGACGACCGCATTCTATACGAGTATTACAGCCCGAACAAGGGCAATCCGGTGCAGCTTGTCAAGGAGCAGCTGGAAATCATTCTGGAGCGCTGCGGCCAGCGGGTGCAAATTCGCGGCAGCGCCGCCACCGGCTACGGGGAGGATTTGATCCGCAATGCGTTTGGGGTGGACAGCGGCTTGGTGGAGACGATGGCGCACTTTAAGGCCGCCCGCCACTTTAACCCGAATGTGGATTTTATTTTAGATATCGGCGGACAGGACATCAAATGCTTTAAGGTGCGCAACAACTCGATCGACTCGATTATGCTGAACGAGGCCTGCTCCTCCGGTTGCGGCTCGTTTATCAGCACCTTTGCCCAGTCGATGGGCTACCATGTGCAGGAGTTCGCAAAGCTGGGCTTGTTTGCGCCCTATCCGGTGGATTTGGGCTCCCGCTGCACCGTGTTTATGAACTCGTCGGTCAAGCAGGCCCAAAAGGAGGGGGCCACGGTGGAGGACATCTCCGCGGGCATCTCGATGTCGGTGGTGAAGAACGCCATTTATAAGGTGATTCGCGCCTCCTCCGCAGACGAGCTGGGCAAAAATATTGTGGTGCAGGGCGGCACCTTCCTAAACAATGCGGTGCTGCGCAGCTTTGAGATGGAGCTGGGGCGGCAGGTCATCCGGCCGGAGATCGCGGGGCTGATGGGTGCCTACGGCGCGGCGCTCTACGCAAAGGAGCTGGGGCTGGCGCAGTCCACCCTGATCAGCGCACAGCAGCTAAAGAGCTTTGTACATACCTCAAAATCGACCGTCTGCGGCATCTGCGGCAACCACTGCAACCTGACGGTCAACAGCTTTGGCGGCGGCAAGCGCTTTATCAGCGGCAACCGCTGCGAGCGGCCGCTGGGCAACCATTCCGCCGAGCTGCTGCCGAACCTCTACCGCTACAAGCTGGAAAAAATTCGCACCCTTACGCCGGTGAACGGCAAGCGCGGAAAAATTGGCATTCCGCTGGGACTGAATATGATCGAGAATATCCCGTTCTGGCACACCTTCTTTTCTGCGCTGGGCTTTCAGGTGGTGCTCTCGGACATCTCCACCCGCGATACCTACATCAAAGGGCAGTTTTCCATCCCCTCGGATACCGTTTGTTACCCTGCAAAGCTGATGCACGGGCATATTGCAAACCTGCTGGAAAAGGGCGTCACCGATATTTTCTACCCCTGTTTGACCTACAATTTTGACGAGAAGCGTGGAGACAACCATTTTAACTGTCCGGTGGTCGCCTATTACCCCGAGCTGTTGCGCGCAAATGTTGCGGAGCTCTCCCAGGAGCCGGTGCATTTCCTTTATCCGCATGTGGCGCTTGACCGGCCGCGCACCTTCGCCAATAAAATTTATGGCGAGCTGTGGAAGCATTACCCCGACCTGGACCTCTCGGACGTGCGGCGTGCAGCAAAGCAGGCCTATGCCTTTTATGATGAGTGGATGCGGGACATCAAGGCGGAAGGGCGGCGCGCAATCGAATACGCGCGCAGTCATGGCAACCGCATCATTGTGCTGTCCGGCCGGCCGTACCACATCGATCCGGAGATCAACCACGGCATTGACCGGCTGATTGCCTCGTTTGGGATTGTGGTGGTCAGCGAGGACTGCGTGGCGGATCTGGTGGGGGATGTCAAGGTCAAGGTGCTCAACCAATGGACCTACCATGCGCGGCTGTATAACGCGGCGCAGTATGTGACCACCCAGCCGGATATGGAGCTTGTGCAGCTGGTATCATTCGGCTGCGGCATCGACGCAATCACCACCGACGAGGTGCGCGGGCTGCTCGAGTCGGGCGGCAAGCTGTATACTCAGCTTAAAATTGATGAGATTACCAACCTGGGTGCGGTAAAAATCCGCATCCGCAGTTTGCTGGAAGCGGTGGCAGAAAGGAGGCGCAGCAGTCATGTCTGAGGAGCGGGTGATTTTTACAAAGGAAATGAAAAGGGATTACACCATTTTGGTGCCTACCATGCTGCCCATCCATTTTAAATTGATGCTGAACATCCTGCGGGAGTACGGCTACAAATGTGAGCTGCTGGAAAATACAGGGAAAAATGTGGTGGATAGCGGGCTGAAAAATGTCCATAACGACACCTGCTATCCGGCGCTGCTGGTCATCGGGCAGATGATCGACGCGCTGGAGTCCGGAAGGTACGACATCAACAAGGTCGCGCTGCTGATCACCCAGACGGGCGGCGGCTGTCGGGCATCCAATTATATCCATCTGCTGCGCAAGGCGCTCAAAAAGAGCGGGTATGGACATATCCCGGTTGTATCGCTGAGCATCGGCGGGCTGGAAAAGAACCCTGGCTTTACCCTCAGCCCGATGATGCTGGATAAAATTTTCTATGCGCTGCTGTACGGCGATCTTCTGATGCTGCTAAATAACCAGTGCAGGCCGTATGAGATCGAGCCAGGCGCTTCCAATGCGCTGGTTGAAAAGTGGGCCAGCCGCCTGACCGAAGGGATGAAGGGGCGCCGGCTGGTCAGCTATAAACAGGTGAAAATCAATTATCAGCAGATCATCCGCGACTTTGCCGCGCTGCCGCTGCGCAAGGAGGAGAAGGTACGGGTTGGCATTGTGGGGGAAATTTACGTCAAATTCTCGCCGCTGGGCAACAACAATCTGGAGGACTTTCTGTTGTCGGAGGGCGCTGAGGTGGTGGTCCCAGGGCTGCTGGACTTCTGTTTATACTGCATCTATAACCTGTTGATGGACCACAAGCTGTACGGGCTGCTTTCTCCCATCCAGATGAAAATTTATGAGAAATTTTACCGCTGGCTGGTGCATAAGCAGGCCGATGTGATCGACGCCATCAACCAGCAGGGAAGCTTCCGGCCGGGCGGCTACTTTCCGCATACCGTCTCGCTCACCCGCGGCTATATCGGGCATGGCGTGAAGATGGGCGAGGGGTGGCTGCTCACCGCAGAGATGCTCGAGCTGATTGAGCAGGGGGTGGGGAACATCGTTTGCACCCAGCCGTTTGGCTGTTTGCCCAATCATATCGTTGGAAAGGGCATGATGCGCCTGATCAAGGAGCGTAACCCAGAATCCAACATTGTAGCGGTGGACTATGACCCTGGCGCGACCAAAATTAACCAGGAAAACCGGATCAAATTGATGCTGGCAAATGCGGCCGCGATTGCCCAGGCAAAGGCCGCCGGTGAGCCTGCTCCGCGCTATACGCATGTGGAGCCGCCCGCTGAGCAGCCCATTCCGGTTGGAATCAAAATGTGAGAGGCTTGCTGCTGCAAGCGACAAAAAAGCCCCCTGTCAAAACGAGGTTGTGTTTTGGCAGGGGGTGATCTGATGTGGTGTTTTTTGGGGGAGATTACAGCTGTGTGATGGTTGCAGCGAGCAGCGCAATCCGCGTCAGATACGGCTCCTTCTTAATATGCTCGTGTATCGCATGAGGGCCGTCACCGACCGCACCCATGCCGTCCAGGGTGGGACAGCCGACCGCGGAGGTGAAATTTCCATCGCTGCCGCCGCCCACAGCGGTTTTGCCTAACGCAAAGCCCAGACGGGAAGCGCAGTCCTTGGCGACCTCATACAAGCGCTGGTTGGCTGCATTGTTTTCCAGCGGCGGGCGTCCAGGATCGCTGTAATCCAGTTGCAGGGTGCAACGGGGGTCGTTTGGCTTGAGGTTTAAGATCTGCTGGTGTACCCGCTCGGCCTCCGCCATGGTAGCGGTGCGCAGGTCGATTTCCAGATGCACATGATCGGCGATGATATTGGGGCGGGTTCCGCCGTGGATAACGCCGACATTTAGGGTGGTGCCGGAGACCTTGTCGGTGAGGGCGTGGATCGCCAGAATTTGGTGGGCGGCCTCGTTGATGGCGCTTGCGCCGCCAAACGGGTCGTTGCCCGCATGGGACGCCTTGCCGGTGATCTCGAGGCTGTAAAAGCGGACCCCCTTGCGGGCGCATTTGATGTTGCCGGTTACCGCCTCGGTCGCTTCGGTCACAATTGCGGCGGCGCTTTGGCGCGCGAGCTGCTCGATTGGCGCGCGGGAGGTGTGGCTTCCGGTTTCCTCGTCGCTGTTGAAGAATAGAACCAGCTTTTTGTCCAGGGGGATGTCCAGCTCCTTGCAGGCCTTTACCGCCCAGATGTGCGCGATGACGCCGGCCTTCATGTCAAAGATACCGGGGCCGTAAATTTCGTCGTCGGTTTCGCGCAGCGGGATTTGGTCCGCCTCCCAGATGGTGTCATAGTGGCCGACCAAAAGGATCTGTTCTGCCTGTGTGCCATAGGTGAATTGCAGGTGATCCGCCGCGTCCGGCTGGCTGAATACCTGTGGCTCCAGTCCTAAGCGTGCTTTTACAAGCTCGCGCAGGGTGGTTGTGCACTGGCTGGTCAGTGCAAGGTTGCGGGTCGGGGACTGCGCCTTTACCAGCTTTAGCAGGTCCTCGAAAATTTCGGTCCGGTGCGCGTTCAGGTAATCTAGGATTTGTGTCTCGTAAAAGGCCATTGTCAAAACTCCTTCTTCTGCCACTGAAAGCAAGCGGTGCGCTCAAGTGGCGGGCATTGATAAAGCTACTGCTATTTTAGCATAAATGGACGGGCCCTGACAAGGCGATTCCATAAAAACAGGAGGAATTGCGGGTTATAAGGGGTAGGGGGCCGGTGCACGCGTGCCGCGCTGCACCGGAGGCAAAGGAAGCAAGCGCATCGCGCCAACCGGAGGTTGTCACGGCGCTTGCAGGGGATATCGCCGGACTGCGGTCCGGCTCTTGGACGAAAAAGACGCGTTTCGCATAAAAAAAGGCCCCTTTGAGGGCCTTTTTTTATGCGACCAAGGGCTCCGCCCCTGGACCTCGCAGCCTTTTGGAAAAGGCTGGCGAAAACTTTAATGCGCCTGCGGCGGGAAGCTTGCGCAGTGCCTTGCCAGGGGGTGGCCCATGGAGGGGGATGCGCTGCTCCCCCTCCATGAGATGTGCCGCGACGAGCGCGGG
>CAJUJI010000155.1 GCA_910586875.1 uncultured Anaerotruncus sp. | reverse complement strand
TTATTATACTGGTTTGACGGACAAAATACAAGCAAATTCACGTGAATTTCACGATTTATGAAGATTTCCAAAAAAAAATCCAAAAAAGCACTTGCTTTTCGCGGTCGAATCTGATAGAATACTAACGTTACACCGAAAGGCTATTTTAATTTGTTCCAGATAGAGGAGGTGCAGACACATGGCAAAATGCGACATCTGCGGAAAAGGTGTTACTTTCGGAATTAAGGTTTCCCACTCTCATAGACGTTCCAATCGCACTTGGAAACCCAATGTACAGCGCGTAAAGGCGATTGTCGACGGTACCCCCCGCCACATCCACGCCTGCACCCGTTGCTTGCGTTCCGACAAGGTACAGCGCGCGATCTAAGCTTTTTAAAAAAGCCTCTGCGAAAGCAGAGGCTTTTTTCTTTTTCCCATTTGTCATTATACGCAGCAAGCATAAAGCCAGCTCAAGATTCACCGGCTTAAAAGCCAGATAACCTCCGACTCGTGCCGCCTCGGACGCTCCATCAAATCATGGATTGCCTGTCTGGGGTCTTTGTCCTCATACAACACCTGGTAAACCTGCTCTATGATCGGCATTTCCACCCCTGTGCGCTGTGACAGCTCATGCGCACATTTCGCGGCGGTATAGCCCTCCACCGTCATGCCGACCTCCTCAATCGCCTGCTGTGCGGTGCGCCCTTTCCCAATCAGCTCGCCCGCGCGATGGTTGCGGGAATGCGCACTGGTACAGGTCACAATCAAATCCCCGATGCCCGAAAGCCCTGCAAAGGTTTCCTGCTTTGCCCCCATCGCAATCCCCAGCCGCGCAATTTCGGTGATCCCGCGGGTCATCAGCGCCGCCTTGGGGTTATCGCCCAGCTGCAAGCCATCCAGCGTCCCTGCCGCCAGCGCAATTACATTCTTGAGCGCACCGCCCAGCTCCACACCGATCACGTCGTCATTGACATAGATGCGCAGGCTGTGCGCCATCAGCGTCTCCTGCACCAGCTCGGCAGCCGCACGATTGCGGGAAGCCGCGACCACGGTGGTGGGAATTCCGCGGGAGATTTCCTCCGCATGGGAGGGGCCGGAAAGCATCACGCCTGGATTATCGGGCAGCTCCTCATCCATCACTTCCGAAAGGGTTTTAAGGCTGCCCTGCTCAAAGCCTTTCGCAACACAGATTACCGCCGTTTCCGGCACAAGCCGCCCCTTCAGCGCCGCGCAGCTTGTGCGTACAGCGAAGGATGGGGTTGCAATAATCACAAGCGTAGCATCCAATCTCTCCGGTAGCTCGCAGGTCAACGCTACCGCCTGTGGAATCTTCACCCCTGGCAGCAGCTTTTTATGCTCGCGCTCACGGGAAAGCGTCGCGATCTCCTGCTCAAACGGAGAATAGATGCTTACCTCATGCCCATTGTTTGCGCACATCACCGCCAGCGAAACACCCATCCCGCCAGCGCCTATGATCCAGATTTTCGACATCGCTTCATAACCTCCAATGCGTGATTACTCCTTGTTTCGTCCTCAAGGCGGCAACCGGGGAAGCTGTCCTCAGTCTCCCTGTCTTTCGATGCGCCGCAGCATGGCAGCTCTTAGGCCAGCGAAAACGTTTGGTGCGCCTGCGGCAAAAAAGGAAGAACTATTTCTGTCCGAATTTATACTCGGTACCTGCACGCAGCCGCTTGATATTCTCCCGATGCTTATAAATGCCGATCACACTGATGATCAGCGAAAAGAATAGATTAAACAGAATATTCCGTCCCATCCACCAATCGACTAAGACGGTAAAAATTGGAAAGAGTGTATAACCAATCAGCACCGTCAGTGAGACAATTTTAATTTTAAACACAACCGGCACCAGCAGCACGGTAATTATCAAAAACACCCGCCAGTTGAGCACCAGCACTACGCCCAGTCCGGTAAGTACGCCCTTGCCGCCCTTGAAGCCGAAAAAGAGCGGGTACAAATGGCCCAGGATCACAAACAGCCCTGCGATATATCCGCCATCAAAGGAATGGATATCCGCCAGCCCAAACACCATCCGCCCCAGCGCGACTGCGACAATCCCTTTGCCAAAGTCGCCAATGGCGGTAAAGACGGCCAACTTTTTGCCATAGGTGCGCAGAATATTGGTCATACCCGCATTGCCACTGCCATGTGTACGCACATCGTCCTGCGCACCGATGCGCGAAACAATCACTGCAAAGCTGACGCTGCCAATCAAATAGGACACCGCCGCCACAAGCGCCGCAATCAGCCAGAACCGCCCATCAAACCGGATTAACTCCATCCTCCAGCCTCCCCATCAATGTTTACTGTCGCCACGTTCCCGCACAATAATCCGTACCGGCGTGCCCTCCAGACCAAAGGTTTCTCTGATTTGGTTTTCCAAATACCGCTGATACGAAAAGTGGAACAGCTCTTTGTTATTGCAGAAAAATACAAAGGTCGGCGGACGGGTGGACGCCTGGGTGCAATAGAAAATCCGCAGTCGTTTGCCCTTATCGGTAGGAGGCTGCACCCGTGCGGTCGCGTAAGCAAGCAGATCGTTGAGCCGGCCGGTGGAAATGCGCATGGAATTTTGCATGTTGACATAGTTAATCAGCTCATAGAGCTTCTCCACCCGCTGGCCGGTCTTTGCCGAGATGAACAAAAACGGAACATAGGACATAAACGAAAAATCGTTTTCTAATCTTTGGCGGTATTCCTGCATTGTGCGGCCGTCCTTTTCAATCGCATCCCATTTGTTCACCGCTACAATGCAGCCCTTGCCTTGCTCATGCGCATAGCCTGCAACTTTGCTGTCCTGCTCGGTAAAGCCGACGGTCGCGTCCAGCAGAATTACACAAACGTCACTGCGGTCCACCGCCATATAAGCGCGCAGCACGCTGTAACGCTCAATATCCTCCTCCACCCTGGACTTGCGGCGGATGCCGGCGGTGTCGATGAACACATAACGGCCAAATCGGTTTTCTATCGCTGTGTCGGTGGCATCGCGGGTGGTGCCTGCAATGTTGGAGACAATCATCCGGTCTTCTCCGGCGATGCGGTTGACCAGCGAGGACTTGCCGACGTTTGGCTTGCCGATCACCGCCACCTTAATCAGCTCGGGGTCGTACTCCTCTGCCGCCTCAAAATCAATCTGCTCAAAGCAGGCGTCCAACAGATCACCGGTTCCGTGTCCGTGTACCGAGGACACTGCAATCGGATCTCCCAACCCCAGGTTGTAAAATTCATAAAACTCTGGCGGGACCTCTCCAATCCGGTCGCACTTGTTGACACACAACACCACCGGCTTGCCGCTTTTTTGCAGCATGGTTGCGACCTCCTGATCGGTCGCAGTCACGCCCGCCTGTAAATCGGTCACTAAAATAATGACGTTCGCGCTGTCGATTGCCAACTGCGCTTGGTTGCGCATTTGAGAAAGCAAAATATCGGTGGTGTACGGCTCAATACCGCCGGTATCCACCAGCATCACCGTTTTGCTGCGCCATTCACATTCATAATAAATGCGGTCGCGGGTGACGCCAGGCGTATCCTTTACAATGCTGATACGCGCCCCTGCCAGCTTGTTAAACAGGGTGGATTTGCCGACATTCGGCCGCCCCACAATCGCGATCAAAGGCTTTGCCATAATTCCCTCCTAATCTATCCCTATCGCGGCAGCACAGGGAGGCTTTGTTTTTGCAGCCCCGCGCCACAGCGCGCATTAAAGTTTTCATCAGCCTTTTTCAAAAGGCTGCGGATTCCAAAGGCACCGCCTTTGGCCGCTGCTTGTGTATGTCCCCACAGGCTCTGCACAAGCGGCGAAACGCATCTTTTTTATCCAAACACATGCCGCAAGCGCGGTACCAAATCACAGATTTGGGCGCTGTGTGCTTGCAGGCAGCCGCCCGATCATCGCATCATAAAGCTGAAATCCATCGTTTTCGACCGGCAACACCGGCGCACCCAACGCCTGTTCCAGCTGTTCTACCGTCATGTCATCCAGCAGGCGGTCCTGTTCATGCCGCAGCATCACGCCCGGCAACAGCACCTGTGCACCAACCCGCCGCCCCTGCATCTGCGCAACAATATCCTGTCCGGTCACCAGCCCCGCAACCGTAATCGTCTCCCCTAGAAAATGGTTTGCAATTGCATGGACTTCCACCCGCACCATGGGGTAACGCGCCATCACCAGCCCTGCCAGCTCCCGCAGCAGCGGGGCAGCAGCTACACCTGTAATAACCGTCACATCCGACTGGGCATCACCGCCGTCGTCCAGCTGCAAGGCGTCCAAAAACTCCTGGCGCAGAAGTGCAATCAAGCCAACCCCATTTTCCAGCTGGTCGAATTCGCCGTAATACGCAGCATCCGGGATCGGCTGCTCCGCGCATAGAAACAGCTCGTCAGAAGGGTATGCCACCCGTTCCCCATGCTGCGCCAGCATCCTTTGCTGAAAATGTTGGATGCTCTCGATCGTTTGGAGCGCCTGTTCCTTGGTATAAGGTGTAAGCGGCGTCAATCCCTCGCGCCAGCGGGTCAGTCCGACCGGCACACAGGCGATGCTTTGCAGATTTGGATACAGCGCCCCTAAATCCGACAGGGTGCGTTCCAGCGCCGCGCCATCATTATAGCCTGGGCAGAGCACCAGCTGGCTATTGACCCTGATTCCTGCCTCTGTCAGCCGGCGAATATAGCGCAGGCTTTCAGCAGCATGTGGATTTTTCATCATCTGTACCCGCAGCTGCGGATCGGTCGTATGCACCGAGATGTTGACCGGCGAAATGTGCATTTGAATGATCCGCTGAATATCCGCATCCGAAAGGTTTGTCAGGGTAATGTAATTGCCAAACAGGAAGGAGAGCCTGCTGTCATCGTCCTTAAAGTAAAGGGTTTCGCGCATTCCTGGCGGCATCTGGTCCACAAAACAAAAGATACATTTATTCTTGCAGGCGTGCTGCTTGTCCATCAGGTAGGTTTCAAACTCCAGCCCCAGATCAGCATATTCTCCCTTGCGGATCTCCGCCTGGTAAGGGGCTCCATCACGCAGCAGCACCAGCGCAACCTTCCGCTCGGTGCAATAAAAACGATAGTCAAGCACGTCATTGATTGGATGCCCATTGACCGAAAGCAGCGTATCCCCTGACCGAACGCCAGCGCGCGCCGCGGGCGAGCCCTGCTCCACCCGCTGGATTAAAACCGCCATAGAAAAAGCCCGCCTCCCTTGCAGTGTACTGTAAATCCATGAAAAAACGGAGGTGGAACCTTCCACCTCCGTCAAGCCCCTGTGTTTAGCCCTCTACCTTCACTACCTCGCGATCCTTGTAATAGCCGCAGTTGCTGCAAACCTGGTGAGGAACCTTGAGTTCTCCGCAGTGGGTGCACTTGCAGAAAGCAGGTGCTTTAATCTTCCAAACATTGGAGCGTCTTTTATTTTTACGAGCCTTTGACGATTTTCTCTTTGGTACTGCCATGATTGAGGTACCCCTTTCCTAAAATTCTGTAATCTTCCTTATTCTTCCAATAGCTCCCTGAGCTTATCCAGACGGGAATCCTGCATCTGACGATTGCAGCCGCAATCTCCCGCATTGAGGTTCGCCCCGCAAACTGGGCACAAGCCCTTGCAGCCTGGGTCGCACACCATCGAGGTGGGGAGCTCGAGGAGAATATCGGCGGTGACCAGCTCTGCCAAATCAAGCTGCCCGTCCGGTATTACTATAAACTCATCGTTGTCCTCACGGTTTAGGGATAAAACCATAATGTGCGAGAACTCCATACCCTGATGCGTGATAAGCGGCGTAAGACACCGGTCGCACACCACGTCCAGTATAAAGTTCACTGTATAATGCAGGCTCACAATTCCTGAGCGATTTTCGGCCCGTCCGCAAATTTTTACCGGACCGCCAAACAGCCTGCTTCCCCAGCGCTTCACATCGCTCAAATCCAGCTCGCACACCACCGGCTGCGTCTGGCCTGGGCTGTCAAACAGTCGGGAAAGGTCAACCTTCATTCGGAACTCCTCCTGCTATGCCTTTTCGGGGCTTCCGGAGCCTGTACTTGCCGTATTTTTACGCTGCAAACACAAACCCTTGCATCCACAATGGCGCAAAACGCCCTTGTAAATGTCACGAAACTAATTATATACGCTATGTGGCGTATTTGTCAAGACAGATTTTGGAGCAAAACGAAATTTTCTTGCGATTATTTTCCAAAAAAACTATTGACAAATTCGGACAAGTGTAGTATGATAAGCAAGCTGAATTCATTGAGATGCGCTTGTAGCTCAGCTGGATAGAGTGACTGGCTACGAACCAGTAGGTCGGGGGTTCGAGTCCCTCCAAGCGCGCCAAAGAAGACTTATCTATTAGATAAG
>CAJUJI010000154.1 GCA_910586875.1 uncultured Anaerotruncus sp. | reverse complement strand
GGTTCATGGAGGGGGACGCGCTGCTCCCCCTCCATGGGGTGCGCCGCGACGAGCGTGGGTGAGCCTTTAGGCGAGCAGCGAGGAGCTATTGGAGTTTTGGACGGGAGCCGAAACTCCTGCGCACCCGCGAGGAGTCATAGGAGTTTCGGTCGGGGGCCGAAACTCCTGCACACCCTTTGGGGGTAAGCCGTCTGCCCCATTCCAAAGGGCAGCTTAAATTACACAGGCGGGACCTGCCAATTATTAGGATGCACGGCGCACCCTTTTTGGAGCAGTGAAAAAATTTTGTATCAAGCTATAATTTAACAGCGAAAAGCATTGCCTTCTTGAAGGCTTGATGGTATAATAATTCATATTCATGCTTTATCTTGCAAAATTAGACTTGATGCGGAAGGAAGTTTAACATGATGAAAAAAGTTCTTAGCACGCTGCTTTGTGCTGCGCTGCTGACCGCCTCGCTGGCGGGCTGCGGCGGCAAGGGCAGCAGCTCCTCTGCGGCCTCCTCCGGCGGCAGCTCTGCCGGTACCTCGGGTGAACGCTCGATCCTTTATCACGCGTTCGACAGCCAGCCCTATGTTACCCTCGATCCCTCAACCGAGCAGTCTAACGGCGTTTCGATCCTGCAAAACTGCTACGAGACGCTTACCCGTTACGACTACAAAACCGGTGAGGTAAAGCCGCTGCTGGCCGAAAGCTGGTCCTCGAATGAGGATGGTACCGAGTGGAAATTCCAGATCAAGCAAGGGGTCAAATTCCACGACGGCGCCGACATGGACGCGGCTGCGGTTGCTGCCTCGATTCAGCGCACCATCGATCTCAACATGGGCGCGGCCTTCATCTGGGCGGCGGTCGACTCGGTAGAGGCAACCGGTGATTATGAGGTCACCTTCAAGCTCTCCGAGCCTGCGGCGCTCGATCTGATCGCTTCCGCTGCTTACGCTGCCTACATCATCTCCCCGAACGCAATCGACAAGACGACCGAATGGTTCAACGAGGGCAATAATGCAGGAACCGGCCCTTACAAAATTCAAAAAGCCAGCGGTAATGAAGAGGTCATTCTCGAGCGGTTTGACGATTACTGGGGCGGCTGGAGCGACAACCAGTTTACCAATGTAATTGTAAAACAGGTCGGGGAATCCAGTGCCCGCCGCCAGCTCCTCGAGACCGGCGAGGCGCATCTGGCCTACAACTTCTCCAGCACCGACCTGAAGGCGCTGCGCGAGGAGACCGACAAGGTCAAGGTGCTGGACATGCCCACCTATAACAACGTCATGATCTGCCTGAACACCGAGAAGCCGCCGCTGGATAATGTGGACTTCCGCCGTGCGATGGCCTACGCGTTCCCATACAAGGAGACGGTCGATAACGTGCTCGAGGGCAACGGCAAGCAGTGCTATGGCATGGTGCCGTCCGGCCTGTGGGCGCACAGTGAGGAGCTGTTCCAGTATTCGACCGATCTGGAAAAGGCGCAGGAGTATATTGACAAGTCCGGCATCAGCACCGATGGGATGAAGCTCGAGCTGACCATCAAGAGCGGCGACGACGCTTACCGCAACCTTGCACAGCTGTACCAGGTCAACCTCAAAAAGCTGGGGATCGAGCTGGAAATCCGTGAGCTGAACTGGGATGCACAGTGGGAGAAGGGCAAAAACCCCAATCCGGCAGACCGTCAGGACATGCTGCTGTTCATCTGGTGGCCGGATTACGCGAGCCCGACCAGCTGGTTTAATACGCTGGTCAAGAGCGAGGATACCATCCAATTTAACCTGGCGTACATCAAGGACGGCGAGTTCGATCAGATGATCGCTGAGGCAGATTCGCTGACCGTCACCGACCGTGCGGCGGCCGAGCAGAAGTTTATCGATATCCAAAAGCGCCTGGTGGACGAGTGCCAGTACATCTATCTATACGATCAGATGCACATTTATGTAACCAGCCCAGCCATTACGGGCGTTGAGGAAAACCCAGCTTATCCGACCGCAGTCCAATACTATAAGATTACAAAGGCTTCCTAAGTTTCTGTTGCCGAAACCGCTGGCGCGGCGGGGCGTATGCCTATCTGGGGATTTGGTGCGCGGGGAGTTCCTTGCTTTCTAAATCCTCATCGTCCTGTTTGCGTCTAGCGCGGCACCGCCCATGGGGGGAAAGACTCGCTTTCCCTCCATGGGCCACCTCCTAATGAGATAATGTCTGTCTGGACTGGTTCAGGGGTAGTTCGACCGCCACAATCCAAGGTCCTTCTGGGTTATGGAAGTAGTTACTTCTAATGGCCTGGAGGGACCATAGCTATATTTAGGACACAGCGCATCCTGCGCGCTGGCGGCAATCACCGCGCCAGCCGTACAAAACCGGCGAAAATAGAAAGAGAGAAAGGTGACGACATTGGCAAAATATATCTTTAAGCGCATCCTCAGCAGCCTGGTCGTCCTTCTGGGCGTCATCACAATCACATTTGTGATTGCAAGGGTCATCCCCTCCAATGCTGCGGCGAAATGGGTCGGCCCGAAGGCAACCGCGGAACAGATTGCCGCGGCTGAAATCGAGCTGGGGTTGGATAAGCCGCTCCCCATCCAGTTTTTAAACTACCTGACCGACCTGCTGCAAGGCGATTTGGGCAACTCGCTTAACTCTCATCAGCCGGTCACCTCCGAGCTGGCAACCTATATCCCCGCCACGCTGGAGCTGGTGCTGCTCGCGTTTTTGTTCGCAATTCTTCTGGGAATTCCGTTGGGCATCTATTCCGCGAAAAAAAAGGACCGCCTGCTGGACCACACCAGCCGCTTCTTCTCGATCGGTGCGGTTTCGCTGCCGACCTTCTGGGTGGCGCTGTTTTTGCAGCTCATCTTTTATAAGGGGCTGGGCTGGTTGCCGCTGGGCGGCCGCCTTTCGATTGAAATGACCATCTTTGGCGATATTCCCAACATCACAGGAATGCTGCTGTTTGACAGCCTGCTCACCGGCAATTTCGAGGTGTTTGGCGACGCATTTTTGCATATCATTCTGCCGGGTATCACCATCTCCCTTTACCCGATCGGCCTGGTTGCGCGTATGACCCGTTCGGCGCTGCTGGAAATTTTGGGGGAGGATTACATCACCGCGGGGCGCTCCTACGGACTCAATGAGTTTAAAATCCTGTGGAAATATGCGCTGAAAAATTCGCTCGGGCCGACCGCGACCGTTGTCACCCTTTCGATGGGTTACACGCTGGTCAACACCTTCCTTGTGGAGACCATCTTTAGCTGGCCGGGCATCGGCAGCTATGTCTCCAAGGCGGTCACGACGCTCGATTATCCCGCCATCATCGGCGTCACCGTCTTCTCTGCAATCTGCTATGTGCTGCTGAATTTGATCGCGGATATTATCATCGCAATGGACCCGCGGGTTCGACTGTAAGAAAGGGGGATTTTTGAAATGACTGTTTCTTTGCTGCGCGAGTCGCTCAAGCCGAAGATCAAAAACGCGAAGGAAACCTTTTATCTGCTCAATAAAAACCGCCTTTCGCAAATTGCGCTGTATCTGCTGCTGCTCATTTTGGTGCTTGCGCTGCTCGCGCCGGTGATCGTGCCGCATCCGGAGCATATCGCGGATGAGGCCGACATCTCCAACAAGTTTATTGGGCCCTGTTTGGAATATCCGTTCGGCACTGACGAGCTCGGCCGCGACATCTTTAGCCGGGTGCTGTTCGGCGCGCGGGTGTCCATCTCCACCGCGATTTTGGCGGTCGGGCTGGCGCTGCTTATCGGCGTGCCGCTCGGCGCGATTGCCGGCACCACCGGCGGGATCATCGACGAAGTGATCATGCGCATCACCGATGTGTTCCTCAGCTTCCCGCCGCTGCTGCTGGCGATTGCAATGGTGTCGTTGCTCGGGCCGAGCATCAACAACGCGATTATTGCCATTGCCGCCTCTTGGTGGCCGTGGTATACCCGTCTGGTGCGCGGGCAGGCAATCTCGCTCAAGGAGCGCAAGTTTGTGCAGGCCGCCGAGACGATCGGTACCCCGCGCTGGAAAATCGTGTTCCGCCACATCATTCCCAACACCATCTCGCCGGTCATTGTACAGGCGTCGATGGACATGGGCGGCGTGATTCTGACCATTGCGTCTTTGAGCTTCCTCGGGCTGGGGGCCCAGGCGCCGACGCCGGAGTGGGGGTTAATGATCAGCATTGGACGCAGCTATTTCCCCGATGTTTGGTGGTACAGCATCTTCCCAGGCTTGGCAATCTTCTTGACGGTGCTGTCATTTAATCTGTTGGGCGATACCATCCGCGAAATTCTCGACCCGAAAACCCGCAAACGATAAGGAGGCGCAACGATGGCATTTTTTGAAATCCGGAATCTGTTGGTCCGCCATAAAACCTTTGAAGGGATTAAGACGGTGCTGGATATCGACAATATCACACTGGAGAAGGGCGAGACCTATGGCGTGGTGGGGGAGAGCGGCCAGGGCAAAACCGTGTTGGCGCTCACCATCCTGAAGCTGCTGGCCTGTCCGCCCGGCATCATCGAGCGCGGCGAAATTCTGCTGGATGGGGAAAACCTTCTGAAAAAATCGTTCACCCAGATGCAGCGCCAAATTCGCGGGCGCAAAATTGCAATGATCTTCCAGGACCCGATGTCCTGCCTGAATCCGGTGTTCACGGTGGGCGACCAGATGCGCGATGTGCTGCACCAGAACCGCGGCATGAACCGCAAGCAGGCGCATGAGGAGGCGATCCGGCTGCTGGGCGAGGTCAAGCTCGCCGACGCGGAGAATATGCTGCTGAAATATCCGCACCAGCTCTCCGGCGGCCAGCGCCAGCGGGTGATTATCGCGCTCGCACTCGCCTGCGGCGCAGAGTTCCTCATCGCCGATGAGCCAACCCGTAATCTGGACGTCACCATTCAGGCGAGCATCCTGAAGCTGCTCAAGGAGCTGCAAAGCAAGTTCGGCATCACGGTGCTGTTCATCGCCAACAACCTCAGCCTGGTTTCCGCCTTCTGCGACCGCGTGGGCATTTTGTACAACGGGCAGATCATCGAGCAGGGCAAAACCGCCGACATCATCGAGCAGCCACAGCAGGAATATACCCAGGTGCTGGTCAATGCGGTGCGCATGACCGCCAAAACACCCGACGTCTTTGAAAATGACGAGGTCATCTTGAAGGTGGACCAGCTCAAGAAATATTTCAACATCAACGACGAGCTGAAAAAGCAGCGCAACCTCACCCTAAAAGCGGTGGACGGGGTCAGCTTCGAGCTGAAAAAGGGCGAGGTGCTCGGCATTGTGGGCGAATCCGGCTGCGGCAAGTCCACCCTGGTAAACACCATCCTCAACCTATTTGAGCCGACCTCCGGCTCGGTGCTGTTCGAGGGCAAGGACGTGTTCGCCGCCGGACAGAAGGATAACACCGCCATCAAGAAAAACGTGCAGATCGTGTTCCAGGACCCGTATTGGTCGCTGAATCCGCGGTGGCTGGTCAAGGAGATCATCGCGGAGCCGATCGATGTTTATGAGCATCTGGGCGAGCAGGAGCGGCTTACACGGGTGTATAAGCTGTTGGAGATGGTCGGGTTGCCGGCCGATGCCGCGTTTAAATATCCGCATGAGTTCTCCGGCGGCGAGCGGCAGCGTATCGCAATCGCGCGGTCGCTGGCCTCGAACCCCAAATTGGTCGTGCTCGATGAGCCGACCTCCTCGATCGACGTGTTTTCACAGGCGCAGATTTTGGGGCTGATCAAGGATCTGAAAAAGCAGTTTAACCTGACGAATATCCTGATTTCACATGACCTCGGGGTCGTGCATGAGATGGCGAACAAAATCGCGGTCATGTATCTGGGCAAGATCGTCGAGTTCGGACCGGCCGATCGGATATTCAATAGCCCGCAGCATCCGTATACCCGCGCGCTGTTTAACTCGATCCCCAAGCTGGATAGCATGGGCATGGAGAACCTTGTCACGCTGGAGGGCGCGATCCCCAGCCCGATTAACCCGCCCAGCGGCTGCGCGTTCCATACCCGCTGCGCGAACGCGTGCGAGGCGTGCTCGCAGACGACGCCTGCGCCGGTCTGGATGGGGGAGGACTATTATGTTTCTTGCCTGCTGTATAAGCAGTAAAGCTGCGTAGGATGGTTTTTGCCACGCTACGCGTGGCGGAGTTTATCGCGCTGCGGCGCGATAGGGACGCGGTGTCACTTTCTTGCTCGTGCAAGAAAGTAACCAAAGAACACGCCAAAGGGGGCGACGCTCACACGCCGCAGCCCCCTTTGGAATCCCCTTTTGGCTGCTCGTGCAGTTCGTAATTCTACTGCGGCGCTGGCAGCTCTGTATAACTCGCGTGGGTCTGCCTAACAAAGCGCGCTTTGCCCCTACCCC
>CAJUJI010000153.1 GCA_910586875.1 uncultured Anaerotruncus sp. | reverse complement strand
AAGAAAGTGACACCGCGTCCCTATCGCGCCGCAGCGCGATAAACTCCGCCACGCGCAGCGTGGCAAAAGCCTGCGCCAGCAGCAACAAAGCCCGCCGCCGCAGGCGGCATCAGGAAGGAAAGCAAGGGATGCTTTTTTTCTTGCAAAAAGCACCCCTCTTGCCGCTGCGCGGCAATTCACCCCGCAAAAATCCGCTTTTACGGAAAAGAGTTCCGCGCTTTGCGAAGCGCGGCCAAAGGCGCTGCCTTTGGAATCCGCAGCCTTTACAAAGGCTGGCGAAACTTTTTGTTCGAGCTGGTGCGCGGGCCCCATTTCACCTTTGTGCTCCATCACAAATGCCACTGCTGCAAGCACTCCCCTATGCCGCAGGCAATATCCTCATTATAGCACACGAAAAAAACTTTTTACACCCACTGAGAAAATTTTGCAGTAAAATGCGCAAAAATTTACACTGAATTAAAAGTAGTTTTTTCGCAGCAGCAGGCTACACATTTTCGGAGGTGACGTCATGAAAAAACCAATCCGCTTCCTACTCTGCATTACCGCAGCGCTCCTGACACTGTTCGGCGGCATATTGCTCCTCTCTGTGGCGGCAGCAGGCGCAGTCACGCTTGACCAATCGCAGGGAGATCTGCTCATCACCGGCAGCCAGGCAGTACAGCAGACCCCCCAAGGGGAGCTCAAACGCTCCGGCAGCAGCTTTATCATCACGGGACAGGCCAACGGCCACACGGTACGCATCCGCAAAGCAACCGTGCCGATCTCCATCCAGGCGGACCTTGACACCGGCGGCGACCCGATTATTTCCTCCTCTACCGTCGGCATCAGCGAGGGCATTCACGTTTCCGCGCCCAGCATCACCCATGCGGCCTCCGGCAAGGTCGCTGTCACACAGTATCCCGTCTGGTTCTCCGGTCTGACCCCCAACCAGCACTATACCGTGCAGGTCGGCAGCACCCTTTCCCTCGAGCGGCAGGGCGGCGAAGCGCTCACCTCCAAAAGCACCGATATTCACGGCTCCCTCGGCTTCTGGCGCAGAAAGGGCGAAACCCTTTCGGTGGTGGTTCAGGACGGCAGCAATCTTTACCTGGGCGCCCTACAGATTTCCGGCAACAACGCGCTGGATGAAACCGCCCTGACGCGCATCACCTTTGCAGGCGGCACCGGCTCGGCAGCAGATCCCTATTTGCTCAGCGAGGAGGGCCAGCTTACGGCCATCGCCAGCCGTCCAGATGCCGCCTATCAGCTCATCCGCAGCGGCCTGGTGGTGCGTGAACCGCTCTGCGCCAGCTTCAGCGGCAGCTTTGACGGCAACGGGCACTCCCTCACCCTTCAGATCACCAACGCCCAGCGTGAGGCACAGGTCGGCTTGTTCGGCACCGTCTCTTTACAAGGCGCCGTACGGCGGCTATTCCTCTCCGGCAGGGTGGACGCCTCCGGTCAAGGCTCCTGTGCCGGCTCGATCTGCGGCACCAATTTTGGCACCATCTATCAAGACTGCGTCTCCTCCGCAGCGGTCTCCGGCGTCAATGCGGCCGGCGGGCTATGCGGCAGCAATCAGGGCGTTCTCAACGGCTGCGGCTTCACCGGCAGCGTCAAAGGCGGCGTATCCTGCGGCGGTATCGCAGCGTTCAATCAGAACGACCTGCGCGGCTGTTTCTCCGACGCGGCCGTCTCCGGCAGCTATGCAGGCGGCATCTGTGCAGGCAGCAATGGGGTGATCGCCGCCTGTTATTCCTGCGGCGAAATTTCCGGCAACCAGAGTGCGGGCGGCATCACCGCTGTCCAGAACGCGGGCGGCAGCATTAAAAGCTGCTATGCAACCGGCGTTGTCACCGGCGGCAGCTACGGCGGCGGGCTGTGCGGCAGCCTGACCGGCGGCAAAATCCAGGAGAGCTTTGCGCTCAACCGCGCGGTCTGGGGCAAGCAGGCGGCGGCCATCTCCGGCACCAGCCAGCCGGAGGCGTTCACGCGCAATTTCGCCTATGAATACACCTACGTCAACGGCCAGCTGCCCAACAAAGGACAATCCGGCGCGGACACACTGCACGGTATGCCGCTGACCCGCCTAGAGGTCAATTACGCCGCCAGCTACCTGGAGGCAGGCTTTGGCGAAGAAGGTATGCCCTGGCGGGTGTCCGACGGCATGTTGCCGCAGCTCTCCTGGGGCGGTGTCAACACGGTTTCGCAGCAGCCCAACCAGATCCCAGAGCATCTGCGCGCCACCGTCGACGTGCAGCAGGAGAACCCTACCGCGACCGGCAAAACCTCCACCATCGGCTATACCGAGGACTTCTGGACCGATTTGGGACGCAGCATCCGTCAGGCGCAGCCGGGCGATGTGCTGCGCTTTAGCACCCGCAACCTGCAAAATCTACCGGCCGGCATCCTGCGCCAGCTCAACGGCAAGGACGTGACCCTGTCCATCAACCACAGCGGCCAAACGGTGCTGATTAACGGCCTGCGGATGTACGATATTCCTACCAACCAGGTGTTCTATACCTGGGAAAACCTTGTCAAGCTGTACGAGATCCAACCGGCAGCCCCGTTTACACCACAGGAGCAGGAGCAACCACCCATCCCAGAGCGTCCAACCCTGCCGGAACCGGCTAGCGGTAATCCCCCGCTCTGGCAAGTCTCCCTCTAACCCCCAATTTCAAAGATTTTAAAGCCCCCAAAGGTTTCAAAAGTTTTACTCGATTTTTTTCAAAAAATCGCGGATTCCAAAGGCAGCGCCTTTGGTCGCCGCAGCGCAGACAAAACCATCCGGTTTTGTCTGCGCTGGGCGAAACGCGTCTTTTCCTGAGAAGCGCATTTTGGGGGTGAATTGCCGTCTTTTAAGACGGCAAGAGGGGGCTTTTTGCAAGAAAAAAAGCCCCTTTCCCACAGAACCCATCCGCAGCGCCGCAAAGCTTTTTGCGGCGCTGCCTTTTTTTTCTCTGAGCCGCACACCCCTCAGGTATGTACCTGAAAAACCAGCATTGCAACGCTGGCCATCAGCGGAATTGCAGCGATCGCAACCACGTTTGAAACGGCCACCAGTGTGCCCCCATACGCCTCGTCACCGCCGCCGAAGCGCGCAGGCAGCAGGATTGTACTAATCGCACCGGAGCAGCCGCCGCAGATGGTGAGGATAAACGCCACAACATTCGAGCCAGGGAACCAGCGATGCACCTGTGCCGCCCAAACAATTGCAACAAACAAAAGCGGCATCCCGACCAGCCGCAGCAACACGGTTTTCCAAACCCGCAGATCTGCGAACGCCGCCTTCCAGTCGATGGTTGCAACGAACATGCCCATAATCATCGTGGGCAGCGGCGTGTTCATCGAGCTGACCATCGAAAGCGCCTCCGAGAGCGCGTACGGAAAGCGCAGATGCAGCGCATAAACCGCCAGCCCGACCAGCGCCCCTAGCGTCCCCGGGGTGAGCAGCACCTTCCTGAGCTCGAACGAACGGGAGCGCTGCAACATCATCGCGGCGTGCGACCAGTTGTAAATATTAAAAACCGCGATGTACAGCGCCGCATAGATCAGCGCCTGTTCCCCGACCGCCGCCATCAGCAGCGGAATGCCCATAAAGCCGCAGTTCGAGCAGATAACAAACAGCCGTTCGGTCACCGTTTTGTTATCCTGCGCAGCATACAGCCGCTTGGTGACCAAAATTGCAAGCAGATGAAAGAAGACCGCCAGCCCCAGCCCCAGCAGGATATGTGCAAGGCTCGCGTCATGCGCCTGGGCCTCAAAGGTGTGCACCAGCAGCGCGGGGATGATCACCACCAGCACGACGTTGCAGAACATCCGCGCCGCCTCCAGCGAGACCATCCCTTTCTTGCGGATGCAGATGCCCAGCAGCATCAACAGCAGAATCACCAGCACCTGCTCTGCAAGCGCCTTTGCTGTAATCAAAAAGAAACTCATTTTCTTGCTCCTCTCTATTGGACCCCCAACCAGGGATCTTTTTTCATCGCATCGCTGTGCGAGCTCTACGGGGTCTATACGCGGTCTTGCGCGCCACAGGGTCATTTGTCGTCCAAATGCTGTTGCTGGCCTTGCAGGTCAATTTTGGAGGGCTGAGGGGCATCCTGGGGTTCAGGTCTCCCCTTCACGCTGAAAATGACCGGTTCCTCCTGCGGATAACCGGCGGGATTGTCCTGCTCGACCAGCTCGAGCAGATCGCACCACTCCTCGGTCAGATCAGAAATTTTCTGGCGCAGCTGTTCGAGCTCGCCACAGATCCGGTTGACCGCCAGATAATCGGTAGACACCTCGGGGGTACATAAGCTCTCCTGCATCTGGGCAATTTGCAGTTCCAAATCCGAGATTTCCTGTTCCACCTCGATAAACCGTTTTTTCGCCGCCACCTGCTGGGCGCGCTGCTGGTGGGTTCTATGGCGTCTGGAATCGCTTGCAGCTCTTTTGCGGTCCTTCTCCCCTGCCTGCTCGTTCGGGGGGTTACAGGGGCTCTCAGGGGGCTTGTGCTCCAAGCGGCGCGCAGCGTAGTCGGGATAACCGCCCGGATATTCGAGCAACCGGCCGGGCTGCATCTCGATGACACGGGTTGCGACCCGCGAAAGCAGATAGCGGTCGTGCGAGACCATAATCACCGTGCCGTTAAACTCCAGCAGCGCCTCCTCCAGCGCCTCACGGGTAGGCAGGTCGAGGTGGTTGGTTGGCTCGTCGAGCAGCAGTACGTTTGCGTTGCGCCACATCAGCACCGACAGCTTGAGCTTTGCCATCTCGCCGCCGGAGAGGGTCTGTACCAGCACCCGAGGCCGGTCGTCCGGAAAGCCGATCTCCGCGAGCTGCTTACGCACATCGCATTCTCGGCGGTAGGGGTCCGCGTTCCACATCGTCTCGAGCACCGAGCAGAAGGGATCCACCCGTTCGGTTCCCTGCTCAAAATAGCCGATGCGCACGTTTCTGCCCCACCTGACGCGTCCCTCCACGCAAAAGACCTCGCCCACCAGCGCGCGCAGCAGGGTACTTTTGCCCACCCCGTTGGGTCCGACAATTGCAATCCGCTCGCCGTGCTGCACCCTAAAACTGATGCCGCTAAAGATATTGGCCAGCTGCGTGGGGTCCTTGCCCAGCCGTGCGCACAGATTTTCCACCAGCAGCAGCTCCCGCGAGGGCTCCAGCTCATAGCGAAACTGCAACCGCATGGGACGGCGAGGGGGCGGCGGGG
This sequence comes from uncultured Anaerotruncus sp., assembly GCA_910586875.1. Lineage (GTDB taxonomy): Bacteria > Bacillota > Clostridia > Oscillospirales > Ruminococcaceae > Anaerotruncus. Next base: position 1,174 of record CAJUJI010000153.1, on the reverse strand, counting down.
CGTGGCGCACCTCAAGGCGTTCCAGCGCCTTTTCACGGCTCTTGGCCATATTTGCGGTGGAAGCGCGCGCCTTGTTGCGGGCGACATAGTCGCTAAGCTTGGCAATTTCCTGCTGCTGCGCCTCATATTCCCGCAGCTCGCGCTGGTATGCAGCATCGCGCAGCTGCACATAACGGGAGTAGTTGCCGCGGAAGGAGCGCAGGCGCACTGCGGCGATCTCCCAAATGCGGTCACAGATGCGGTCGAGGAAAAAGCGGTCATGAGAAACGACGATCACCGCCTTTTTGTAGGCCTGTAAATAGGCCTCCAACCAATGCAGCGTTGCAAAATCGAGGTGATTGGTCGGCTCATCGAGCATAAGCAGATCGGGCTCCTGTAGCAACAGCTTTGCAAGCGCCAGTCTGGTGCGCTCGCCACCGGAAAGCTTGGCGCAGCTCATGCTGATATCGCGCCCAGCAAAGCCCATACCGTTGAGCACCGTTTGAATTTTCACATCGATGTGATAGCCGTCGTTCGCCTCAAAAAAGGCCAGAGCCTTCGCATATTGATCGGCTAGCCGCAGGTACTCGGGGTCCTGATGGTCGGAGAACTGGGCCATTAAATTTGGCAGGCGGCGCAGCAGTGCCTGTGCATCCAATAGCGGCTGAAATACCGTGCGCAGCTCCTGCTGAATCGAACGGCTGCTATCCAGGCCACCGTCCTGGCGCAAAAATCCGATGCGTAGGCCGGCAGGGATACTGCGCCTGCCCATATCCGGTTCCAGCGAGCCATCGATGATGTTCAGCAGGGTAGATTTACCCGCACCATTCGCACCGACCAGGCCAATGCGCTCCCCCTGCTCTACCTTGATGTTGACATCAAGCAAGATTGCTTTGGCTGCAAAATATTTTGTTATATTTTCTAACGTTAAAACCATATTCATTCCCTATTCTTCTTTATTTTTCGACGGGTTACCCCAGGAGCGCACCCCCTGGCGAGGCAGAGCGTCCTAACGATTGGCAGGGCCCGCCTGTGTAATTTAAGCTGCCCTTTGGAATGAGGCAGATAGCTTACCCCCAAAGGGTGCGCAGGAGTTTCGGCTCCCGTCCGAAACTCCTATAACTCCTCGCTGCTCGCCTGACGGCTCACCCGCGCTCGTCGCGGCGCACCCCATGGAGGGGGAGCAGCGCCTCCC
>CAJUJI010000152.1 GCA_910586875.1 uncultured Anaerotruncus sp. | reverse complement strand
TCCATGAGGTGCGCCGCGACGAGCGCGGGCGAGCCGTCAGGCGAGCAGCGAGGAGCTATAGAAGTTTCGGACGGGGGCCGAAACTTCTGCGCACCCGAAGCCCTTGCGCGCGATGCTTTCGTGTGATAAAATAAGGCTAGCAAATTGATTCCAACACAGGAGGTAGATACACATGATTTCTTTATTAGATACCGGCGCTTATTACGTCGGTGGCAAGCTGATTGCCGATGACCAAAATGCGGCGGCTGCGCTGGCGGCGGCCGGTCAGTCTATCACACGTGAGCAGGCGTCCGAGCGCACGATGGCTTACAAAATTTTGAAGGCGCACAACACCAGCGGCAATATGGAACAGCTCAAAATTAAATTTGACGCGATGGCCAGCCACGATATCACCTATGTCGGGATTGTTCAGACAGCACGTGCGTCCGGTTTGGAAAAATTTCCGCTTCCCTATGTGCTGACCAACTGCCACAACAGCCTTTGTGCGGTGGGCGGCACCATCAACGAGGATGACCATGTATTCGGACTCTCTGCGGCGAAAAAGTACGGCGGAATTTATGTGCCTGCGCATCAGGCGGTGATCCACCAGTATATGCGCGAGATGATGAGCGGCTGCGGTAAAATGCTGCTCGGCTCGGACAGCCACACGCGGTATGGCGCGCTGGGCACCATGGCAATCGGTGAGGGCGGCCCCGAGCTGGTCAAGCAGCTGCTTTGCAAGACCTATGACATCGCACGCCCGCAGGTGGTGGCGGTTTACCTCACGGGCAAGCCGCAGCCAGGCGTGGGGCCGCAGGATGTGGCGCTAGCGATCATTGGAGCGGTGTTCCAAAAGGGGTATGTAAAAAACAAGGTGATGGAATTTATTGGGGATGGCATTGCCAACCTGAATGTGGAGTTCCGCAATGGCATCGATGTGATGACCACCGAAACCACCTGTTTGTCCTCTATCTGGATGACCGACGGCCAGGTGAAGGACTATTACGAGCTGCATGGGCGCGGCGAGGCTTATCAGGAGATGAAGCCGGAGGAGGCGGCCTATTATGACGGCGTTGTTTTTGTGGACCTGTCCACTGTCAAGCCGATGATTGCAATGCCGTTCCATCCCTCCAATGCCTTTGAGATCGAAACGCTCAACCAGAATTTGGATGATATTTTGGCGCAGGTCGAGCAGGCCGGTGCGAAGGCGCTGGATAACCCGTCCATCCGCTTTAGCCTGCGCGATAAGGTGAAAAACGGCCGCTTGATGGTCGACCAGGGCGTAATCGCGGGCTGCGCGGGCGGCACCTATGACAACCTTTGCGATGCGGCGGATATTTTGGCGCAGCATTCGATCGGCGTGGATGAATTTGCGCTCAGCGTCTATCCGTCCAGCCAGCCGGTATTTTTAAGCTTGGTGGAGAATGGCGCGATTGCGAAACTGATGCAGGCGGGCGCGACCATCCGCACCGCGTTCTGCGGGCCGTGCTTTGGCGCGGGGGATGTTCCGGCCAACGGCGGACTTTCCATCCGGCACAGCACCCGCAACTTCCCCAATCGCGAGGGCTCCAAGCCAGGCAACGGACAGATTGCGTCGGTCGCGCTGATGGACGCGCGCTCGATTGCGGCGACCGCACTCAACCACGGCGTGCTCACACCAGCTACCGACCTGGATTGCAGCTTTAGTAAGCCGAAGTATTTCTTTAACCGGTCGGTCTACGAGAACCGCGTTTATGACGGCTGGGGTGACCCGCACCCAGAGCTGCCGCTCAAGTTCGGACCTAACATTGCGGATTGGCCCGCGATGTCTGCGCTGACCGAGCACCTGTTGCTGGATGTGGCGGCGTTTATCACCGATCCGGTCACCACCACCGATGAGCTGATCCCCTCGGGCGAGACCTCCAGCTATCGCTCTAACCCGCTCAAGCTCGCGGAGTTTACCCTTTCGCGCAAGGCGCCGGACTATGTGGAGAATGCAAAGCGCGTCTATGAGTTTGAGCAGAAGCGTTTGGCGGGAAAGAATCCCTACAACGACCAGGTACCGGCCTGCCCGATGTATTGGGTGGTACGGATCCCAGGCTTTGAGCAGGTCGATCAGATGCAGGTCGGCACCGGCTCGCTGGTGTATGCGGTAAAGCCAGGCGATGGCTCTGCGCGTGAGCAGGCGGCAAGCTGTCAGAAGGTGCTGGGCGGCTGGGCCAATATCGCACAGGAATACGCGACAAAACGCTACCGCTCAAACCTGATTAACTGGGGGATGCTGCCGTTCCTGCTGGATGGCGCGCCGAGCTTTGAGAAAGGGGAGAGTATCTTTATCCCCAATATCCGCAAGGCTGTGCAGCAAAAACAACCGTCCATTAAAGCGTATGCAATAGACAAAAAAGGCGGCATCAAGGAGCTGACCCTGACGCTGGGAGATCTGACCGACGACGAGCGGGAGATTATCCTGAGCGGCTGCTTAATCAACTACTATCGGGATCATCAGTAAGCGCGCCTATGGGGGAGACCTGCGTAAAAACATAGGAGCTCTCCCCCTGTGCGGCTGCCCGATCATTCACCAGGGGAGGTATGGGTGATGTTTCAGTTTAAAAATATGGCAACGGTAATCGCGGTTATGTTGATCGTCTTGGCCGCTGCGGGAAGCTATGTATCAGCAAAGGATTTGATGGACCTGCCAGCCGGCTATATCGACCATGGCAGCTATATGTATACTGCGCATAAGTACGACCGTTCCAGCCGGCAGGTCCGCCGCAGGCAGGGGAAACGGATGGTCACAACCACCGAAACGATTTACCTGGTCCGCTGTAAAGCGCCGGATGCGCCGTGTACCTATACCATCCAAAAAAGCAACGAGACGGCAGCAAAAAAGCTGATCAATGAGCCGTTCCAAACGCAGCGTAGAGTGTTGCAGGAGAAGGGCGGAAATGGCGCTTATATCACGGTTGACCCCAGCGAGACTGCGGAAAGCTATTTGCGCGGACGTAAGCTGAAGGATTGGCTGATTCTTGCAGCGTCGCTGCTGTATTTTATGGGGTTCGGGGCGTTTTGGTTTCTGCGTGCAAAACAGGAGGCACAAACAACCTCGTGAAGCGCGCCTGCTGTGTTATTGCTATGTATCAAAAGTTTCGCCAGCCTTTTGCTCTGGTCTAAGGGCCACCGCTATGCGGCGAATTATACGAAAAGTTTCGCCAGCCTTTTCAAAGGCTGCGGATTCCAAAGGCAGCGCCTTTGGTCGCTGAAAGAGAAAAAGCCCGATGAGGGCTTTTTCTTTTTCAGCGAAACGTGTCTTTTCCTGAGAAGCGCATTTTGGGGTGAATTGCGGTGTATGGCTTGCGCCATATACCGCAAGAGGGGCTTTTTGCAAGAAAAAAAGCCCCTTGGCAGGGGCCTCCGGTAAGGTTGATAAAGATGGCGAGAGCTTCCCTGCAAAGACGGCAGGGGCAGCAAGAGTGGCGGGAGCTCCCCTGCAAAGGCGGCGGGAGCAGCGAAAGCTCCCCCTGCAAAGACATCAGGAGCGACAAGGCAGGACCAATAGAACCGCACCCCTGCAAAAGCAAAAAAAGAAAGCCCTTGGCGGGCTTCCTTTTTTGTAGCTTCTGATTGATTAGGCAACTTCAATTGCGGTGATGGTGACATCCTCTTTTGGTGCGTTGGATGCGTCACGCTCTACCGCTGCGATCTTCTCTACAATTTCCATCCCCTCGATTACCTGTCCAAAAACAGTGTCACGGAAATCATAGTTGGGCACGCCGCCGGACTTTAAGTACTGGTTGCAGACCTTCTCGGGGAATGCTGCGTCCACCATCTTACCGATCAGATCGTCATTGATGCGGCTATTCTGGACGATGTAAAAGCTTCCCTCGGCCGACATTGCAACCGCGCCGTTAAAGTGCCACAGATTCAAGCTGTACTCCTTGTTGTCGGTGCCGTTCTTGTCCGAGTTGGTCACCTGCACGCTTGGCACAACCTCGCCAAACTTGCTGTTGTTGTAGTCGCCGCTGGTAGCCTTGCTGGTGAACTGCTCTACGGTTTTGGGAGCCTCGTTCGGATAAAGGACCACCTTGATGTCACCCATGCTGGTCTTGATGGTCGCAACAGGTGCGTCACTGGCGGGCGCATCGAACTGGATTAGATTGATGCTGGCCGGGTCGATGCTGTCATTGTGCTTGATGATTTCGCCAGTCGTCTCGGGCATTTTGCCGGCTTCGAGGGTATTAAAGCCGTTGCTGGCCGAGGAGGACGATGCAGGTGCAGCGTCGTTGTCCTTGCCGCAGCCTGCAAGCAGCAGGGATGCTGCCAGGAGTGTGCTCAAAATGAAAGTGAATTTTTTCATTGGTTTTTTACCTCCATCTATTGGGTGTGCTACCCTTACCATTCTAACACAAATTCCTGTAAAATCAATCTTTCCAGAAAAATTCACAGTAAATTTACGATTGGTCGGATGGAGAAAATGAAAACGGCGCCAGAATTACACGGCGCCGTTTTATGCTTGTTAGTGCATTGGTCAGTACCTAAAAGGTCGTTCGTTCGGCCGCACAGACCGAAACAATTGGTGGAATGCGAAACTTCTGAAAATCTATCGCAAGTAACATTCGAACCCGTTGACCGCTGTTACGAAAACGGCAAGTGTTTGATTGCTTTGTTGCAATACCCTTCAAAGTTTTTATTCAATTGTCCGTCTTTTTCTTTTCTGCTCATCTATATCCAACCGGCGTTTCAAAATCCTTCACCTGATTTTGTCTGCCGGCTGTGGACCGCTGCCTTTTCACACGTCTAAGCGATTCTTAGAAATATTCTTTGGAATAGAGAGGACTCTTATTCACAGGCTTTTTGCTTGCTGTGGAATGCTCACATCTTTCCGGATGAGACATCATCCTTTCAGAAAACAAATTCTCAAAAGTCGTTTTACATTTCTCAAATCGGTATAACAGTTACATTTTGGGGGAACTGTATAATCTGCAAGAACTGTGAAAGAATGTCCTTAAAAGCGTTGCTGCTTTATAAACGTGAGGCTGTCAGCGCACGGTTCCTCGATACAGATGAAAAACCGTGTGTTTCGTCGTACATGGGAATCGCCGCCTTTCCTTTTATCTGTGTCTTTATTATAACGGAAAAACAGAAAAATGTCAATAGGTTTTTTACACATTTTTTAAAAAAACTAGAAGGAATGCACAGTGAAATTGGGCATTGACATTTGCAGAAAGTTGAATTATAATCGAAAGTACTTTGGAGTGTTCAACAATCGCATGGGGCGCATAACGCCCGTATGCAAAAGGAGAATTGCGATGACCGACAGGGAAGAATATGCGCCTGATCTGCTGACGCTGGTGGATGACGAGGGGCAGGAGCATGAGTTCGAAATTATCGATACATTGGAGCATGGCGAGGAGCACTATATTGCGCTGGTCGCCAGCTATGACGACCCAGAGGAGCAGCTTCAGGACGACGGAGAGCTGGTGATCCTCAAATCGGTGTTCGATGGGGATGAGGAGTTTTTAGAGGCGATCGAGGATGAGGCCGAGTTTGATGAGATTGCGGCGATCTTCATGGAGCGCTTGCAGGACGATTACGAGTTCACCGGCGGCGACGAGGAATCATTGTAAATAACTTCCCTGCCGTCCCTGACAGTCCTGCCTAAAATACTCCGATAACTGTATATAGGGAGCTTCGATTCGGCGCCGGATTGCAGACCTCCCTCCCCCTGCAGGGAGGAAGAAGGGAGCGTGAAATCGCTGAGAGAGCGTACCCACTCTGTCATACGACGGGGTTTACAGCCGGTGGGACATCGTTTCGGTGGGGTTATCGAAATTACAAGGGCGTCCATCCTTTGGGATGGGCGCCCTTTTCCAAAGCCTATGAAAAAGGAGGATTCTTTTGCAAAAGATTATGGGCTATATCCGCCGCGCAGTCACCGAATATCAGATGCTTGCTGACGGCGACCGTGTGGCGGTCGGCGTTTCGGGCGGCAAGGATTCGGTCGCGCTGCTGGCTGGACTGGCGGGGGTGCGCCGCTTTTTGGGCATCGATTTTTCGCTGGTGGCTGTCACGCTGGACAACCAATTTGACGGGGTACAGGGCGATTATGGCGCGCTGCAAGCCCTTTGCGACGAATACGGCATCACATACCAGCTGCGCCGCACCGACATCGGCCGGATCATCTTTGAGCAGCGCCAGGAGCAAAACCCATGCAGTCTTTGTGCGCGGATGCGCCGCGGACTGCTGCACGACACCGCCAAGGCTGCGGGCTGCAACAAAATCGCGTTGGGGCACCATTACAACGACGCGGTGGAAACCTTCCTGATGAACCTGCTCAACGAGGGGCGCATCGGCTGCTTTTCGCCGGTCTCCTACCTCTCCCGCAAGGACCTCACCCTGATCCGCCCGCTGGTGTTCGCGCCG
>CAJUJI010000151.1 GCA_910586875.1 uncultured Anaerotruncus sp. | reverse complement strand
AGTCGATAAACGCGCGTAGTCGATAAACGCGCGTAGTCGATAAACGCGCGTAGTCAATAAACGCGCGGGGTCCTTGAGCTTTATGCTTGAGGGCTTGTTTGTGCGTAATACAAATAAGGGCAACGCAAGGTGGCTCTGTTGTGATAGCACAATCGCAGATTAAAATTTTGCCTATTTAGCAAAGGAGGATTTTGTATGGGCAATCAATTCATCTGGCAAGAAGAGTTTAATATCGGAGTGGAAACGATCGATAAAGAACATCAGCAGCTTTTTCGGATTATTAATAAGCTTTTTATCCTCAAAGAGGAGGAAAAGAATAATCAGTGGACATGTCAAGAGGGCATCAAATTTTTTAAGGGACATGCGATAAAGCACTTTGCAGATGAAGAGGCATATATGCAGTCGATTCAGTATGAAGGACTGGAAGAGCATAAGCGCATTCACCGCAACTTTCGAGAAAATACGCTTCCGGCACTTGAACAAGAGCTGGAACGAACCGACTATGCACCTGACGCAGTTGAGCATTTTTTGGGGGTCTGTGCAGGTTGGTTAATTGGGCATACCTTGACAGAGGATCTTTCTATTGTTGGAAAGCATGAAAGAAAATGGAAGAATCTTTTGCCTAGTGATGAGTTTACAGCGGTAAAAAAGGTTATCGTTCAGCTCATATTTGATATGTTCCGCCTGGAATCACAGGTCATCAGCGATGCTTACAGCGGTGAAAAATTTGGAAGAGGCGTATATTACCGTTTGGTTTATGGAACAGGTCGGGACGAAAAGCGGCAAGAGATTATTTTGGTTTTTGAAGAAAAACTGTTGATCAACACGGTTGGAAAAATAATGGGAATCCAGACAAACAAGCTGGATAATATGTTGGTTCATGCTGCCAGATATACAGCGCGGCAGTTTGTGGGACGCGTCCTGGAGCATTTCCCGACAATGGATTCTCTTGAGCTCAAGGAGGAAAATCTCCTGACCTATGAGCAGTTCCAGAAGATTTTTGAAAAGCAAGAATTGCAGGTTAGCTTGTTGCTGAATACCGGCGGCAACGGATATTTTGCTTATTGTATGATTGCGCCTCACCTGTTGCAAAATGGAGTAGGAACTCCGATTGAGAAAGAAAACGCCATGGACGAGGTCGAAAAGTATCTGAGGGAGCGCAAAGGGCGGGAGGAGCAAGAGAAGAGCAATCCGAAACAGAAGATACTGGTAGTGGACGATTCGATGACCATACAACAGGGAATGAAGCAGCTGTTAGGGAATGATTATGAGGTTGCGATTGCGGACTCTGGTGTAGCAGCAATTCGTACGATCACCCTAAACCGGCCGGATTTGGTACTGTTGGACTATGAGATGCCGGTGTGCGATGGTAAACAGACACTGGAAATGCTCCGTTCGGAAAAGGCGTTTGAGGATATCCCGGTGATCTTCTTAACCGGCAGGAGAGACCCTCAAAGCATGATCGGGGTAATGCCGCTCAAGCCATCCGGTTATCTGCTGAAAACGTCAAAGCCTGTGGAGATTAAGAAGGCAGTTGATGCTTTCTTTGAGAAGAAAAAGGTATAGTAAAATAACCAAAGAAGCCATTTGCTCGAAAGAGCAAATGGCTTCTTTTACTGTAGAAACAACCATCAACTATGTCGGTGGAGCGGAAAAAGCTTTAGCGATGCAACGGACAAAAAACACCAAAAGGAGAATATTTAAAAGTGAACAACAAGAATCGTTTAGCACACACAAGTTGGAATTGCAAATACCATATAGTATTGCACCAAAGTTATATAAATTGTAAGCAAAATGGTTGATTATCTCAAAAAACCTTGATTTACAGGTATACACACAGGATTTCAAAATAAATTTACTACCAATTTACTACTTTTGAGGGAAAGAACCTTGCTACAAGCGGCTTTGCGGGCGTGTTTCTGTCGGAGATAAAGGTTTATACCTACCCCGGCAAAATAGCATTCTATTGCGTAACATACCCACAGCAAAAGGAGTGCTGAAACTATGACTGTTTTCCAAGAGAAGCTCAACCGAAATTGCCCGATATTAGAAAACCCGACACCGGATTATCCGATAATAAAGTGTATAAAGTGTACCTTTTGTCAAGGACAAAATAAGAAATAGACACCCCAATATTTGGACAGACATCAAAAAGGACAGCAGACTGAATGAATCTCAACTATTTGTCACCTAATTAAAGGATCAGAAACTATCTCTGGCTCCAAAGTGTGCGCGCCAAGCTCATTGGGGGTTTTAGAGATTTCAGGCGGCGAGGGTTTGCTGGGGAGATCAAGAGGATAAACGCCGGTAGTGACAAAGGAGAAATATTCGTTGGGAGAGAGCTTTGCCAAATCCCATTGAGAGTTACTATGTAGAGGGTGGTTTCTGCCACCAAATACATATGACTGCGGCTCATTTGTGGTGAATAGGACTTGCGGTCGTAGGAAAGGAGATATAGACCTGTATCTGTAAGCAGTCAAGTAAAATGGGCCAAATTTCGCCACAAAGTATACCAGTTTTGGGGAGGGGTTTCGCCACAAAGTATACCAGCGGAAAAGTTAGTTAGTAATGGACTGGTGGTGCTCCAGTCTGTAGCTGGAGCCGGTCATGTTAATAATCTCACAGCGGTGGATGAGGCGGTCGAGGATAGCGGTGGTAATGGTGGCGTCGCCGAGGAAGTCGGCCCACTCGTCAAACCCCTTGTTGGAAGTAATAATCAGTGACGTTCTCTCACTCATGGCGGAGATAAAGCCAAAGAACAGATTGGCCTCGGCGGGCGAGAGGGGCATGAAGCCCACCTCGTCCACCACCACAAGGGCGGCTTTGTGGAGATACTTGAGGCGGCGCTTGCTGGCACTGGAGATCTCGGCGGTCTTGAGGATGGTCATGAGATTGTCCAGGGTTTCAAAGGCCACGGAGTATCCCAGGTCGAGGCCCTGGACAGCCAGGGAGAGAGCGAGGTAGGTCTTGCCCATACCGGGCGGACCAAGGAAGCAGATATTAAAGGCCTGCTCCACCCAGGTCATATCGGACAGGCGGAGCATCTGCTCCCTGGAAACGCTGCGCTGGAAGCCGAAGTCAAAGGAGTCCAGCGTTTTTTCGGCGGGGAGGTTGGCCCGCTTTCTGCGCAGGAGGTTCTGCTTGAGGACGCGAAGCCGCTGCTGCTCGGCCAGGAACAGCTCCACGGATTCCAGCGGGGTAAGACTGTTCTTCCCGGCAAAGAGGGCGTCAAAGTCCACCTGGGCATAACGCAGATCGGCTATCAGGTTATTCACCCGTTCCAAGGGGGTCAGCATCGGGGATCACCCACCTTCGCATAGGCCGAGAGGGGCCGCTTCTGTGTGGTCACATGGTACTTGGGGTCATCCACCGGGATGTGGGGGATGGCTGGGGCAGGCCGCGCCTGGCTGGAGAGGGCGGCCTGGTGCTCCAGGTAATCCCGCATGGTGTTGGCGCTGTAGAGTCTGCTGCGCTGGCAGAAGCCAATAGCCTGGAGCGCCGCCTCCATGCCGTACTGGTCCAGCAGGGAGTGTATCAAGCGGAACTGGTCTCTGGCATAGCGGGATTTGTCCACGCGGATTGCTGTCAAAAATTCTGTGGCCCTGCCGTCCAGCTCGGTGTCCAGTTCCTCCAGCAGCTTGTCCAGCTTTGAGGTGCGGTCCCGCCGGTGGGACTGGCTCTGGATCAGCAGCCCCCGCCCGGAGAAGATGCGGTGTTCGCAGATAGGTTCGCCAAACAGCGTCTGGATGTAGAGCGTTCCGTCCAGCGTCTCAATCCGTACCTCCGGCTGTGTGGTATGGGTGCCCAGAGGGACGGAGTAGCGGTTGCTGTCGTAGATAATTGTGTTGTCCTTGCGCACCGTCCGGCAGATCACCGGGCGCTTCACCTGGTCACAGACCGGCAGGGGACGCAGGTACTCTCGCTCCTCCTGGAACACCTCCGCTGGAACCAGCTTGGTGGTCCCATGTACCTTGGTGTTGGCGGTCCGCTCCAGCCACTCCAGGCAGCTTCCGTTGAGAATACCATCGTCCACATACAGCCGGTGGCTGAGGAAGTTCCCCTTGATGTACTTCACCGCATTCTCAATTTTTCCTTTGCTCTCCGGGTCCGCCCCGCGGCACATTCGGATGGACAACCCGCATTCCTGCCGGAACTTCTCAAACTCATAGGTGTAGATGATGTCCCCGGCATTTTCACTTACGCATACAATACTGTCCTGGTCGAATACCAGCTCCTCCGGCATCCCGCCCATGTACTGGAAGCAATCATGGCAGATCCGCACAAGGTCTACGCTGGTAAAGGGCCTGCTCTGCTCCTGTGCGTACTTGTACCGCGACCGGGACAGCACAAACGCCGCCACGTACACCCTGGTCTGCCCGCCGTCCACGTTGGGCATCATCTTCTGCCCGAAATCCACCTGCATCTGTTTCCCCATCGGCAGCTCCGGCACCGCCTCATACTCTCTCGGCGCCGCGCTCTTTTTCAGCCCGTATTCTTCCCGTACCTGCTTCACATACCGGGATACCATCCGCTCGCTCACATCCTCCCGGTAGTGCTCCCTCAGCCAGTCGCATACCTGGGCTGCTGTCAGGTCTGGAAATTCCCGCAGCCACTCCAAAATCCGCGCCTGGTACTTGTCCAAGTACTGCATCCGGCAGACTGTGCTGCTCATTTCCTCGTACTCGTCTACCGGCATTTCCCAATACCGCTTTACTGTCTTGCGGTTGATTCCAAGCCGCCGCGCCACTTGCCGCTGGCTGAACCCCGCCGAACGAAATTGCTGAATCTTGCTGTACACGCGATACCCCTTCATTCCTTTCTGGCCTCCATCTGGGTGAGTGTCCTCTCATTTTACCAGATGGCTGCCCCCGGTTTCCGTGGTATACTTCGTGGCGGGATTTGGCCCCTTTTGTGGCGTGGATTGGTATCCTTTCAATGGCGAAAATTGGTATACTTTATCTTACCATTTACAGTATCGCATTATCGGTAGCCGCTACCGAAAACATCTGAAATGACGGAGGAAAACACTATGGACAAACTGGAACCGAGGATACATGACGAGGCGAATGACCTTGATTATGTCCTTGCCGGGGACTACTACATCCCGGCTATCGGACTGCCGGAGGACGATGACCGCCCCATCGGGAAGTGGGGGCGGATGCACCGGGCGTATCTGGAGGAAACGAAACCACTTCTGCTGAACCATCTGATTTTGACGGGCAAGCTGCACAACTACCTTGCCGACCTGGACGGGCAGGCGCAGGACCGCTATCGGCTCATCATCAGACAGATGGCCGCCGTCGAGGGTGTGACCGAGGAATTGAAGCACCAGTCACAGTGGGAATGGGTCAGGGCAATGAACAGCATTGTAAACCGCGCTGAGGAAAGCATCAAGTGTGAACTGATTTATGCATGACTTTCACCCGGCATTTGCACCAGCGCAAAAGCGTACAGGCTTCCGCAAGGCTCCCCCTATGGGCGGGACCTTGCGGGAGTTTTTCCTTTGCATTTGTACCATCGCTGACTGCCTGTCCGCCGCCTCTCTCAAAAATTTTCTTCGGCAGGGCTTGATAAGAACAAACGTTTTGATTATAATGAGTTCATATCTGAACTGAATATCTGATGTCTATATAATACACATATTTCATTTGGCAGATACATAACCGACTGCGGAAAAATCCGTGGGCGGTTTTTTGTATCTGCTTTTTCCTTTCTCATACATAATCAAAAATCCAGAAACAGAAAGGTGGCGAAACCGACAACTGAATGACCGTCCGAGCAGCTATCACGCCGGAAAAGTATGCCATGACCGAAAGCGAGCGTACCGAGGGTGAGACACAACGGCACAGCACCAGCAAAGGGATATGCCTGTCAGGAACTGCTTCGGAGAAACGGCTTCCCATATCGGAAATTTTGTTTGTGAATTTCAATGATATGAGAAAGGACACCATGAGGAAAAACAACGAAAATCAGAACTGCCAGTATATGACCCGGCGTATCGGCTCCACCACCTACAAGGTGAAGGTCGTCTTTTCCGACAACGGCGGCGAGACGATGGAAGAAAAAATTTTGCGGATGATCCGCAATGAGGGGCTGCAAAACGGCGAAGAACGTGGTATGATGGATGCACTACAAATGAGCCGTCAGTCTGAAAGGAGCGCGTCATGAGCGCAAGGCAGACTGAGGAGAAGATCACGGCTTTATATGAGAGGCTCTCTCGTGACGATGAATCCGCTGGGGACAGTAATTCAATCGTAAATCAGAAAAAATAGCTGGAGGGCTACGCTGCCCAGCACAGTTTTTCCAATATCGTCCACTACACCGATGACGGATGGTCGGGCGGCAACTTTGTTGAGGTAAGATAACGATACCTTTTTTGCAGAGGGTGTTATCTTACCT
>CAJUJI010000150.1 GCA_910586875.1 uncultured Anaerotruncus sp. | reverse complement strand
AAACCTCCATCCGACAAATATTACACCATCGCCTGTTCCCACAGTGACAAACGATTGCGGGATGAGCTTTATATTGTAGTGGACAATGGGGGAGGGCTTATTGATGTGATCATCGACCATCCCATCTACGGACAGCTTTGCGGGCCGCTGCGCATCTTTTCCCGCTATGACGCAGATATCTTTTTGCAAAAATTGCAAACCCATCAGGCCAGCCCGCTTTCCATGCTGACGGCAGGGGTTCACCTACACACGATTGTCTGCCCCTCACAGGAGGTGTACCAGCGCATCCTGCACCAGCTGGAGGAGAACGGAATCCTGCTGCCGGAGGAAATTGAATAATTCGGACTTTCCTTTCTTTTGAAAAAACGTTATAATAGAATATCATATTATAACTCTGAAAAAATCCAGTTAGCCTACAGCAAAGCTGATATCAGCAGCATCTCCAGCAGCCGCGCATAAATCGGTTCCAGTTCCTCAACTGCGAGCGGATTTTTTCCGCGCCCAATTTCGATGGTAAATGCTGGACGATGCAGCTTCTCAATAAACCAATCTTTGAAACCTCCATGTGAGGCCAATTTCTCCGGCTCTGTAACAATATAGCCCGATGCGCAGGCAAGCACCTGCGCCATCAGCTGTGCACGCGCCGGTGTACATGGCCCATAACGATAATAGATTTCCTCCCCCTGCGAATGGAACGCATATGCCTGCCGTGGCTGGGTTGCAGCACAAAACCGCACCAAGGCGTTGGTTTCTGGCTCGCTGTGTGGACAGACGCCGCCATAACGGGTGGGACCGGGACCGGTGATCCCTGCCGCTTGCTCCAACCTTTTCAGCTGGGCAAAACCCGCGTCAAAATTATGGTTTAGATCCACACCTCGCGCGTTCGCCTGCCAACGGCCGGTTTCCCCAGCGCTCATCTTGTCAACAAATTTGCACAGGTGCTTTGCTGTTCCCGCCCCATACAGCGCGATCTCCACCCCATCCGGATTGAGACAGGGAATCAACACCAGCGACCGGCTTTCCAAAATGCGTGCGACATCTACCTCTGCAAGTGGCCTGCCGCCCGCGGCCGCCTGTGCAAGCGCCTCGGTAAAGCGCAGCAGCAACAGAACGGTCAACCACTCCATTCCATGTACCCCGCCTACATACAATGTATTCTGCCGCAGATTGCCAAAGCCAAACGCATAGATGCTGCGCCCTAGCACCGATTTTCCAATCGGGAATACCTTTAAAAAAGGATAGCTCTGTTTTAATTCCTGCGCTGCCAGCCGTAAATTTTCGTAGCTGGGCGGCTGCCGATAGAACCCGTCAAACATTACCGTTTCACCTCAAAACCAGTCTATGTGCCCAAAAGCATGTATTATGCGGCGGCTGGTATGGCATCAGTTGGAAAAACGATAGGGGAGGACTTATTGATCATGGAGCATTTTGAACGCAAGCTGGAATCTCAGCAAATTTACCAGGGAAAAATCCTGTCGCTGCGCTGTGACAAGGTAGAACTGGAGGACGGACGCACCGCTTTTCGTGAAGTGATCGACCATCATGGGGGCGTTGCAATTTTGGCGGTCGACGACCAGGACCATATCTTATTCGTGTCACAATTTCGCTATGCGGTAGGCGAACAGCTTTTAGAGCTGCCGGCTGGTAAGCTTGAACTGGGTGAAAACCCGCGTGCGTGCGGTATTCGTGAGCTGGAGGAAGAATGTGGCTGCACTGCGGATGAATTTTTCCTACTTGGAAGGATGTATCCGACCTGCGCTTACGATACCGAAACCATCCATATATTTTTCGCACGGGGGCTGCATCCTGCAAAGCAGCATCTGGACGATGGCGAATTTTTAACGGTAAAACGAATCCCTGCACAAGAAGCGTTTCGCATGGTACTGGAAGGGGAGCTTCCTGACGGAAAAACGCAGTTGGGGATTCTGAAATACAAGGCCCTGCGGGATGCTGGGCGGCTTTGAAAGAAAGGGTTTTCTTGCTATGGATAAACATTCTCTGATTACATTTTTTAACCAGATGGCGGGCGAATGGGACCAGCGCTATACCACCTATCCACAGGAGCGGCTGGAAACGCTTATCTCCCTTTGTGGGATGCCGCAGGGCGCGCGTATTTTAGACGCCGGCTGTGGCACAGGCGTGCTGTTTCAGCCATTGCTCGCACATAAGCCCTCTCATTTATTGGGGGTTGACTTCTCTGCACAGATGCTTGCGCAGGCGCGCAAAAAAATTGTTGATCCCTGCATTGAGCTCTGCTGTGAGGATATTATGGAAATTTCCGGACAGGAATTTGATTACGCCATTCTTTGCAATTCCTTTCAATTTTTTGAAAATCGCGGCAGCTTAATCCGCCAGATGCACCATCTGCTGGTGAGCGAGGGACGGCTGATGATCTGCTGTCCACAATCGCGTGTTTCGGTCAATGAGCTCTGCCTTACCAATACCACCCAGCTGTTTATGCCGCTGCCCACCGCAATGACGTTGGCAAAAACACTCACCCCTTATTTTGATGTGGACCTGGTTTTGGACACCTCAAACTTTTATGCGGTGTCCGGAATCCGTCGTTTTGTCTAATTGGAAAAAAATTCTAATCGCTTGTTCTGTTATTTTGCATTCTGCCTGCACAGACTAATTGCGAAATAAGCAGTTTATTTCGCAGTTTTGATGAAAGGAAGAATCCAATGAAAGCGTTGATTAGCACCATGATGGCACTTGCTTTAGTTTTTTCAATGGCGGCTTGCACCAACCGCAACAGTGAGGTTTCTTCGTCCTCCTCGTCGGTCCCTTCTAGCAGCCTGCCGTCGTCTGAACCGTCTTCCTCGGTACCTCCCTCCTCTAGCGATAGGATGGATGACCTTGGGGATGATGTTTCAGATGTTGTATCCGACGTTGCCTCTGATGTAGGTGACACCGTTTCCCGTGTGGAAAGTGCCATTACTCCGACCATAAGCACCGATTTTGAAAAAATCGGTGCTTTACAGGGGGCCTCGGAGCCGGTCAAATGGGGACCCGGTATCCAGGTCGATGAGCATAACCGCACAACCGCTCCTGTCCAACTCCAAGAGTTGTACGGCTCTTATAACGCTTATTTTATCGCGCCAGAGGGTTGCGGAAAACTCTATCTCACCTTTGATGAAGGCTACGAAAATGGTTATACACCAGCTATTTTAGATGTACTTAAAGAAAAGAACGTCAGCGCCGTATTTTTCATCACGATGCCATTTGCTAAATCTCAGCCGGAGCTGGTGCAGCGAATGATCGATGAAGGGCATGTGGTAGGAAACCATACCAACCGCCATTTGGTGCCAACAGAGGTTTCTCTTGAGCAAGCATACCAGGACATCAAAGAGCTACACGATTATGTCAAAGAAAATTTTAACTATGAGATGTACCTTTATCGGCCGCCAACAGGCGCATTTAGTGAGCTGTCCCTTGCAATGGTCCAAAAAACTGGTTATCACACCGTTCTTTGGAGCTTTGCCTACGCCGATTGGGACCCGGACAAGCAGCCCTCTTATGAGGAAGGGCTTGCACGCACTACAAAGTTCATCCATGAGGGTGCAATCTATCTGCTCCATGCGGTAAGCAAAACAAATGCAGAAATTTTACCTGCATTGATCGACGAAATCCGTCAGCAGGGCTTGGAAATTGCCAAATGGGATCTCTAAAATAGCGTCGCCTTTCCTATCGTAAACAGACCTTTTGCCACCTATGTACATGCGGCAAAAGGTCTGCATTTTTATAAACTGCCGATCCCGAAAAAATCAATGCCAATAGATTGGATTTCCGGTCTCCAACGACGCTGTAAAAAGCTGTTTTAAAGGTTGCACGATCCAAAAATCACCGGCCTTCAGCGGCCGCTGTTGCACCCGAAGTATTTCTGCTCTCTTTTTTTGGGCGGCGCCAATTTCTATGCTGCCATAGCATACCTTTTTGCTCTTTAAATCGGTGAAACAAATGCGCGCTTCTTCCTTTTGGGCTGGCAGCACTGTCTGAGAAAAATATACGGATTGAAATATTATTGCATTTGTTTTTCGTTCTGTAATCAAAAATCCTTGTTTTCCAAACGCATAGGTCGCTTTTAGACTCCAAGCAATTTCTGCGTTCTCCGCGCCGGCACATCTGTACAGCTCCTCGCCCGTTTGTGCATCTATCAAGGACCATCCTGTTTGGCTACTAACCAGCTCATTAAATAACGCAAGCTCCTGCAACCCCTGTTGTGCACATTCTGCCTCTATACAGCCACCGTTGTTGTCCGGAATACCGTTATATAAAATGGGGAACCGCTTTGCACCCAATTGATACAACAGCCCTTTGAACTCCGACACTGCAAACCAGTTTCCGACTCGTAGGGAGCATTGCTCAAAATAGGGGTGCGGGCAGGCGGTTTCTTTCCAATTTGACAGCTGTTGGTTAAGCTGCGTAATCTCTTGTTTTGACAGCCCTGTTTCATTTAAATAGAGCGTACCCTCTTCCTCCACCAAAAGCACAGAATCAAACGGCAGGGGAGCTGTCTTTTTCTCCTTCCAACAATTGCAATATACCGTTGCATCCAACCCCATCTATTGAACCCCCTAATAAAACAAGCGGTATTGAAACAATACCGCTTGTTTATTTTTATTTTTTTATACGATTTAGATATTTTGTGCTATACACAATATATTTGTCTTGGTAGCTTTCCTGCTGCACGATGGTCTTTTTATAAAGATGGCGGTCGATGCTTTGCTGATCATTGTCATAGGTTTGCACCGACTCACAAACGTTTGAACATAGATCTGCCACCCGTTCCAGGTTGCTGATTGCTTCCACAAATGGGAATGCCGCATCAATTGTACATTTGCCACGCCGCAGCCGGTCAAAGTGCCGGTCACGCAGCACCTGCTCCATTTCATCTACGACCTCCTCAAGCGGCCCAACACTGGCGGCCGCCTGGAGGTTTACATGATGGAACGCTTCGATTGCTAGATTTAGTGTTTCCAATACCGCCTCGCAGATAATGTGCATCTCTCCAACAGCCTTTTTAGAGAAGGTGGTTTTGGTTTCATACAACCGTTGTGCACATTCTGCAATGTTCAGCGCATGGTCTGCCACCCGTTCAAATTCGCCGCAGGTATGCAGCAGCTCGGAAATGCTGCGGCTTTCCACATCCGAAAGCTCCGCTTCGGACAGCTTTAACAGGTAGGTCTCCACCCGATTTTCTAGCTTGTCTACCACTTCCTCCTCCTCAGTAACGCGCTCGAATTGTTTGGCATCATATTTATTAAGGAGCTCAATTGCGGTAATTAAATTCTGTCGGGAAACCATTGCCATCTGCAACACCGCTTCACGTGCGTGATTGATTGCAAGACCAGGGGAGACTAACAAACGCTCATCCAGCGCAATTGCAGTAATATCGCCTTCGCCCTCGCCGCTTTTTTCTCGCACCAAAAAGCAGGCTAATTTTTCGAGTAACCCAGCCAATGGGATAAACAAAATGGTAGTTGTAATATTAAAAATGGTATGGAAATTTGCGATACCGCCGCGGTCAATCGGATTTTCCCAGAATGAAAAGCCGACTATCTCTTGGTAGGAATAACAGAAGATGGTAAAGATAATGGTACCTAAAATATTAAAGCACACATGCACACAAGCGGTACGCTTTGCATTTTTTGATGCACCGATTGATGCAAGAATTGGGGTAATACAAGTACCGATATTTTGTCCCATGATAATCGGGAAGGCCATCGAATAGTTGACAAAGCCGGTAGAAGAAAGCGCCTGTAAAATACCAATCGAGGCCGCCGAGGACTGAATGACGGCTGTAACAAAGGTACCCACCAAAATTCCGATAACCGGATTAGAGAAGGTTTCAAACAGACTGGTAAACCAGGGTTCATCCCGTAATGGTAACACCGCGGCTTCCATTGAAAACATACCGGTAAACAGGATGCTAAAGCCAACTAAAATTTGGCCGATGTCATGGCGCTTATCGCGCTTAGAGGACATATACAGCAGAATACCAACAATAGAGGCCAACGGCGCCAATGAGGAGGGCTTTAAGAGCATCATGAAAAGGTTGTCTGATTCAATATCACTCAGTCGGAGGATGTGCGCAGTGATGGTAGTACCAATATTCGCGCCCATAATTACACCGATCGCGTTGCGCAACTTTAACACCTGCGCATTAACAAGGCCAACAACAATAACTGTTGTCGCAGAGGAGGATTGAATTGCGGCGGTTACCACTGCACCAAGCAGCACACCCTTAATGACCGTGTCGGTCATCTTTTCCAATGTTCTCTCCAAACGGCCGCCGGAGACCTTTTCTAAGCCTCCACCTAGCAGGCTCATACCATACAAAAACATTGCTAAACCGCCGAATAGTTTGATTAGTCCAAAAATGTCCAAAATTTTCACCACTCATTTCTTCATTCTTTATATACTCTTCCTTC
>CAJUJI010000149.1 GCA_910586875.1 uncultured Anaerotruncus sp. | reverse complement strand
AATAAATGGAGGATGAGAAGGATGCAAACAATGACCGATAGCTATACGCTGCAAAACGGTGTAACGATTCCCTGCGTCGGCTTTGGCACCTGGCAGACACCGGCGGGCGAGGTTGCTGTGGAGTCGGTAAAAGAGGCAATCCGCCAAGGGTATCGCCACATTGACACAGCCGCTCGTTATGAGAATGAGCAGAGCGTGGGTCAGGCGATCAAGGAATGTGGCGTGCCGCGTGAGGAGCTGTTCATCACCACCAAGCTGGCCAACACCGATCATGGCTACAAGGCGACATTGGAGGCGTTTGAGCGCTCGATGGAAAAGCTGGGGCTGGAGGTGCTCGACCTGTATCTGGTGCATTGGCCGAATCCGCTGGCATTTCGCGATTGCTTTGAGCAGTCTACCGCTGAAACCTGGCAGGCGATGGAGGAGCTTTATCAATCGGGCAAGGTGCGGGCAATCGGTGTGAGTAACTATTTCCCGCGTCATCTTGAGGTGCTGGATCGGACCGCAAAAATCCCGCCGATGGTCAACCAAATTCGTCTGTACCCCGGCTACCGGCAGCAGGAGTTGGTAGAGTATTGCCGCAATCGAGGGATGCTGTTGGAGGCTTATAGTCCGCTGGGTACCGGCAAGCTGCTGGATGCGCCGGAGCTGGTGCCGATCGCGGAGAGGTATGGGAAGAGTGTGGCACAGGTCTGCCTGCGTTGGAGCTTGCAGATGGGCTTTTTGCCGCTTCCGAAATCGGTGACCCCTGCGCGTATCAAACAGAACCTGGAGCTGTTTGATTTTAGCCTGTCCAGCGCAGATATGGCGGTACTCTCAAATCTGGAAAATCACTGTGGCCCAGGCAAAGATCCGGATACAATCGATTTCTAATCAGAAGAATATGTGAAAAGAGGAGGCGTTTCGCCTCCTTTTTTCGTGGCAAAGGGTTCATTTTTTTGGAAAATGACACATAAACTTGTCTTAGAAGCAGTTCAGAATCCCTGTACTCTTTTCAATGCAGCAACAGGCGGAAGGTTTACCCCATCCAATAAGACGCGGCAGCGCACAGAAATTTTCGCCCGCCTTTTATAAAAGGCGGCGGGGTCCAGGGGCAGCGCCCCTGGTCACAGCTGGCGTTGCAGGATGCGACTGCTTTTGATGAGATTTTATGCAGCAAAGGAGCGGAGAAAATGATGGAACATCCCCCACGCCGCCGCCCGCAAACCCGTTTTACCGGCAAGCGGGAGGAGGGCGACCCTTATCTGACCGTGCTAATTACCCAGCTGCTAATCTGCGCATTGCTCATTATGATGGGTTATGCGCTGCAAGATGCAAACCCACCATTTTATCCTTCCTTTTGCACAGGCTATGGGCAGCTGATCAGCGCCAGACAGGTGCAGCTGCCGGAGGATGCGCGGCAGCTGCGCGAGCAAGCGGCTGATATGGCGGCGGGCTGGATTACCGGTCTGTTGGAGACGCAGCAACCTCAGCAGCAGGACACGCCGCAAGGCGCCACTGCAAAAGAGGAGGCTTCCCAGCTGACCGGTGCGGGTGGATGGATGGGGAGCCCGGCGGACAGCAGCGCACGACTGCTGCCGGACTCCTGCTCGGCTGCGCCGATGATTACAAATGCTGGGGTGCATCCGCCTATCTCTGGCAAGGTGACCTCCCCCTATGGATACAGAAGCCATCCCATCACAGGGGAAACGGATTTTCACCGTGGGCTGGATATTGCCGCAGCACAAGGCAGCGATATCCGCGCAGCGCTGCCGGGAAGGGTTTCACAGGTGGGGGAATCGGCCATTTATGGCAATTATATCACACTTGATCACGGCAACGGCCTGACAACCACCTACTGCCACTGTGAGCAGATTATTGCGCAACAGGGGGCGAATCTGCGTCAAGGAGAGCTGGTCGCGACCGTTGGCAGCACAGGGATTTCTACAGGCCCACATGTTCATTTTGAAATTGCCAAAAATGGGAAATATTATAACCCTGCCTGGGTGATTGATGGGATGGGTACCAATGGAATTTAAACTGTTTGGTACCCGTTTTTCCATCTCCTTTGGTTTCTTTGCGGTGGTTGCGTGGTATGTTCTGTATGGATACAGCGGTGGAGGACTTGCTGTATTAACGGCGGTTGCACTGCATGAATGCGGACATCTTTTGATGATGTGGTTGGCCGGAGTCAAAATTCCTGCGGTGGAATTTTGCCCGTTTGGAATCCGTCTAGAGCGGCAGACGCTGCTTCCGGTTGCGAAGGAAACAGCGGTCTATCTGGGCGGCGTGCTGGCAAATGCAGTTTGTCTGTGCTGCTGGGTGCCGTGGTATGGGTGGGATGCCTTTTCACAAGCCCATTTGGGGCTACTGCTGTTTAACCTTTTGCCGGTCGGGCGGCTGGATGGCGGACAGCTTTTGCGGCTGGCGCTGTTCCGGCTGGACCCTGTAACTGCCCAGCAAATCCAATGGTTGGTTGGTTTTTTGGGGCTAGCACCGCTTTTTGCCGCCGGATTTTGGATGCTGTGGCGGGGAAATGTATCACTGCTGTTGACGGTGGTGTATCTTGCGGCGACGATGGGGCGATAAAAAATTTTAAAAATAGTTGTGCAGCGGCGCCGGATTTGTGGTAAAATAAGGGACGTATTAGGGCAAAGGAGAGATTCGATGATCGGAAAGACACATACAATCACACTTACAGTGGACATATCCCGTCTTGCCAAGACGGTTGGCAGTGGGGAACTGGCTGTGCTGGCAACCCCGATGATGATTGCAGCGATGGAGCAGGCAGCGAGTGAGCTGCTTGCACAGTCGCTAAAGGCGGGGGAGACCTCGGTTGGGACAAGCATTCAGGTTGAGCACATTGCAGCGACCCCGCTGGGGATGCAGATTACCGCAACTGCGGCCATCACAGGAGTAGAGGGGCGCATGGTGCAGTTTTCTGTCGCAGCACAGGATGAGACCGGAGAGATTGGACGCGGCACCCATACCCGTGTAATTGTGGACGCAGTGCGTTTCCAACAGAAGGCCGACGCAAAACGGGGTGCAGCAGAATGATTCGGCTGGTCATTTTTGATTTAGATGGAACGCTGCTCAATACGCTTGACGACCTTGCGGCGGCGGGCAACCACGTTTTGGCGGAACATGGAATGCCAACCCATCCGGTGGAGGCGTTTAAAATTTTCGTAGGGGATGGAATTCGCAAGCTGGTGGAGCGGATGTGCCCGCCGGATACCAACGAGGAGATGCTGGTACAGCTGCATCAGGAATACAACCGGTGGTACGGCACACACAGCGAGGATCAGACACGTCCCTATCCAGGGATTATCGAGCTGTTGGACCAGCTGCTAAAACGAGGGGTACACACCGCGGTGCTTTCCAACAAGCCGCATCCGATTGCCCGCGCGCTTTGCCCGCGCTATTTTGGAGATCGGCTGATGCTGGTTCATGGGCAGCGTGAGGGGTTCCCACGCAAGCCGGATCGCGCGTTGGTGGATGAAATTCTCCAGCTGACCGGCACCAGCGCTGCTCAATGCCTGTATGTCGGTGATTCTGGTGTGGATATGCAGACTGCCAAGAACAGCGGTGTGACTGCGCTGGGTGCTGCGTGGGGATTTCGTTCGGTGGAGGAGCTGCGCGCCAATGGCGCAGACGCAATTCTGGAGAAGCCGGCGGATCTCCTAAAATTTCTTGTTGAAACTACTTGACAACGAACGCTTGTAACGGTAAAATAAACACAATACAACAAAGACGAAGACAGGGACTGCACAAACACAATGACCCACAGAGAGCCGGTATCTGGTGCGAGCCGGTGGCAGATTGTTTGACCGCTGATCACCCTTGAGTCGAACACCAAACGAAGCTTATTTTTAGTAGGTGTCTCCGCTGGACAGCGTTATTTGTCACAGGCTTGTTAGAGCCTTAAAAAAGAGCGGCGTGCATTGCGCGCAATACGGGTGGTACCGCGGGTATTGTTTTTACAGACTCGTCCCAAGGATGGGACGGGTCTTTTTGTATATTCTGGCAGATGTCTGCCCAAATAAACTATTGGAGGTTATGATTTATGCAGGAGCAGCTTAATCAGATTAAAGAGATTGCACAGCGAATTCGTACGTTGCGAGAAATTTTGGAGATTCCAACAGAGCAGCTTGCCAAAGCAACCGGCATCAGTGAGGAGGAATATTTGGAGCATGAGGCGGGCAAGCGCGATTTCAGCTTTACCTTTTTATACAATTGTGCACAGGTGTTCGAGGTGGATATCATCGAGCTGCTGACCGGCGAAAGTCCGCGGCTGTCCTTTTACTCGATCATTCGCAAGGACACAGGTCTGCCGATGAAGCGCCGTCAAGGGTTTACATACCAGCACCTTGCGTATCGGTTTTCTGATAAGGTGGCCGAGCCGTTTTTGGTTACAGCGCCCTATTTTGAGGAGGAGCAAAACCAGCCCATTCATCTTTCCCGTCACGAAGGGCAGGAGTTTGACTTCATCCTCAAGGGGGAGCTCAAGGTACAGATGGAGGGCCATACCGAATATCTAAAAGCTGGTGATGCAATTTACTACGATTCCGGTCATGGGCATGGGATGATTGCCACCGGTGGTGAAGAATGCGTATTTTTGGCAATTGTGATGAAAGACGGACAGAAAGGGGAATAATTCCAATGGACATGGAGTATTTTTATCAGCGGTTTTGCCGCGAAGGATTTGATGAAAACGGGGTACTAAATTATTTTGAGCCTCTGCCGGCGGACAATTTTAACTTTGCCTACGATGTGGTAGACGAAATTGCACGTTTGGAGCCGGAGCGCCGCGCGATGGTTTGGTGTAACCTGCATGGAGAGGAACGCACCTTTACCTTTGGGCAGATGAAAGCCTATTCTGATCGATGCGCGCAGATGCTCACCGCACAGGGGATCAAAAAGGGAGATATGGTTTTGTTGGTGCTCAAGCGGCATTACGAGTTCTGGTTTACCGTACTGGCGCTGCATAAAATTGGAGCGGTAGGCGTTCCGGCAACCAACCTGCTTACCACTAAGGATATCCTTTACCGCTTTGAGGCGGCTGGCATTACCGCCTGTGTCTGTTCGGGCGAATGTGATATCACCAATTATGTGGAGGAAGCCTGCCAGAAATATCCGAATATCCACGCGAAAATAATTGTGCGCGGCCATCGGGAGGGCTGGCTTAATTTTGATGAGGAGCTTGCCAAACAGGACGGAAGCTGGGAACGGGTTCCCACCACCAAAGATGATCCGATGCTGCTTTATTTCACCTCCGGTACCACCGGCTTTCCCAAAATGGTGGTGCATACAATGGCTTATCCGCTGGGGCATATTGTCACCGCGCGCTATTGGCACAACGCCCATGCAAACGACCTGCATTTAACCGTCTCTGAAAGCGGCTGGATGAAATGTGTCTGGGGCAAGCTGTATGGCCAATGGTTGGCTGGAGCCTCCATTTTTGTTTATGACTTTGACAAGTTTGTTCCATCTGATCTGCTGCATATGATCGAGAAGCACAAGGTAACCACCTTCTGTGCGCCACCGACCATCTACCGCTTTTTTATCAAGGAAGGGCTGGGCGATTACGATTTATCTTCCTTGCGCTATTCCACTACCGCGGGCGAGGCACTCAACCCGGAGGTCTACAACCGCTGGAAGGAGTTCACCGGTTTAAAGCTGATGGAGGCTTATGGACAGACCGAAACGGTCGTACAGACCGCAAACTTTGTGGGCACTACACCAAAACCAGGCTCGATGGGCAAGCCGTCGCCATTATACGAGATCCATCTGATTGACGAGGACGGTAATGAGGTGCCGCGCGGCGAGGTCGGCGAGGTGGTAATCAACACAGATAAACCGCATTATGCGCTGTTTAGCGGTTACTACCGCGATGAGCAGGCAACCGCGCGCGCCTGGCATGACGGCTATTATCACACTGGCGATACCGCCTGGATGGATGAGGACGGGTATTTTTGGTATGTAGGTCGTACTGATGATGTCATCAAAGCATCTGGCTACCGCATCGGGCCGTTCGAGATTGAGAGTGTGCTGATGGAGCATCCTGCTGTGTTAGAGTGCGCGGTTACCGGTGCACCGGACCCTGTGCGTGGTACCGTAGTAAAAGCAACCATCGTGCTAACAAAGGCATATCAGCCGTCCGAGGCGCTGAAAAAGGAACTGCAAACCCATGTCAAAAAGCAAACTGCACCATATAAATACCCTCGGATTGTTGAGTTTGTACAAGAGCTGCCCAAAACCATTTCCGGTAAAATTCGCCGTACGGAAATTCGTGAAAAGGATGGACAAACACACTGATTAAAAGTCTATCAATAAAGGTCGCCTGCGGTCTGTCACCGCAGGCGACCTTTGGCATTTGGGGAAAATGAAAGAGGCTATCCGACATCATAGACACCGGAAAGCCTCCGCAACCTTGCAATAATATTAGGGAAAGATATAGTAAAATAGT
>CAJUJI010000148.1 GCA_910586875.1 uncultured Anaerotruncus sp. | reverse complement strand
TTACTGAATTCTTCCATCCATTGTTTGGAATTGATCATTTATGTCAACCCTTTATATTTTATTTTCCATCTAATAATTTTTTGGCTTCATCAATTCGGTTAAGGTACTCAGTGACAATATTGACAACAAGGTTGGACGGTGTTCGACCTTCTTCTAGTGCTCTTTCATCAATTCTTCGCTTTAATGTATCTGTAATTCGCAATCCCATGCGGCTAGTTGCCTTTTCTCGTTCCATAATAAGCTCCTCCTTTTTAAATTCTAGCTTTTTTTAATAAATTTATCAACTTTTCTTGACGTACAATGACAAACATGATATACTCTTAATTGTTGAACAAAGTTTAACTAAATTTTTTATGGAGGTGTTGAAAATGAAGCAAATCCTACTTGGATATCGCAGAACAAGCTTTAAAGGAAAGGACGGCGAACAGGTAGAGGGAACGAGATTGTACACCCGGTTTAAGTCTAATCATGTGGATGTAGGGGAGGAGACCGGCCAAATCTTTGTAAAGCCGGAGCTGGTGCCAGGAAATATCTGTGATTACATCGGAAAAGAAATTGCGGTTGAGTTTAACCAGTACGGCAAGGTGATGCAGCTTGAGTTCCCAGCGCTAGCCACTGCGACAAAATAGATTCAACTTTAGAAAGAGGGGTTCTAAATGAAACAGGTACTACTTGGATTTCGCGCGGTAGGTTTTAAAGGGGTAGATGGCGAGCAGGTAGAAGGAATGATGTTGTATACCCGCTTTCGGTCAGGTCGGATAGATGTCGGGGAAGAAGTGGCACACATCTTTGTAGGTGTGGAGGATCTCCCCGAAAATGTTGGTGCGTATGTTGGGAAGGAGATAGAGGTCACCTTTGATCCGCGCAATTTTATTGAGCTAGAGTTTCCGTCGTTAGAGGCAGTCGAGGCAAAGGCCTCGTTCAGATAAGAAAGGAGGGCTGGAAGTGATAGAAGGAATTGTATCGCAGCCAGCTCTCTTTTTGCAAAATTCATTCATGCGAATTGGAACGAGTTCGCCGCCCTATTGGGATAATCTCGCAAAGGTCCTGCTCTTCTACAGCTTCGTGTTTGTTGTAGCCTGTGGAGTTTTCGCAACAAAGGGCAGATGAGAGGCGGCTAAAGAATGCAAACGATAGATAATAGATGGATGGTCATTGCAGTTTTGGTGGTCTCGTTGCTGGTAGGGGTTTTCTCTTTTACAGCATCCGCATTTGCACCAACGCTGGAAGAGGCCGTGCTGGATGGAGAGCCAGTACGGATACAAGACACGGCAGTTCAAGATACAGCAGTACCTGGCAGTATTATTAACGTTCATGACCCCACCATCACAGTAGAAGAAGCAATCTTTCAAATTCGATATGTTCTTATCTTCTTTGTATTCGGGATTATCCCGTTCGGTTTCGCATGTATCATTCTTTATTTGTTTTTCCGTTGGATTTACAGGCTGATCGTAGGAGTAATTTAGCCTTAAATCGAGTATAAAAGAAAGGGTTGATTCTCAATGAAAAAACTAATTCCAGTGTTCGAGCGCTTCAAGCAAAAAGCGGTTATGACCGCCTGCTGCGCAAGTGCGGCAATGATGCTGGCAATCCCAAGCTTTGCAGTGGATGACACAACTACGGCAGGCTCCACACTAGACCCAACTTTGTTTGACCCATTGGTTAACGGTGTTACCAGCAACATTAGCGCAGTTCTTCCAAAAGTTCTAGTAGTGGTTGCACTGCTAGTAGGTCTGGGCGTTGTAATCACTCTCTTTAAAAGACACGCTCGCCCATCTTAACGTATGACGCTTGATGATGTCCGCATAACAGAGGCTATGCTTCAGCCAATACTAAGTGCGGTAAAAGACGGATTTGTGCTGTTGGCACCTTACCTAATCGCTATTGTAGCGCTTAAAGTAAGTGTATGGTTAGGGCCGACATTATGGCGTAAAGTTGCAGGTACAAACAAGAAGTGAGGAGGTGTAGCGGAGTTTAAAAAACTCCGCTCTTTCCTTTTTAGGAGGCAGGTCAGATGCGTATATTAGCACATTCCATAGATGGAAGCGTAGATTTTTTAGTAGACGATGAGGCGCCGATCGGGGAGGAGTTCACCCAACCAGAAGTTACTGAAGAACAGATAGAGGAGGTTTCACAGGATGCCGAGGAAAGCAGTATACCAGAGGAGGAAGTTTTTCAGGATGAGGAACAGAGCGAAGAATCCAATGTGGAAGAGGAGCAGCTTACGCCGCAAGCGGATGCGGCAACGCCGCGTTTTACCGGTAACAAGTATTATACGCCGACATATGGCACAGAGGGTTTTTACACACCCTGGGGTATTTCTCCTCTGGACATCGGGCAGGAATATTTTAAAACGGGGATTGGCGCAATTGGTCTAATCGGAGTATTGCTTTTTGCAATCCCATTTGGAATAGGATTCTTACGGCAGCTTGTTGCAAAGTTCCAGGATTCGCTAAAGTAAGGAGGGGAAAGAAATGCGATGTTTCAAAAAGCGGATACTGGCGGTTTGCATGGTGCTTTGCTGCGTGTTTGGGTTGTCGGTGGAGTCGTTCGCAGTATCAATGTTTAGTTATAGTCAATTATCTTCATCGTTACAAAAGGTTTTGGAGCCTTTACCTGGAATATCTAAGGGTTACAAATTTCATGTATCTACTGCAAAAATGAATGATACACAAAAAGCTGAATGGGAAAAGGTAATGACGAATTATCTTAATAATTCGGATTATATGGTTGTTTTTCTTCTTTATAATAGTGGTTTAGGCGTTATTTATGGTGAAAAATCGGCTTATAGTATTAGTAATGGAGTACCCCATCTTCGTGGATCTCGATTTTCTTTCTCTTTAAATGGAGATTTTACCGGAATTTCTGCTGATACTTCTTTTACTCTTACAAGTTCTACTGGCTATTATTGGTCTTCTGATATTGATTTATTGACTAGTACAGATATAACAGTTGCTAATTGTTATGTTTTGGATTTTGAAGCATTTGCAATAGATGATGGAATTGAAAGGGAAGACCCAGAGCCACCCAGTTCTTCGACACCAGACCAGCCTAGCTCCTCAGAGATTTCTTCGATTCCATATGTCCCATCTGGCCCGCCAGATTTTGGTACGGTCGATTCCGAATACCTCCCATATGACACTTCTATTTGGGAAGCGCTCATGTGGTATCTGCGGGATATCATTGGTGCAGCCGGAAAAATTCTATTGCTTATCATGTTTATTGTAACGATTGTTCCGGTTATTGTTTCCGCTATCAAGCACTATCTGGGTGATCATAACGACCATGGGAGCGGCATTTTATGAAGCGTCTTGTGTGCTGGGTGCTCATAATCTATTGTGTTGTTGGTTTATCGGTCAGTTCGTTTGCTGCGACGGGTATTGAATATGTTTCTTATTCCGATGCGGAAAGCTGGGTGAAGGGGATGTTCTCGCCAATCCCAGACATCTCTGGCGGATACCAAATTTCTGTTTCTGTAAAGGGTATGACCGAACAACAGCTGACAGAATGGGTACAGATCATGTCAGAGCACCGATTTAGCGACGATTATTTTACAGCCTTCCTGATGGTGCAGCCCAGTTCATTTCATGTTCTCTGTGGGAAGCGCAGCCAGTTTTCTTTTTCTAAAACCGACACCGCATATCTCTTTGGCTCGGTGAGCAGCTTCTCCTTTTCCAATGGCAATTTCACAAAATACGATACAGGAGACTTTGCACTACCTGTAGGTAAGTCGTTCTATATCTGGTGTCCAGATATCGCGAACACAGGTGTTTCTAATGTTCGGTTTTTAAGCATCGCGGCATTTGGCATTGTGGATGACGCGGATGAGCAACCACCAACACCACCAGAAGAAGAGGATGGCGTAATAGGCTGGCTCGGTGATTTCTGGGAGACGCTCAAGGATACATTTCTCAGTTTATTCGTTCCTCGAGAGGGTTATTTTGACGATTGGTTTGCGGAGCTTCGGACAGCATTTGACGCAAAGCTAGGCGGACTGGGTGAACTTATGGATTATATTAAGGACAGTATGAAGGGATTAAATGGAGCAGGGGAGTTAGAAATAGTATTGCCTGAAGGAATGCTGTTTCCAGGTTCCCAAGGAAAAACGGTTAGCCTATCCAGCGTTTTGCAGCCGTTATTTGGGTTTT
The DNA here is from genome assembly GCA_910586875.1 of uncultured Anaerotruncus sp. GTDB lineage: Bacteria > Bacillota > Clostridia > Oscillospirales > Ruminococcaceae > Anaerotruncus. Next base: position 2,478 of record CAJUJI010000148.1, on the reverse strand, counting down.
TGCGGCCTGTGCTGACCGCAATCCTTGCTCTGTTTACAATTATCCGCTGCTATCGCAAGCTAATCTCACTAGCGAATGCTTAGGAGGATGATATGATTTTAGAGTTTATTATGAATATAATCAAGGCTTTTCTGCTGTTTATCATATCACTATTTCCTGTGCTGCCTGACATGACCAGCTTTATCAATTTGATCGCCCCAATTGTGGAGGTACTTGCCCAGGTCAACCACCTGATAGATATTCGAGTGCTGTCCGCCTGTCTTGTCGCAATGATTCTGATGGCAAATGCAGAACTGATTTTGGGCGTTATTATGTGGGTAATTCGCAAGATTCCAGGGGTGACATAATGGATTCAGAACAATTAGTAACGCTTGTAGATGACATGTGGCAACCAGTCTTTGATATGGTCGGCGGCTGGATAATGGACACGCTTTCCTTGATCTTATGGGGTTTTATTGTAGTGATACTGGTGTTTGTGCTAACCTGCCGTATTAAGCCCTGGAAACTCTCGCCGGAATACCTAGAGGAGTTGAAAATCCGCTTTCTCCCATATAATCTGCTACGATGGTGGCTATATGATCTTGTAAATGCAAAAAATATTGCAAAAGTATTCCAGCCCTATGGCTTTACAATTTTTGTAGGCCCGCAGGGAGCGGGGAAAACCACTGCAATGGTCAAGTATTTACAAGACAATAAGAAGCGCTATCCAAATTGTATGATCGTTACAAACTTCAAGTGCGATTTTGCAGATCACCAAATGAAAGATTGGAAGGACTTCCTGGAAATCCGCAACGGACAGGATGGCGTTATTTTCGCTATTGACGAAATACATAGTGAGTACAGCTCCGCAAAGTGGCAGGATTTCCCTGAGGTTCTGCTTTCCCAAATCAGTATGCAGCGTAAACAACGCATTAAAATTGTCGCCACCTCCCAAATGTTCAGCAGGGTAGCGAAGCCGATCCGCGAGCAGGCATTTTCAGTTGTGGTATGCCACACCTATTATGGCCGTTTAACCACCTGCAAGGAGTATGACGCTTGTTCGTTTGTCGTAAGCGGCGACAGCGCATATACCGTCCGCAAAGGGGTAAAGCCTATCTGGCGCAATATCTTTGTACAGAGCAATGATTTGCGCCGCAGCTTTGACACTTATGAAGTAATTGAGCGAATGAAGAAGCTGGAGTTTATCCCAAGGGACAAACGCGGTCGTGAATAAAGCGTATCTTGTCCGGCCGTGTCCGGCTCCGCCGGAAACGGCGGGGACGGACGCGGATGGATGAGATACGCGGGGTACAGGGGCTTGCCCCTGTGTTTAGCGCGCCGAATGGCGCAATGGTTCCGCTTTGCCCTTGCAGCAGAAATGGGTGATACATACATATGTTCCAAAAGGCCGCAGAAGAGAAGCGGTCCGCATTTTTCTCTTTGTTTAGCCACTAGGGAAATTCGTAAAAGTATCTAAAAAATGCTGGGTTTGGGGCCTGGCCTCCTGGGGTACTACGACACCCCAGGAGGGTCCATTGTCCACCGTCCAAATTTTAAAGGTGTGAGAGGTGTATTTTTATGGCTAAGACTAAGGAGGATCAAAGATCCCGTCTATGGGTTTTTGTCGCTTATCCCGAGTCTTTACCGGAGAATTGGCTGGATATTATCGCAGACTGGCATGTGCCATGTTGTGTGTCTCCGCTCCATGACAAAGACATCAACGCAAACGGGGAAGCGAAAAAGCCGCATTACCACATCGTTTTACAATTCACCGGCAATAAATCCTATGAACAGATTATGGAACTCATCGCGCCGCTAAACTGTACAGTTCCTCAAAAGGTGAACAGCCTAAAAGGGCAGGTGCGATATTTTCTTCACCAGGACAATCCCGAAAAAGCACAATATCTCAAAGCCGACCTGAAATATTACGGAGGATTTGATCCCGATTTGTACTTGGGTAGCACCGAAGTAAACCGCCATGTTGCTATGCGCGAAATGCGGCAGTTTGTGGTAGATCACTGTATAGAGTATTTCTGTGACCTGTACAGCTATGCAGACGAACACCGCCCAGATTGGGCTGAGTTGCTGGATGACAGCTGCACATTTTCGATATCTTCCTTTGTGAAGGATTTCCGGTATAAGCTGCGGGAGGGCGGCTTCAATGGTGAGCGGGAATGATAGTTTCTAACAACTCCAAATATGGTCTGTATGATTGCTGGAAGTGTCTGTGTGAGGTGTGCACTAGAATAGACTGTCCAAAGACAGTGCGACGGCTCAGCAAGTTCAACCATTGTTTTAGAATGGCCCAACGTGGATGCTGTCCGACAGTAAAGTGTGATTGGTTTACACACAAAGAAAAGCGTAGAATTTATAAAGTCAAAAGCAAACATAGTAAAAAGGATACCGTAATAGAGTTGTTGTTGGAGATCCGAAGTCGTCTGGAGGAGCAAGGGGGAGGCGCTGGAAAAGAATGACAAATAATTTCGCTAAATGATAATT
>CAJUJI010000147.1 GCA_910586875.1 uncultured Anaerotruncus sp. | reverse complement strand
GCCAAAGGCGCTGCCTTTGGAATCCGCAGCCTTTACAAAGGCTGGCGAAACTTTTCGTATAACCCCTGTCGCGGGCAGCAAAACAAACGAAAAAGCCCTTGTGAAAACTAAACAATTACGGTATAATATAGACAGACACTCCTTATAGCAATTATCCAACATAGTAAACACGCGAAAGGGGCATATTTATGAAGCTATCATTTTACGGTGCAGCACATGAAGTAACCGGTAGTTGCCACCATTTGGAAGCCTGCGGCAAGCACATTCTGATAGACTGCGGACTGCGCCAGGAGCCAAGCGAGCCTGAAACTCCTGTCCAGGAGTTGCCCCTTGCGCCAGGGCAGATAGATTACGTTCTGTTAACCCATGCGCACATCGACCACTCCGGCCGGCTCCCATTGCTGGCGCGGCTGGGGTTCCGCGGCCAGGTACTAGCGACCGACGCCACCTGTGATCTGTGCAGCATTATGCTGCGCGACTCGGCGCACATCCAGGAATTTGAGGCCGAGTGGCGCAACCGAAAGGGCAAGCGCTCCGGCAAGCAGCCGTATGAACCGCTTTACTCGATGGAGGACGCCGAGCAGGTCATCACCCAGCTGGTTCCCTGCGCCTATGACCAGGTTGTAAACGTCTGCCCAGGTGTGCAGGTGCGCTTTGTCGATGTGGGACATCTGTTAGGCTCCTCAAGTATTGAAATTTGGGTGGACGAGGACGGCGAGCGCCGCAAAATTGTCTTTTCCGGCGATATTGGAAACCTCAATCAACCGCTGATCCGCGACCCTGCTTACATAGATCAGGCCGATTATGTTGTTATGGAGTCCACCTATGGCAACCGTTTACACAATCCTCCGCCGGATTACTGCGTAAGCCTGGCGGAAATTATTCAGCGCACCCTCGACCGCGGCGGCAATGTGGTGATTCCGTCGTTCGCGGTGGGCCGCACCCAGGAAATCCTCTATTTCCTGCGGGAAATCCGCGCGCGTGGGCTGGTCAAGGGACACGATAATTTTCCGGTTTATGTGGACAGCCCTTTGGCAATCGAAGCAACCAATATCTTCAATGAAAACCGCATCGACTGCTTCGATGAGGAGGCTATGGATCTGGTCAACCATGGGATTAACCCCATCACCTTCTATGGGCTGCATCTGTCGGTTACCAGCGAGGAATCCCGCGCCATCAACTACGATTCCACCCCGAAGGTGATCCTATCAGCCTCGGGCATGTGCGAGGCCGGCCGAATCAAGCACCATCTCAAGCACAACCTCTGGCGGCCGGAATGTACGGTGGTATTCGTCGGCTACCAGGCGGTCGGTACCGCGGGCCGCGCGATTTTGGAGGGCGCGCCGCAGGTGAAGATGTTCGGAGAAATGATTGATGTCAATGCCGAAATTGTGGCGTTGGCAGGCGTGAGCGGCCATGCCGACCAGGCGGGCCTGCTGCGCTGGCTGGACGCATTTAAACAGCCGCCGAAGCATATTTTTGTGGTGCATGGCGAGTCTGCAATCTGCGAAGAGTTTGCAAAGTTGGCCGCCGAACGGTATCAAACAAAAGTGTCTGCGCCGGACTTTAGCGCCTGCTTTGATCTGGTGGAAAACACCATGCTCGACCCAGGTGTAAAACGGGTTATTCATCCAAAAAAGGCTGCTGCAATCAAAGCGTCCGGCGTCTATGGACGGCTGTTGGCAGCCGGACAGCGCCTGCTGGCGGTCATCGAACGCAACCGCGGCGGCACCAACAAGGATTTGGCACGCTTTGCCGACCAAATCAACGCGCTTTGCGACAAATGGAACCGGTAAAACTGCGAGGTTTAAATATTTTCCTGCGGGGCAGACTATCAATAGGGCTTATGTTCCGCTGCTTGGCGTAGGCTTTATTGCCGCATCCGATGCGGCGGTTGCGCTCCAAAACGTTCGCTACGGCTCACAAGCACATTCGGGGGAGCATTGCTCCCCCTTTGTGGCCCTCTGGCAAAGTGCTGCGTCCTAACGGCCGCAAGGGACTTCCCCTGCTGACAGAAGCAACTTGCTTCTTTGGTCTGGATCGTCTCGGGATCACGTTACCCTGCCAGGGGCGGCCTGCCGCCGCAGGCGGCAAAGAGGTCTGCATCGGCCGTGCGCAGGCGCATCTAGGCGAAACATCAAAAGGAGCGAATGGGTTTGAAAAAAAAGTGGCTGCGGCGCTTATTCCGCCGGCGGGTCTTTGTAGGACTGCTCATCCTGCTGCAATTAGCGGTCATTCTGTACACCGTCTGGGGAGTAAGCGCCTATTCTGCACCTTTGGCAATTTTGCTGCGGGTGGTCAGCGGTTTTGTTGTGCTGTATATCCTCATGAAGCGCGAAAAGGCCGCCTATAAGCTGACCTGGGTCATGCTGATTTTAACCTTTCCGGTATTCGGCGGGCTGTTTTATCTGCTGTTCCGGCGCTCGAACTCGGCGCACGTGTTCTGCCGCCAGCTTCAAACGATCGAGCAAACCGCACGCCCGCTGTTCTTTGACAGCCGCGGCGCGCTGGGCCAGGCCGCACAGCAGGCGCCTGAGTGCCTGCCGCAGATGTGGTATCTTCAGGAGTACGCGGGCTTTCCGGTCTGCGCCAACACCCAAACCGAATATCTAACCCCCGGAGAACGCAAGTTCCAGCGGCTCTGTCAGGAGCTTAAACAGGCGCAGCACTATATTTTTCTGGAATATTTCATCATCAACGATGGGGTCATGTGGGGTACGGTGCTGGATATCCTGATCGAAAAGGCCGCGCTGGGGCTGGATGTGCGGCTGATTTATGACGATTTGGGCTGCTTTCTGCGGCTGCCGGAGGACTACCCGAAAACGCTGGAAAAGCTGGGCATCAAATGCGTTGTATTCAACCCCTTTCGTCCGGCGCTGACCAGCCTGCAAAACAACCGCGACCACCGAAAGATCGCGGTGATTGACGGCGAGGTCGCATTTACCGGCGGCATCAACCTGGCAGACGAGTATATCAATGCAATCGAACGGTTTGGGCATTGGAAGGACGCGGCTATTTTGGTGCGCGGACAGGCGGCCTGGAGCTTTACGCTGATGTTTTTGCAGATGTGGGGGCTGTGCTGCAATCTTCAGGAGGATTACGAACAGTTTTATCCATGGCGTGAGCGGGCCTGTGCGGTGGAATCCGACGGGCTGGTGCAGCCTTATGCGGATAGCCCGATAGACTCGGAAAATGTGGGGGAACACGTTTATTTACAGATCATTAACAATGCAAAAAGCTATATTTATATCAACTCGCCCTATGTGATCATCGACGACAGCATGACCTCCGCGCTGACGCTGGCGGCAAAAAGCGGCATTGATGTGCGGATTGTCACGCCGCACCGCTGGGACAAATGGCTGGTGCATATGACCACCCGCTCCTATTACCGGGAACTGCTGCGTGCAGGGGTAAAAATTTACGAATATACCGAGGGGTTCCTGCACGCGAAAACCTTTGTATCAGATGATAAGGTCGCGACGGTGGGCACTACAAACTTGGATTTTCGCAGCCTGTATTTGCATTTTGAGTGCGGGGTTTGGCTGTATAAAACCCGCTCGGTGATGCAAATTAAAGAGGATTACCTGCAAACGCTCACACGCTGCCAGCAGATTCTGCTCAGCGATTGCAGCAACGGGCCGCTGGTCCGGCTGTTTCAGGAGGTTTTGCGGGTGTTTGCGCCTTTTATGTAGCTGTGCCGCCGCTACGCGGCGAATTATACCAAAAGTTTCGCCAGCCTTTGTAAAGGCTGCGGATTCCAAAGGCGGCGCCTTTGGCCGTAGGGCAGCTTAAATTACTCAAGCGGGCCCTGTCAATTGTTAGGACGCCCTGTGCACCCTTTTGGGGGCGCATTTTCACACATTGCGGGAAAATTTGACAGCGCCGGTCCGCCATGATAGAATAATCGTGCCGCCATCTGGCGGCAGAAAGAGAGTGAATTGGATGGCACCCTATGTGATTCTTGCGCTTGCTGCCGGTGTTGGTGGCTATCTCTTTTGCGAGCGCAAGCCCTCACGCAAAAGGGAGCTGCTGTTTTTGGCGGTTATGACCGCGGCGATGGTCATAATGGCGCTGATACGCAACACCACTGTGGGGCTGGACTATGAATGGGTTTATAAAAATTATTTCCTCACCGTCTGCGAGAAGGATTTTTCCTGGTTATTCACCCGCGAAAACCTCTATTGGAAAGAGCCGGTTTACGGACTGCTCAATTATGCGGTCTCGCTATTCACCCGCAACCCTGTTATTCTCGCCGGGGTGGTTTCGGCGCTGATCATTCTGCTGCGTATGGCATTTGTTGCGCGCTATTCCTCCTCGGTGTGGCTGAGCGTGTTTATTTATGCGAGCTGCGGCTTTTTCGGCTACTCGATGTGCACCCTGCGCCAAGAGCTGGGTATCTCGGTGGCAATGTTCGCGATCCCCTTCTTGCAGCGTAAAAAGCCCCTCCCCTATTTTGCGTTGATTTTACTGGCCGGCATCTGTCACAATAGCTTACTGGTATTTTTGCCGGTCTACTTTGTGGCCAATTGGCCGATGAACAAAATCACTCTGCCGCTGTATGCGGGCGGCACCCTGTTTTTGCTGTTGTTCTCCGAGCCAATCATCGGCTGGTTTACCGACCATGTCGAGCGCTTTGCAATGTATAAGCCAGGCACCTACTTCATGCAGGGACGCAGCTTCAACACCATCTTTGTACCGCTGATCTTCTTTATTCTGGCATTCCTGATGCGGGGTAAGCTGCTCGAGCGGAAGCCGGAAAATATCGTGCTGCTGAATCTATACACCTATGCGGCGGCGCTGTTTGTGCTGGCGGCAAAAAACTTCGTGTTCCAACGGTTGGCACTGATGTTCCTGCCGGTTTTGTTGCTGCTGTTGCCGGAAATCTTCCAGAGCATGAAGCCGACCGCGCAACAGTTGGAGATTTTGGGGCGGCTCTCGGAAAGCGATAAGCCACAGGAGCGCCAGCGTGCCGCGGCGCTGCGCAAGCGCTACCAGGAGGATGCCGGACTGTACAACGCGGCACTGGGGCTGGTGATGGGCGGCTGTATGCTGTATCTGGCATTTTTGCTGTCCGCAAATACGCTGGGGCTGGTGCCTTATGTGACCCTTTGGAGCGCAGGCGCATGATTAAGGAAAATCAGAAGCTGCTAAATTTGCTGCTCAAGCTGGGCGATTTGGCGCTGTGCGCGCTTTCGATGGTGTTGGCTTATTATGCGCGTTTCGCCGTGTTCGGGTGGCTGTTTGGCAGCAGTGCCTGGAAATTGGAGCTAGACTATTACCTGCGATTGCTGCTGGTGCTGGCGCCGGTCTATCTGCTGCTTTACCATCAGTTTAACCTATACGATACCTTCCGGTTCAAGTCGCTGATCAGCGAGACCGAAAAGGTCATTGGCGCAAATTTTATCGGGCTCAGCTTTGCATTTCTGCTCAGCTTTTTTCTGCGCGAGGTCAACGCCTCGCGGCTGGCGCTGGGCTTTTTTGGTATTTTTAACATCCTGTTCACCTCCTCCATGCGTATCTGTATCCGGCTGCTGCTGCGCGCGCTGCGCCGCCGCGGACGCAATCTCAAGTATCTGCTGTTGGTCGGCTGGAACGAGGCGTCAGGCGAATTTTACGACAAAATTTCCGCAAACCGCAACTTTGGTTATCACATCATCGGCTATCTCAGCGACAAGGTGGGCAAGGTCGGAGAGCGTAAAATCAAATATCACGGAACGCTTTCGAGGCTGGAACATTGGCTGGAATCAGGTCGGGTTGACGAGGTTGTCATCTCGCTGGATTACGACGAGTTTCCGCTGCTGGGTGAAATTATCGAGGCGTGTGAAAAGGCGGGGATCAAATCCAGCTTGCTGCCGTTTTACACCAAATATCTGCCCGCTCGCCCCTACATAGACGAGGTGGAGGGCATTCCGCTGATCAATATTCGGCATGTGCCGCTGGATAACTTTTTAAACAGCTTTCTCAAGCGCGGGTTTGATATTGTGGCAAGCGCGCTGGGGTTGCTGGCGATCTCGCCGCTGCTGGGGATCACTGCGCTGTGTATCAAGCTCAGCTCGCCGGGGCCGGTCATTTATAAGCAGCAGCGGATTGGACGCAACAAAAAAGAATTCACGATGTATAAATTTCGGTCGATGCGCACCGAAGACAACAATGACATGACCACCTGGGGCAACCGCAAGGACGACCGGCGCACGCGATTTGGCGCACTCATTCGCAAGCTGAGCATCGACGAGCTGCCGCAGCTGTTCAATGTGCTCAAGGGCGACATGAGCCTGGTAGGACCGCGGCCGGAGCGTCCGTTCTTTGTGGAAAAGTTCCGCGAGGAGGTGCCGCTGTATATGCTCAAGCATCTGGTGCGGCCTGGGATCACCGGTTGGGCACAGGTGAACGGCTGGCGCGGGGATACCTCGATTGTCGAGCGCATCAAGTGCGATATTTTTTATATTGAAAATTGGTCGTTTCTGTTTGATGTTAAAATTCTTTTGATGACCCTTGTCACCGGGATTTATAACTCCTCTGAGGATCTTTAATTTTTACCCTGGGGGTTGGCACAGGCTTTTGCCACGCTGCGCGCGGCGGGGTTTATCGCGCTGCGGCGCGATAGGGGCGCGTTGTCACTTTCTTGCGCGTGCAAG
>CAJUJI010000146.1 GCA_910586875.1 uncultured Anaerotruncus sp. | reverse complement strand
GTTTACATTCTGAATATTTTGTCTGAATTCGGTGTCGTTTTAGGATAAAACAAGACATGGACAGGTTTTTTTGCAGATCACCACACAAAACGACAGCCTGTTGCCACAGATTTCCTTGAAAATACAGCAGAGATGTGCTAGAATAGCGACAGTGGCGTTTGCTATCGCTCAAACTCTGACGAGCGCTAGCGAAACCGCCAATAGAAAGGATGACCTCAAATGCAATATCAGTTCTCCAAACGTATGGAGTCGCTTCAGCCGTCGCTGATCCGTGAAATTTTAAAGTCAACCTCCGACCCGGAGGTTATTTCGTTTGCGGCAGGCAATCCCGCCCCCAATGCCTTTCCCGTGGAGGAGCTCACCCGCATTATCACCGATATCCTACACCACGACCCGATTGCTGCGCTACAATATTCTGTAACCGAGGGATATCCTGCTCTGCGCGAAGCGTGTAAGAGGATGCTGGAAACCCATTACCACATCTCCACAAAGGACAACGACCTGATTGTGATTTCCGGTGCGCAGCAGGGCGCTGATCTTGCTGCTAAAGCGTTGGTCAACGAGGGAGACACCGTTTTATGTGAGGACCCATCGTTTATCGGCTGCTTAAATTGTTTTCGCTCCTACAACTGCAACCTCGTCGGGGTTGAGATGGAGGAAGACGGCATTAACACCGCCAAGCTTGAACAGGCGATTCTTCAGAATCCCAGAGTAAAACTGCTCTACTTAATCCCGAACTTCCAAAATCCGACCGGCATCACCACCAGTCTGGCCAAACGCCGCGAGATTTTGCGGATTGCCAAAGCGCATAATCTGGTCATCCTTGAGGATAACCCTTATGGCGACCTGCGCTTTGCCGGCGAGCCGGTGCCATCGCTCAAATCGATGGATACCGATGGATTGGTAATTTATAACGGTAGCTTTTCCAAAATCCTTGCACCGGGGCTGCGGGTCGGTTTTGTACTGGCGCCTGCGCCGATCATCGCAAAGATGACTGTTGGCAAACAGTGTGCGGATGTCCACACCAACATTCTTACCCAGATTGCCTGTGAGCGCTGGCTTGCTACCTGCGACCTGGACGCTCATATCGCACGTATTTCTGAAATTTACCGTCAAAAATGCCAGCTTATGCTTGATTGCATCGACCGGGAGTTTGCGCCCTCGATTGCGCATACCACCCCAGAGGGCGGCCTATTTTTGTGGTGTACCCTACCAGAAGGCGCAGATATGATGGAATTTTGCCGTCGTGCGGTGGAAAAGAAGGTCGCTGTAGTGCCTGGCTTTGCATTCCTTGCCGATCAGCGCAATCCCTGCCGTTCCTTCCGCATGAACTTCTCCACTCCCACGGATGAAGCGATTGAAAAGGGGATCAAATTGCTGGGTGCGTTAACCCACACGATGTTCTAAAACCGCATGTTCGCCGGCCTTTTGCTTCGGCCCAAAAGCTGCCTTTGGTGGTTGACTTTTGTATGTCATGTGGCAGCAGGCACACGTCTATTAGAACCAGAGGCCATGCCTTTCGTTCTATCTCCAACATCTCTAACAGGAAAGGTTGATTCCCATGGACAAAAAAATTATCTTCTCAGCCATCCAGCCGACCGGCACCTTTACATTAGGCAACTATCTTGGTGCACTGCAAAACTGGGTTTCCTTGCAGGATGAATACAATTGCTGCTATTCTATAGCCAATATGCACGCGCTCACCGTGCGCCAGCAAGCAAAGGATCTTCGCGCTAACACGCTCAATGCTTACGCGCTGCTGTTGGCGGTGGGCGTTGACCCGCAGAAGTCCATTGCATTCATCCAAAGTCATGTCAAATGCCATGCAGAGCTCAATTGGGTGCTCAGCTGCTACACCCAGTTCGGCGAGCTTTCCCGCATGACCCAGTTTAAGGACAAAAGCGCCCGCCACCCCGAAAATGTAAATGCTGGACTGTTCACCTATCCCGTGCTGATGGCGGGAGACATTCTGCTTTATCAAGCAGACTTTGTACCGGTTGGTATCGACCAAAAACAACACCTTGAGCTAGCGCGCAATATTGCCCAACGCTTTAATGGCATTTACGGCGACGTGTTTACCGTCCCTGATGGCTACTATCCCAAGCTGACCGCAAAGGTCATGTCCTTGCAGGATCCGACCAAAAAGATGTCCAAAAGCGATGACAACCCCAAATCCTACATCACCATTCTCGACCCGCCCGAAACGATTGTGAAGAAAATTAAAAGCGCTGTGACCGACTCAGAAGCGCTGGTTGCCTATCGGGAGGGCAAGGACGGCGTCAACAATTTGATGTCGATTTACAGCGCTGTCACCGGCCGCACACTCGAGCAGATTACTGAGGAGTTTGCCGGTCATGGTTATGGAGACTTCAAGCAGAAGGTGGGCGATGCGCTTGCAGAATCGCTGCGTCCCATCCGTGAACGCTATGCACAGTTGATGAAGGATCGGGCTTATCTGGAGGAGTGCTACCGTGATGGAGCTCGCAAAGCGGAAGGCGTCTCCCAGCGCACGCTTGACAAGGTTTATAAAAAAATCGGCTTTCTCGCCAGATAAAGAGGGACTACTATGACCTTACAACAAGTATATCAAGCCTCTTATTCCCGACTAAAGCCCGAAGATACCCAGGAATCCTCTGCCGCGCTCGACCTCGCTCGCATGTTTGAATATGCCTTTGGCGTTTCGCGCTACCAATTGCCACAGCTAGGCGGGCAGCCTGCTGACCCGCAGCAGCTACAGGAATTTTTGGTTTTATGCGCTCGCTATGATCGTGGGGAGCCGCTGCAATATCTGTTGGGACAATGGGAATTTTTTGGGCTGCCTTTCCAGGTGGGGCCAGGGGTTTTGATCCCGCGTCCTGACACGGAAATTTTGGTAGAAACAGGGCTAGAGCTTATCAAGGATCGGCATAACCCTGAGGTGGTAGATCTGTGCGCTGGCAGTGGGTGTGTAGGTATCTCGATAAGCTCTAAACGTCGGGACGCACGCGTTTGCGCCCTCGAAAAATATCCGGAGGCATTTGCTTATCTGATTGAAAACATCACACTCAACCGCGTACTAATCGACGCATTCCAGGAGGATGTTTTATTTCCGCCTGCTCTGCCACAGCTTGACCTAGCGATCTCCAACCCGCCCTATATCCCTCATGCACAGCTTGCCACCCTTGAAATACAGGTGCAGTATGAGCCAAAGCTCGCGCTGGACGGGGGTGAGGATGGGCTGGATTTCTACCGCGCAATTTCTCCGCTTTACCTGCCAATGTTAAAGCCGGGCGGCGCGCTCGCCTTTGAGGTGGGCTACGACCAAGCGCCACAGGTGATGGAGTTGATGACGCAGGCGGGTTATGTAGATGTGACAGCCCGCCGCGACCTAGCAGGTATTCAGCGGGTGGTTTACGGGTTTCGTCCAATATAATGGATGACTGCAAGGGCTGCTTTTTCTGGAAAAAGCAGCCCTTTACAACGCAAAAAAGCTGCAAACGAATTTTTTCGTTTGCAGCCCTTTTTTTATCCGAATAGCGGGACTTGAACCCACGGCCTCTACCACCCCAAGGTAGCGCGCTACCAAACTGCGCCATATCCGGATTTTGCACTGTCCTGAAACAGCTCTATTATATTAGCATAAAATGCACAAAAAAGCAAGAGTGCCCAGAAGAATAATTTAAATAAAGAAGTCCCTGTGGATTTTCCTATAATTATATAAAATTACCAATTAAAATCAGCCGCCGCAAATCTTTGCCTTATCTAATTTGCAGCCGCTATCCCAGAGCTCAACCCTTGTTGCTCGTTTGAGTGGAATGATTTTCTCCAACATACCGATACACCGTATACTTTGAAACCTGAAGGAGCTCGGCAACCATCTCGACTGCGCCTTTTACCTGGAAAATTCCTTTTAAATTTAAATAGCGCGCAAAATCAATTTTATCAGCCTTTGTTAAGGCGCCTCTACTCTTATAGTAATCCTCATAGGTGTTGATGATGATATCTTTTACAAGGTCAGAAACAATATTTTCGCTTTCCGATTGTGTGGCATCCTCCAATTTAATCTTATCAAGTGATTCGGTATGGCAAAGCCTGTCCATTGTCTGCTTTGATTTTAAATAATCGTCAATTACAACATTGATACAAAAACAACCGATTGCCTTTTGATTTTCGTCTCGAATAAGGACCTTTGTACATTTAAAAGAATGTCCGTTTTCAAAGTGGTAATAATTGATTAGACGATCCTGGTGATGAGAAGCCAGCCGGACAAGTTCCATAAATGTGGAATCCAAGTTATCATTTTTTTTTCGATCCATCAGTTCACCATTTGCTACATAGAAGATCGCGTGGTTCGGATGTGTTAAGTCATGAATTGCAACCTCGCAGTTATCGCCAAAGGTTTTAGCAATTCCATCAGCGATAGGAACCAACATCTGCAAAATAGGATGGCTCATGTTAAATCTGAATCCCCTTTATTTTAGATTGGGAATAAAACTGGAATTTCAGGTTTTGGGCCGCTCTGTATTGGAAAACCACAGGGATAAAAATACCAAAGTAGTGCAAAACAGAGAATCTCGCAAAAAATTGTTTGATAAGGAATTAATAAGTTTTATTATAGTTTTTCATACGAAAAAAATCAACCTCAAAATGTAAAAAATTTAGATTCTGCGTCTAAAAAAAGATCATCAATCCACCCGCCGCCACCGCAGCAGGTTTTGTTCAAACATAGCATCCACCTGCCCCTGATCCTTTAACCAGGAGAGATAGGAGCGCACGGTACTGCCAATCAACACATACTGCTCAAAATTCATTGTAAGCCGGTATCGCTCAAATAAGCGCTGCAAAAGCTGTTCAAAAATAATCGGCTCAGCACAGGCGGACCTGATAAAATCTGCGATTTCAAAGACCTTGCTGCGATTGTACTGCACCAGCGGTTTGATATCAGCAGTAATCTCTGCATGTGACGGAACGAACAGCTTTGCCTGCATCTTTTCCACCGCATCCAGCGTTTGTAAATATGCGTCCACATCATAGATAAACGAAACCGCATATTTTTCTAGTGTAGCCTGACTGCTGACACAATCTGCAAGAAACACAATCTGTTCTGGGGTGCGAAATCCCACCATATCAAAAAAATGCCCATGTAACGGGATCACTTCTATCTCCTTGGGAAATGCTTCATCACGGAAGTCCGAGACATCACTTTGCTGTGCGAGCAAAAACTTATGCCGCAAATCCTTGCAGGGATACCCACCGTACAAAAAGGAGGGTTCCAAAATCGGATGCTGTGTAAACGCAGCCTCAATCCCTGCGGAAAAGATTTTGCAGCCGGTTTGGTTTTGCAGATAGCGGTTGCCGCCAATATGATCCGCATTGGAATGTGTGTTCAGAATCCCGCGCAGCTGCCAGTGGTTCTGCTCCAATATCTGCCGAACCTTGCGGCCGGCGTCCTTATCGTTGCCGCTGTCAATCAAATACGCATCGGTTGGACTTGTCAGGTAAACACCGATTTTTGCGGGACAGTCAATTGCATAACATCTGTCGCTGAGCGGTACCAACTCATACAAGATAGCATTCCTCCTCTGCCTGATCAACTAAAATTTAGTGCCCTTCTATATTATTTACAAACGGGGCTGACGTATTTAGATAAAACAGGTACTGCCCATCTTCTATCTGATCGATATAACAGCTCCACCCATCCAATTCGTAGTGCTTGGACATTTTATTTGCTACTTCCAATTCCTGCATGTCTGTTGAGAAGGTAATCAGTGAAAGACAATCCACATGATTTCCGGTGCCGGATGTATTTCCAGTTTCCGAATACACGCTCACAATCTGAATATCCCAAATTTCATTCTCCAAATGGGACTGCAAGCGGTCTGTTTGGTACTTGGTGGCAATCCGGTTGGCGCATAGTCCAAAAAGCTCATAGGCTACAAAAATGACCAGAAGGATGATCGGTAAAAAGACAAATAGCAATCCTATTTTTCTAAACCACTTCATAAGTTGTCCTCATATTGCTGTAGCTGCCAAATGCTGCGGGTTGCAAGTGGGGGTGCTTTTCGCAAGAGAAAAAGCACCCCTAGTCGTACACCTACTGCACCTTGCAGCCAAGGTCTCCTGTTATAACAAGGCATCGTCATAATGCGCTCGAACGCCGCCAATAAATTTCGGACGTGTGCGCGCACAAACAAGATTTGCCTCTCCGATCTTGCGCACCGATAAGCGCACCGGCACCGCAACCGGCTTGAGGTGCATTCCAATCAAGGTATCTCCGATATCCATACCTGCATCAGCCTGCACCGCCTCCACCGCAACCGGTGCAGAAAATGCCGCATATGCCGCCGTTGCAAACGAACCGCCTGCCTTGGGCTGCGGCACCACATTAACAACCGGCAGCCGCAGTGTCTTTGCTATCTTTTGTTCCAAAATCAGCGCGCGGTTTAGATGCTCGCAGCACTGTGCAGCAAGAAAAATCTCCCGCTCCTGTGCGGCCTGATAAATTCCTCCAAATACAGCCTGTGCAATTGCGGGGCTGGAATCCGATCCGATTTTCTGCCCGCCAATTTCGCTGCTGGAACAGCCTACTACCAACAAATCCCCTGTGTTCAACTTCGCCAAACCCAAAAACTCCTGTGTGGCCTGATAAGCAACCTGCCTGAGCTGGTCAAATTCTTCCATAAAATCCGCCTTCATTCTTCGTTTCCACTTTATAAGTTGATTATATCATA
>CAJUJI010000145.1 GCA_910586875.1 uncultured Anaerotruncus sp. | reverse complement strand
ACCATGCCGGTTGAGGCGTTTTTCTTTTTCCCCTCATCACTGTCAAATTCCATCTGACAGTCACGTTTGACAGTCATTTTCTCCATTTCCTCCCCAAACGCTTCTCAACCGGCAATTTTATCATGCAAGCTTTCGCTCTCCCCCGCAAAATTCTGACAACCAATTTGACAGCGATTTTTCCTCACATTTTCATGCGAGGGGCCTCTTCCTCCATTTCCGGCACTTCCGTCTCCCCTACCAAACTGGAATATAACTTTCCAACCTTTTGCATACTGCTGCGCTTGTGCTCCGCCAAGATATGCCCATACAGCTTGAGCGTCGTTTCCGGATTCGCATGGCCTAAAATTTTGGACAATACCAAAATATCCATACCGCTCTCAATGCCTCTTGTCGCAAAGGTGTGTCTAAGCTCGTGGAAGCGGAAAATGAGGCCATTCTCATGGAAGTGGAAAACGGAACATGATATAATCCCCTCAAGGGCTATGGTTTGCGCCATAGCCCTTTTCGTATAAAGGAGATGTTATCATGGCAAGAAAAAGCAGAAAGCACCTTAAATTGGCTGTTTCAGTCAGTAAGGATACTGTAGGCTATATTCGACTATCTGTTCTTAACAGAGATCACTACGGGTCTATAGAGAATCAAAGACTCATGATTGAAGAATGGGGACGCCAACACCAGATCCCCATTATGCGTTACTATATCGACAACGCTTTCAGTGGTAAACGTTTTGACCGTCCGGCATTTCAAGAAATGCTCCAAGATATACAGGAAGGTAAGATTGACTGCGTTGTTGTAAAAGACCTTTCTCGTTTAGGGCGAGACTATATCACGGTGGGTTATTACCTCGAAATGTTCTTTCCAAACAATAACATTCGATTTGTATCAATTAATGATCAGTTTGACACCACTGATGGCATAACCAACAGAGATAAATCTGCATATATCCAATCCAGCACACGAGTACCGCTCATTAATCTATTCAACGAGCAGGTATCCGTTGAAACAAAAATGAAAGTTGAGGTCGTTTTAGACATGAAAGCACAGCACGGAGAATTTATCGGGCCAAGAGCCCCTTTCGGTTATCAAAAATCCAATGAGAATCCCAGCCAACTTGTTCCTGATCCAGTAGCTGCTGTTATTGTTCGAAAGATTTTTGAGATGGCGGCAAGCGGCACTGGTGTGACTGGTATTGTTCGATATTTGAATGGGCGGGAGCTCCCCACGCCAATCCAGTACGCCAGGGCCCAAGGTTTAGATGGAAACTTTGATGATGGTAATGGCAGTTGGAACAGCAGGTCTGTGAAGTACATCCTTACCAATCGCACATATACGGGCATGCTGGTACAGGGGAAAGAGAAACGGGCGGTGGAGGCTACCCATGAACCGTTGGTCGATGCAGGCACGTTCGATGCCATTCAAAAGGCATTCCAGACCAGGGCATATAATGTGGTTCCGCAAGGACAGTCGGCAGACAACATTCTAAAAGGCAAGGTAATATGCGGGTGCTGCGGCGGAAAGATGCAGCGCAAGCGCGGCACTAATCACGCTGACTGGCATTTCTTCACCTGCATCACCAAAAATCGCTTGGGGGCTGATAAATGTACTGGGATGTACGTCCGAGAGGAAGATGTTCTCAGCGCCATCTATCGCCAGTTGAAGGACTATGTGAATGAGCACTATATCACAAATTCAGCGTATAAGCAGCAGATTCAAGAGTACACAGGACAAATTTCTGAGCTTTCGCAGCGCAAGACAATGGCTTGGATCAACGCAATGGAGCACTATGAACAGTATGTGCAGGGAGAAATCAGCAAGGAAGAATTTCGCGTAGTACAAGATATTGCAAATCAGTCAAAAGAGGCTCTCATTCAGGTGACAGAGAGCAAGGTAGCCTATGAAAAGCAATACGCCAAGTTCCGCAAGCTTCTTTCTGCCAGCAGTAAAGATATTCCGCTTAGTGAAATTGCGGACTGTATTGATAAGGTTGTGGTAGACGGCGGTGGAAAGATTGTGGTAAAATGGAGTATAGATCAAAATAGAATTGGTGCAGTTGGCACAAATATGGAGAACCCATAGTCAATCCTACGGAATAAAGAAACAGAGGTGATACTAATGATCAGTCCAGACCTTCCCATTACTAAGTCTTCTGAAGATAAACTGAATCGAGAATCATTTGCTGAGAGTCTTGCCAATGTTATATTGCAATCCACTTTTCCTACTTCTTTTACTGTGGGGCTGTATGGTGCATGGGGAAGCGGAAAGACTTCATTACTAAATATGGTAATAGAGCAAGTAGAACACCGTAATACAGATGTTGTC
This sequence comes from uncultured Anaerotruncus sp., assembly GCA_910586875.1. Lineage (GTDB taxonomy): Bacteria > Bacillota > Clostridia > Oscillospirales > Ruminococcaceae > Anaerotruncus. The sequence goes on along the minus strand of CAJUJI010000145.1, from coordinate 4,453 downwards.
ATATTAAGGTTTAATCCTTGGCTCTGTTCCGATCCAAAACAACTTATTACCCAATTCTTTAAACAGTTGGCAAGTGCAATAAAAATTAAAAAACCTACGGCAGATAGTGTATGCGAATTAGTCGATCAATATGCGGATCTTTTTGATGCAGCCAGTCTTATCCCATACGCCGGGGGCGCAATTGCAGCAGCAGGCAAAATGTTTACAACCAAGGCAAGAAATCGCATGAAGCGAAAAAGCAACGATATGCAGGGACAAAAAGATGAGATAATCCGCACAATGGTTAAGGAGAATTTAAAAATAATTGTCTCCATAGATGATATCGATCGGCTTTCCGAAGAAGAGATTATCGCTGTTTTTCAACTGGTAAAAGCACTGGCAGATTTTCCGAACGCAGTCTATTTGCTCGCTTTTGATTATGATGTTGTGGTACGCGCACTTGCTACGGTACAACACGGAGATGGGCGGGAATACCTTGAAAAAGTTATACAAGTTCCATTTGAGATACCTGCACCAAGCATGGCAAGTATTCATGATGCTCTTTTCTCAAAACTTAACGGGATACTTGGAGATATACCGGATAGCCGGTGGGACAAAGCAACATGGGCAGAATTATTCCAGTATGGAGTAAAAAATTATATCAAATCCATTCGGGACGTTATTCGATACTCAAATGTATTTTACTTGAAGTACCAGCTATTGCAAGAAGAGACCGATCCTATCGATCTCCTGGGTCTGACATGTCTTCAGGTATTTGAACCGGCTGTCTATTCCACTTTAAATAATTACAAAGATATGCTTTGCGGTTCAATTAGCGGCTACTCATACGAACGCCAACACACTGATGAGGAGAAAATCAAGAAAGCTATTAGTGATATTTTCTCCGATGGGATTGCTGCGAATGATAAGGCTGCAAAAAGGATTCTTGGGATTTTGTTTCCCAAAACGAAAGTGGCTTTGGAACATAGCTATTCTTTTGGCCGCTATTACGATTACAGGAAATTTTTAATTCATTGTAATATTGCTGTTCCGGAATGCTTTGACCGTTATTTTTCCCTTTCGCTTGGAGATGATGCAATTCCGACTGCAACTATGCGAAATATCATATATGAGGCAAATGAAAGCGAGGTTGTAACAAACATCACCCAGCTATATCAGGACGGAAAAATCATTAGGTTGCTTGAAGAAATTGAGGCATATGCCAATAAAGGCGACTCAAAAAATATCCCAGCAGAAAGGGCTACAATTTTAACACGTTGCCTTTGTCGGATGTGGAGTTCTTTTGAAGTTGAGGAAAAAGGCTTTTTTACCGTTCCGTTTGCATGGAGATTACTGTTTTGCGTAGATCCTTTGCTGGAAGTGGTTGATACGGCGGAACGCTTTTCATTTTTGCGAGGTATATTTGAGGATAAAACAGTTAATCCACCAATATTAGCGTTGCTTTTGCAGGATTTTGAAACACAGCATGGGCGCTATACTGATAAGGGACCCAATGAGGATAAACAGGCGATTTCATTGGATGAGCTTTTAGAGCTTGAGCCTGTATTCAAGTCGCGATGTATTGATGCAATAGATTCAGGTACTGCCTTATCACAATATGGAGGGCTGAACTTCTTGTGGATGTTGAGCCAACTTGACGAAGAGCTTGTAAAACACATCAAAGAAACGCTTGTTACAGATGATATATCGCTTGCAAAAGTTATCAGCTACTGTACCTCTCGTGGAAAAACAGCGGTCAGGCTTGTTGTAGAAACGCGCCAAGTAAATAAGGAAACTCTCAGTGAATTTATTGATGTGGCGGAAGCTTATCGGCGTATAGGTATCTTTGTTACAACTCGCGAATTTTTGCGGCTTCCAACAGAAAATCAAAAAGACGTTATTGCTTTTATTATTTCGATGAAGAGAGATGAAAATAATAGCCCAACAGAAGGTCTCGTTGCAGAAGACGCAATTAAAAATGAGCTCCAAAAGATTCTCGATGCAATCCAGCTCATAGAAGTTTAATGTTGTTTTTGTTTACTGCCTTTTTCACGAATGTATAAACAGCAATTGCAAGCATGAAAGCGCATGCTTGTAATTGTTGTTTTGCAATTATTTTTTGTCTTTAGCTTGACATACGGGTGTCTCAATGTATGGAAGGTTGCCCCTTCAATGCCTGCGGCTTCTGTCACCTTCCGGAAGAAATCTTCATAGGTGCGCGGCTCCACCGGCCTGCCATCTGGTGTTGCAAAAACAAATCCATCTGGATTATATCCTGGGTGCTGTTTACTCCATGCATCCTGCAATCTTTTATGCCGCAGTAATGCTTCATACATTTCATCAAATAGATCAATACTCCTTCTTGCATTACTTGTTTTCATTGAACGTAGTTCTAATGTTGTTTTAGCCGGAGCATTGGAATCAAAGGTCTTTAAACGACTGAGCGTATGCGTCAATTTAAATTGACGATCCTCAAAGGACACATTCTTCCACTGCATCCCCAAAACCTCCCCTAAACGCGGCCCAAAGAATAACGCTACCATACACGCCAACGCATTCGGCTCCTCCCTTTGCAGGTGCGTACAGGCCGCTACAAAGCGTTTCTGCTCCTCTAACGATAGAACCCGCATCTCCTTCTGCTCCACTTTAGGTGGATTGACGCCTGCCGCTAGATTTTCTGTTAGAATCCCCTCAACCTTAGCCTGCTCCAATGCCGGCAACAGCATTTTATGAATGTTTCGCACCGTCTTTGCAGACAACCCTCCCTCTTGGCCATCTGCCCTTCCCTGCACCAGCTTATCCGTCAGAAACTTTTGAAGGTCGCCGATCGTTAGCTCCTTTATCGGGATTTGCCCCAGCGCAGGTTTAATATGCCTGCGAATATATGTCTCATAGCTAATATAGGTCGCTAGCTTTATCGAATTCTTCGCATATAGCTCCAACCAGTTATCCAACCACTCCCCCAAAGACAATTCATCCCTGGGCTTGTCCTCTTTCTTCTTTTCCGACTGCTTTTTCTCAGGCTTCACATAGACTCCCAAAGTGAGCTCAGCCTTTACTTTTTTCAGCCAGGCAGACGCTTTTTCTTCCGTAGAAGTATAGGTCACTCGATCACCATCTATGTAAATCTGAGCGGTATATCTTCCGTCTTTACGTGGATAAATACCACCCTCACTGAACTGATATGTAATGCGTGGTTGTAATAAGTTTTTCTTCTGTGCCATTTCAACTACCCCCTCAATTATTTTCACTTTGTGCAAAGTTGATTGTTATCCAATCTGTGAAAGAATCCTTATAAATCAGGATTCTTTTTCCAATACGAACACTTGGGAATTGCTCCGAAGACGCCAACCGGTATGCCGTATCTTTGCTGACACCCAAAATTTCCGCCAGTTGCCGCGGACTGAAAAAGGTCGGTAATTTTTCAATCGTCAAAGTTTCCCGAATTACAGAATTTGTCATAAGTTTTCCTCCGTTACAATTTAGTACTGCGCCTTGATTTTACATTGATGGGCAGGAGCATATCACACAATGCTCCTGCCTATTTTATCTAAAATCAAGTTTGCGCTGTATTCGACACCACTCCCCCAGCGCAGCGGGCAGCAACTCAGACTGGATGTGGCTGACATCCATCATAGCATTTCAACTCTCCGTGGTTCTCACCGAGCCGCCCTCTATGCTTATGGCTAAGACTGGACGGAAGTATCTCTCCCGACTCCTGTTATCGCGCAACAGCCCTACCACAGAACTGTTTTAGAACAGATGGTTTTCGCTCGCAGCCTTATCGCTGGTTTTGGCGCATCCTTCACGGCGCTCGCTCCCATTAGAAGCAAAGTCAGGGAATGTATCTGAGTTGTTGGATATTAAATTTTCAAAGTACATTTGAGAATTCTAAAAATCCCCTCATATACTTAGCAACGGGAAAGGGGTCTTGCACGAAAAAATTTTTATGTTTGTAACATTTTCAGCAATTTGCCCAATATTAGTTTCTTTTTGCTGTGTATTGTCATATAATGTATGCTCTTTTCCTTAGCATATTGGCGCTCTGTTTTTCCTAAGAAATATAATTGAAAAATAAGCATTTGTTCATCTTTGGATAATTGCTGTAAACATTCATAAAGTTTTTCCTTCATCAAATGATTATCCACTACATCTTCTATAGACAACTGTTGAGCTGAAAATTCTACGCCCAGTCCTTGTAAACGGTCAAGAGAATCCTCCTTGCTTGGCAATAAGCAACCATGTTGCTTATCCAATCTTTCCTGCTTTACATTAATTTCCAAATATCGAATACGGCGTTGAAGCTTATGGAACTCAGCTGCTTTTTTAGCTGATACCTCAAATTCATATCCATGTATTCTGATGGTCGTATTTTTATCTTTTTTGATTTCAGTCATAGGGATACTCTCCTTCAATCCTAAAATTTGTAATTGAATCAAAAATTAGGATTGATGGAGGGGAACGGCATTTAGGG
>CAJUJI010000144.1 GCA_910586875.1 uncultured Anaerotruncus sp. | reverse complement strand
TAGAAAAAAGGAGTCCGTTTTTTGGCGGGGATATGTGAGAATCGAACTCACCCAGGCAGCCTTTCGCGACCTGCAACGGTTTTGAAGACCGCGGAATACACCAGCATCCATCTACCCCCATATCAATCTGACTTTTCCCAAAGAATGTGCCGGTCACCCAGCCTTTTTGTAAATTGCTGTTGGTCCATCGTCTCCAATAGAAGCTGTGCATATTTGCGAGAAATCCCCAACATGTCCCGTAGCTGCGCCAATGTGATGTCTCCATCGCGTTCGATTGACGCGCGCACCTCCTGCTTTGCAGCAGCAAACACCTCTGCTAAAATCCATGCCGATCCCAGGCAGACCAGCACTCCTTGCGCTTCCAACAATGGCAGCATTTGCATGATTTGTTCCTGCGAAATGCCCGCCTTCTGCGAAAGCTGCTCACTGGATAATGGAAGCCGTCCTGCCTCCTGATAGACCTGTAAAATTCGCGCTGCATACTCGGCATATACAATGGTCTCTGTAATCGAAAAATCTGCCAACGAGACAAACGGGCCGGTCTTTTTGATTGAGCCGTCCGCTATCCAGATTCGCAAAAGCGGCTCGGGATACCGCCCATATAGTGAGGCCACTGGCATCCCCTGCGCAAGCGGATGTGCTGCATGAAAGCTTTTCAACTGCGCTTGCAGCGCCCTTCTCCGTTGCTCAACCGCCTCTTGTGGCAGGGCGTACTCCCCCGCCTGTACCAGTTGTTCCCATGCTGTAGCAAACTCCATTTCCGACAAGTACGCAAACCGCTTACGCGCTTGTGCGCGGGTGAGCAGGTGCTGGGTTGCTTCAAAGTTCAACTGCTCCTGTACCGAGCCGGTTTCATAAAGCAGCAACCGCTCCTGCTCTCGTTCGCCAATGCGGCGTTGCACCGGCTCGGGTTCGAGAATCACTCCACCGCCAACCGTCTCAAGCGGCGAATAAAACCGTACTACAAACCGGTCGTACCGGCGCACCGCTACCGGCTGCTCCAGACGCAGCTGAGCAAAGCACTTCTGTCCTGGCAGGAGTGCACCTTGTTTTGGCAGCGCAACTCGGCAAACCACCGATGCTGTGCCAACCGCCAGATGTAACCGGCTGTTGTGCAAAACCGGATGCTGCGCTCCTGCCAACACCGAAAGACGAACATCGATCCGCCTGGTACAGACAACCGATTCCGGCTGTGCCAGCACCATCCCACGGGTGAGCGCAGAAACCTGCACACCCGCTAGATTGACCGCCGCTCTGCTGCCTGCGAATAGCGCTTGAGCCGGTTTACCACCGCTTTGTAACCCGCGCACCCGCACCATATCTCCTTTTGGCAGCGCACAAACTGTATCTCCCTGACAAACACTGCCCTCGGTTATCACCCCTGTTGCAATCACGCCTTGACCTGTTTTGACAAACACCCGATCAAGCAGCATCCGAAACGGCGCTTTTATCGGGCGCTGGATCGGTTCCGATTGCCTAAGCAGCTCTCTCAGCCGCTCTAGCCCCTCCCCGCTTTTCGTACAAACGCATACCAACGGGGCGGTCTCTAAAAAGCTGCCTGCAAACGCTTCCCGCACCTCCTGAATAGCAAGCTGCCGCAGCGGTTGCTCTACCAAATCGCATTTGGTCAGCACAATGACGCCGCGCTGTGTTCCCAACAGCGATAAAATTTGCAGATGCTCCTGCGTCTGTGGCATAATCCCCTCATCAGCCGCGACCACCATCAGCACAAGGTCCAACGCCCCCGCACCTGCCAACATATTTTTGATGTAATGTGCATGGCCTGGCACATCGATAAAATCAATGCACAGCTCTGCAAGGGTCATCTGCGCAAACCCCAAATCGATGGTAACACCGCGCCGCTTCTCCTCCGGAAGACGGTCGGTGTCAACACCGGTCAGCGCATATAACAGCTGCGTTTTTCCGTGATCCACATGACCAGCTGTTCCCACCAGCAACCGTTTCATACCACCTGTGCGACCTCCTGTGCAAGCAATAAAAACTCCTCTTGCGCGATTGTTGCAACGTCCAATAGCAGCCGTTCCTCCCTAATATAGGCGATTACCGGCACTGGTGCTGCGCGCAGTGCTGCTTCCATCTGTGCGGCTGTCCGGCTTGGGCTGGAAAGCGCAATTGTGTATCCCTCCAGCCACTGTCCCGGCGCTGCGCCGCCGCCTACCGGCCGGCAAGCCGGCAGGATCTCCAGCTGTACCTGCTGCGGTGTTCTCTCTCGAATCAGCGATGCCAACTGCTGCGCCTTCTGCTCCAATGCTTCCTTTTTTGCACAGATTGACTGCAAAACCGGCACCGACTTTAACGCATGTTCAGAATCCAAATAAAGCTGTAGAGTCGCTTCCAACGCCGCCAGCGACAGCTTATCCAGCCGTAGCGCCCGCGCCAGCGGATGGCGGCGCATCTGCTCAATCAGCGCTCGCTTTCCCAACAGAATCCCTGCCTGCGGACCACCCAACAGCTTGTCTGCGCTGAAACACACCACATCTGCGCCGTCCCGTAAGGTCTGCGGCACCGTCGGTTCCTCCTCAAATGGGTAGTACTCCGCCTCTAGCAGCGCACCACTTCCCAAATCGGCCACCACTGGCAGACGCTGCTCCTGCCCCAATCGCACAAGCTGCGCAACCGGCACACTTTCTGTAAAGCCAATCATCCGAAAATTGCTGGTGTGCACCTTGAGCAGCACACCAGTTTGCTCTCCTATCGCCTGCGCATAGTCCCGCAGATGGGTCTTATTGGTACTGCCAACCTCTATTAGACGTGTTCCGCTTTGCGCTGCAATATCTGGCACCCGAAAGTGATCCCCAATCTCTACCAGCTCTCCGCGAGAAATCAGCGTTTCCCGACCACTGGCGAGCGCTGCCAATGCCAGCAGCAATGCCGCCGCATTGTTGTTGACCGCAAGCGCTGCCTCGCAGCCGCATAACCTGCAAAGCAGCGGCTCCACAAAACCATTGCGGCTGCCGCGTGCCCCTTCGGTTAGCTGATATTCCAAATTACTGTATCCACCAGCGACCTGTTGTATTGCTTGCAATGCCTCTTTTGCCAGCGGTGCGCGCCCTAGGTTTGTATACAGTGCTATGCCAGACGCATTGATAACCTTTTGCAGGTGGTATCCCCTTTCACACTCTAACCGCGCTAACACCTCCTGACAAAGTTGCGCTGAGGATGGCACCTGTTCAAGCTCGCCATGTCGGATGGCCTCCCGCAGAGCTTCTAGCTCAGCGCGCACAGCATTCACGATCGGCGTATGCCCTTGCCGTCGCGCAGCCTGCATCAACGCCGGCATCCGCAATAGCTCATCTACCTGTGGAATCTGCCGCAAGAGCTGCTGCATCCTCACCCCTCCTTCATAAGCTGCCAAAGTGCCGCGATGGTCCGGTCAATTTCCTGTGGGGTGTTAAATGCTCCAAACGAAAACCGCACAGTTCCTTTGGGATACGTGCCAAGTATTTTATGGGCATTTGGCGCACAGTGCAACCCGCATCGGGTCATGATTCCATACTCATGGTCCAGCCGGAACGCTACCTCTGCATGATCTAGCTTTAGAAAATCAAGCGAGATAACCGCTGTTGAACATGTGGGGTCCGCAGTACCCAGAATCCGCACCTCCGGAAACGCTTGTAGCTGTTCCAAAAAATAAGCGCTCAACCGGCGCTCCCTTTCGCGGATTGCCGCAATCCCCTGCTCCTCCAACCAATGCAGCGCCGCATTTAATCCGTAAATGCCCGGCAGGTTCAATGTTCCCGCCTCAAAACGGTCGGGCAGTGACCTTGGTGCCTGCTCCAAATGAGAAAAACTCCCTGTTCCACCGGTCAGCAATGGGGCTAACCGGTCCGCCAGACGGTCTCCAAGCAGAAAACCGCCGATCCCCTGCGGCCCATACAAGCTTTTGTGTCCGGTAAAGGCTAATCCATCAATCTGCATCTGCTGCATATCAATCGGCTCAATTCCTGCGGTCTGTGCCGCGTCAACGATAAACAAAAGATCATGTGCGCGACAGAAGTGCCCCACCTGCGCTATCGGCAACAAGGTGCCACAAACATTTGACGCATGGGTCATTACAATCGCCTTTGTATTCGGACGAAGCAACGACTCCAAAAGTGGGATCAGTGTTCGTTGTGGCAATTGGCCCCGTTGATTTGCCGGAATCCGGTCGAAAGCTATCCCATTTTCCGCCAGCTGTGCAAGTGGCCGCATAACCGCGTGATGCTCCATCGCACTTACCAATAGATGGTCCCCTTGCCGCAACAATCCCTTCAGCAGCATATTCAGTGCGGTTGTCACATTGGCAGTAAAAATCACATGACTAGCGGGCTCAAAATGAAACAGTCTGCCCAGTTTTTCGCGGGTGTCCAGCACCACCTCTGCCGCATGATAAGCTTGTTCATAACCGCCGCGGTTAATATTGCACCCTATCTGCGTCATATAATGAAACATCTGCTGCGCGACCTGTGGTGGTTTGGGAAAGGTGGTCGCCGCATTGTCTAAATAAATTCGCTCCATAAATGCCACCTTTCTTGTTGTATTTAATAGTATACCTCATTTTTTTCGTTCTGTCGATGTCCCTTCATATTCTATTCAAATCTTTCTGCTATCCTAAAAAAGAAAAGGAGTGGTTTTTTGTATCAGAAATCTTTCGCAATTTTACTGGCTCTGGCTCTTGCCGGATGCAACAGCGCTCCAGCTCGTGAGCCGATCAATCTGGTATCCTCCACCGCAGAAATTCATCATACCATATCCAGCGAACCGGAGCCTGCACAACTGCTTTCTAAAGCCGAGTCTGAAAGCACACTCGAAAGCAGCTCTGCGCCTGAGTCCCAGATCGAGCCTGCTACGCCACAGGTCACACTCTCCAGTCAATCGGCGCCGCTGGGAGAGGCGTTGTTCATCCATGCTAGCGCTGTCAGCGAAGGGGTCACCGCTCAAACAACGCTGCCACACCAACCAAAATTTTTCCTGGATGGGGATGGAATGAGCGCGCTACTGCCAATCGCCTATACCACTCCGGTTGGGAACTATCAATTGACCGTTTCGGCCGCAGCGCAAACCTGGCGGTTTGAAATCGTGGTACAGGAGCGCTCTTTCCAGGTGCAACAGCTCACGATGGATTCTGCTACCGAGGAGGAAACAGCCCTCAGCGCACAGGCGAACTGGGAATGGGAGCAAAAAATAGAGCCACTAAAGGCGATTTCCACACCGGAAAAATATTGGGAAGGCACATTTTTACAGCCAGTAGAGAGCTACTCAGAAATCACCACTGAATATGGCGCAATTCGTTATACCAATGGGTCCAAAGTTGCTAGCCGGCACAGCGGCACCGATTATGCAGCGAAAGCTGGAACACAGGTATATGCCACGAATCATGGCGTTATTCTGTTTGCAGATTTTCTTCAGCTAACTGGAAATACCGTTGTGATCGATCATGGATTTGGACTGAAAAGCTTTTACTACCATATGGATTCCCTGGATACGCAGGCTGGCGCTGTCGTCAAGCGCGGTGATCCCGTTGGAAAGGTTGGCTCCACCGGCTATTCTACAGGACCGCATCTGCATTATTCCTTGCTGGTCAATAATATTTTCATCAACCCACAGACTGCCATTGACGGAACCGCTGCTTTTATTTAAATTCCCGCTATATTTTATACACAATGTAACCAGAAGTCCGCGCCAACAGCTCTGCGACAAAATCCGCCTGTCAAAAGGGAGGAAGCGCTTTTGAACAGCACTCCAAGGCTTGCATGTATTTTTCTTGCAGCCGGCCATTCCACTCGTTTTGGATCTAACAAGCTACTGGCAACCTTTCGAGGCCAGCCGCTTATAGAAACAATATTCAGCAGCTTTCCTTGTGAATGCTTCCAACATACCACCGTTGTAACCCGTTATTCACAGGTCGCCAAAAGTGCTATACAACATGGTTTCTCCGTCACAAGGCTGACCTGTGCAGAAAGCACCCTCTCCCAGAGCATCCAACGCGGAATTTTATCGTTGCCGGATGGCTTAGAAGGCTGTCTATTTTCGGTCTGCGACCAACCACTGCTGCACCCGCAAACAATCCTGCGGATGGTTGCTGCGTTTCACGCAAACCCTCATGCAATAGTAGCTGTGAGCTGGCAGGGGCAACGCGGAAATCCTGTCTTGTTTCCTGCTGCACTATTTTCGGAGTTAGCAGCTTTGCAGCCCCATCAGTCGGGAAACGCTGTTATTGCGCGATATCCCACACGTTTGCAGCTGGTTGAGGTCAAAAATCCTTGGGAGCTTGCTGATATCGACCGCGCTTCGGATCTTATGTCACTGGAAAACAACCGCCTCAACCATACTGGTTGAGGCGGTTTTCTCTTTTTCATACAATAGCAATCCTTCTATCCATATTATAGTACCGATATTCTTTTGGCCTTCTACCAAAGATATAATGGATATTCCCTTTGACAGATCTGGGTACTTCCAAGAGTCCAATGCCCTTGAAGTCTCCAGCCATATAATAGATAAACATCTTTTTATTATCTTCTCTGTTACACATAATACAGAAATTTGGTATTATACTTCTTATAGATCCAGTAGCCAAGGCTCAGGACAATAACGACATCTGCTGCCATCAGTAGATGGAACCAAACGCTAGGGATAGTGGCATCAATGACAATCTTGCGAAAATAGCGAACAAAAAGGTAGATGGGATTGAGAAGGAACAGGTTTTGTACCATGGGATCATAATTGTCGATTGTATAAAAGATAGCAGACAAATACATCAAAAGTTGAATAAAAACCGACCAAAGATATTGGATATCCCTAAAAAAGACAAAAAGTGCTGAAAGAACTAGTCCCACACCAACATTGAATAAGACCATGCAATAGATTGGATATATCAAAAGAAGAAATTTCCATGTAAATGTAATGTGGTCAATGATACAAAAAACAAAAAAAACACAGAGTGTCAATCCAAAATTGATCAATGTTTGTAT
>CAJUJI010000143.1 GCA_910586875.1 uncultured Anaerotruncus sp. | reverse complement strand
TGCTTATAGATCATCTAATTTTCCCTTCTCTCAATTAAATATCTTTGAAACTGCGCCACATATTTTCAGTGGTGCTTTTTCTCTGTAATAAAACGCAAATGTATTGGAAGCCTTTGCATTTTTTAATCCAATAAAAGTTATTTTACAAATAAATCGTTCAAACACACTTGACAAATAAACGCTCGTTTACTATAATGCAGATGTGTAAACGAGCGTTTACTTGCAGGAGGTGTGAAAATGGCTAATACAAAAGAAAATATTTTAGTAACCGCTCTTAGACTGTTCGCCCAAGATGGCTATGAAGCAGTTTCTGTGAGTAAGATTGCGGGAGAATTGGGCATGACAAAAGGCGCACTATATAGACACTATAAAAATAAGCGCGATATTTTCGATAAGATTTTTGAACATATATGCCAATTAGACATTGAACGATCTAAAAAAGCAGGCATTCCAGAAAAAGAATTTGATGGAACCACAGAACTTTTTAGGAATACTTCAATACAAAGCGTTAAGGCATATATGGAGTCTCAATTTCATTATTGGACAGAGGATGAAATTGCTTGCAATTTTCGCAAAATGTTGACATTGGAACAGTACAGAAATTCCGAAATGACAAGCCTTTATCAAAAAGTTTTGGGAAATGGCCCTGTCAGTTTTATCGAGGATTTATTTCGTGAAATGATGGAACAAGGAGTTTGGTGCAAAGGTGAGCCAAAACAAATGGCGGTTGAATTTTATGCTCCCTTTTATCTGTTATTAACTATTTCAGATGCGGCACATGATAAGGAAGAAAGAGAAGAAATTGAAAATCTCTTTACAGCGCATATGGATCGTTTCATAGAAAATTATGCAATAACGGACAGCTATGCTGAAAAAAGCTAATTGTTGAATTAACAGATAACGTAAAATAGGAATGTGAGCATATGGAATTTGAATGGGTTTTGTGCCCTGTTTGCAAAAACAAGACACTCTTGAAATAGAGAGAAGATACATTTTTAAGAAACTACCCTTTGTTCTGTCCAAAGTGTAAACAAGAACGAATTATTTCAGCGGAAAACTTAAAGATAGTCGTTATTGAGGAAACATCTGGTTTTCCGAAAATATAATAATTTACAAAGTCCAACGAAAGTTGTGCTTATAAAAACAGGAGGATTTTTATGTATAAGAAATATTTATTATCGGAGATTGTTTGCTAACCGGGAGGTTTGCGTAAAATCAATCTCTACCAAACCTCCCAAAAGGGCAATTACCAAGACTTTTAGGAGGATCAATTTTCATGAATAGAGAAAACAAACGGAAACAATATGAAAAAGGGTACTATCGTACTCATGCTTGTAATGACAGTTTTACCTGCAAAGTTTGTGGCAGGCTTGTTGTGCCAGCAGGTGCCGGAAGTGATCACCGCAATCATTGTCCAAACTGTCGGTCATGTCCGCATTGACTTTGGAGCAGGCGGTAAGGAATTTTGGCATACCTGGCACCCGCGCGGGGAAGAAAGTCTGAACAGCGCCGCTTTTAAAAAAGAATTAGGCCAGGTGGTCGAGCAGCTTAGAGACAGTGTTTTGAAGGACTTAAATTCCATGAGCCGCTTCTGCTACAGCCACGGCGGGGCAATCGAAGGCGGCTGGCGGCAGAATTATGGATATGTAGTGGAGACAGAGAATTACCGCTACTGTCTGCGCTGCTCCCCCGGACAAGGCGATTACCATGCCTATCTTACCTGCTTTGACCGAAACATCCAGCGGGCAAATCTGGTAAAGAAAACCACCGCAGCCCTTGGCGGGTGTGCTGACAGCCAGAAAAAAGGCGTGGTGGAGCAGCTTTCCAGCCACCGACAGCAGATACAGGAAAAAAACACGATGAAACCCAAAACAAAGCAAATAGGCCGAAATAAACCGGAGCTATAAGAAATGGAGGTTACAGGAATGAAATTAGTAATTGCGGAAAAGCCCTCTGTCGCCATGTCGCTGGCGGCGGTTCTGGGTGCGAATGAGAAAAAAGACGGCTACATGGAGGGCGGCGGTTATCTGGTAAGCTGGTGCGTGGGGCACCTTCTGGAGTTGGCACAGCCAGAGGCCTACGGGGAACAGTACGCCAGATGGCGTTATGGCGATCTGCCGATCCTGCCGGAAGAATGGAAATACGAAGTGCCGAAGGATAAGAAAAAGCAGCTTGACCTCTTATGCCGGCTGATGAAAGACAAACGGGTGGATTCGGTGGTGTGTGGTACCAACGCAGGACGTGAGGGCGAGCTGATCTTCCGTCTTGTCTATCAATATGCCGGATGCAGCAAACCAATGGAACGCCTCCGGATTTCCAGTATGGAGGATGCGGCAATCCGGGACGGCTTTGAACACCTGCGTCCTGGCAGCGACTACGATAAGCTCTATGACGCGGCGGTCTGCCGGGCCGGGGCTGACTGGCTGATCGGCATTAACGCCACCCGGCTTTTCTCCGTCCTGTATGGCACGACGCTGAATGTGGGGCGGGTAATGTCGCCAACGCTGGCGCTTTTGGTGCGGCGGGAGGCGGATATTCAGGCATTTACAAGCACCCTCTTTTATGTGCCGGAAATCACCTGCGGCGGCTTTACTGCCTCCGGCGGAAAGCTGCCGGATAAGGCCGGAGCTGAAAAAATCTTTATGGATTGTGACGGGCAGGCTGCTTCGGTGCTGTCCGTAGAGAAACAGGTCAAGACAGTACAGCCGCCCCGCCTATACGATCTGACAACATTACAGCGGGAATGCAACCGTATCTATGGGTATACAGCTCAGCAGACCCTTGACTATGTACAATTCCTCTATGAGAAAAAGCTGGCGACCTATCCCCGGACGGACAGCCAATATTTAACCGAGGATATGCAGGCAACCGCTACCTCCCTGATTCTCTGGCTGCGGGACAATATGCCTTTTGGAAAGGGCTGCGCCGGGGAACCGGATATTGATCGCATAACGGACGGCAGCAAAGTCACCGACCATCACGCTATTATTCCTACGGTGGAGATTGCCCGGACGGATTTATCGGAGCTTCCTTCCGGGGAGCGGGATGTACTGACACTAATCGCTGCAAGGCTGCTTTCTGCCACGACCCAAGCTCACCGGTTCGAGGCGGTAACGGCGGTTCTGGACTGCCAGGGCAATTCCTTCACGGCAAAAGGAAAAACCGTATTACAGACCGGATGGAAAGAGGTGGAACGCCTCTATCGCATGGGATTAAAACAATCCAAGCCAGAGGATGGTGAGAATACAGATGCCTCCCTCCCTATGCTGCAGGAAGGACAGATTTTTGAAATGGTCTCTGCCAGCGTCCGGGAGGGCAAAACTTCCCCGCCGAAGCACTATACGGAGGATTCCCTTCTGGCGGCTATGGAAACCGCTGGAGCCGAGGACATGCCGGAGGATGCCGAGCGCAAGGGATTAGGCACCCCGGCCACCCGTGCGGCTACTTTGGAGAAACTGGTCTCTGCCGGATTTGTGCAGCGGAAGAAAAAGCAACTTATCCCCACGGAAAAAGGTACGAACCTGATCCTGGTCCTGCCGGATAACATCAAATCGCCCATGCTCACCGCGGAATGGGAATCCATGTTAAAACAGGTGGAGCGCGGCGAAGTTCCGGCAAAAGATTTCATGGATGGGATCGCAGATATGAGCCGGGCGCTTGTCAAGGTCCATACCGCCCCGGAGGAATGTTTTGCCGGTCTGTTCCCAGATGCAAAGAAAAATGGGCGTGAGGCTGTTGGCACCTGCCCACGCTGCGGCGGAACCGTATATGAGGGCAAAAAAGGGTTTTTCTGCGACAACCAAAGTTGTTCTTTTGCCCTCTGGAAAGATAATAAGTTCTTTTCCGGGAAGAAAAAATCCATAACAAAGTCTGTTGCGGCGGCCCTTCTGAAAGAGGGCCGCGTTTCCATGTCCGGGCTTTACAGCGAAAAGACGGGAAAAAACTATGACGCGGTGGTGCTGCTGGATGATACAGGCGGCAAATATGTAAATTTCAAGCTGGAATTTCCGGCTAAGAAAGGCAGGAGGAAATGAACGGGCCTCCCTTATGGGAATTAACCAGGCAGGAACGGGCGGCAATCCGAAGGCTGGTGACAGACCTTTGTGCCAACTTTGACAATCAGGAAAAGCTCTGTCTCCCCTTAGACTGCCCCTGTTACATGCTGCATAAATGGTGGACCGGCTCTTTCTGCCGGCACTTTCAGAAGGCGGTGCTGCCGGTGGACCCGGCGCTGGAATCTGCCATTACCGGCGAGGACACTTCCCTAAAACAGAAAACATGCCCGGTCTGCGGCAAGGCATATCTTCCCACCACCAGCCAGGTGTATTGTTTGGATTCCTGCCGCGCCTTTGCCAGACGGAAATCCGAGCGGGAACGTAAGCGCCGGATCAGGAAAAATTAAGGATAATATGTCCGCAACTTAACCAAAAAGAGGCTTGATTTTTATGGCTTTCGGGAACCCGGTCTGAGGGGCGGCTGTATAAGAATACTCTGATGCCCCGAAACGGGGCTAAGTTGCGGACAAATCAATGGACGGGAGGGATGCAGATAGAAAAGACAGCGATTACAAAAGAGCTTATGCGGATTGATATCAGGAGGCAGATAATCGATATACAGCAGATTGATAATCGGCGCTTTATGTATAACCCGAAAACCGGCATATTGGTCTTAGGTTATCAGTATGCAGCCACAAGTACAATGGTTTCCAGCCATGCCAACGAACTGGCCGATGCTGGGATCACAAAAGGCTATGACGATTTTGTCCGGGGCTGGATCGGTACTGGCGGGGGCTATCCCAAAGGGGTGATCCATTTTGCTCCCTGTGTGGACGGGAGAAATATCAAGCTGTTTGACCGGGCTTTTGACACACTGAAAATGTTTCAGGGAAACGGCGCTCTGGCGGGTACGGTGGTCCGCGGCTTCGGGGAACGCTGGGAGCAGCCGTTATCCGATATTTTTACGGATATGCGGGAACCGGAGCAGAAATCCTCTGTCCGCAGGCAGCTAAAGAAACAGCCGGAGGCAAAAGCCACCCGGCAGAAAACGAATCATCAACAGGAACGATAGGAGGCGATTTTTTGAATATCAATACGATCACAACCGATGACCTGCGGCACATGGAGGGCAAAGACGGCCTGATCCTGCAGGGCTGCGGCGGGGATTTGAAGGAATGGGTGGACGGGATCAATGAGATGTTCACCGAGGAGGGGATTTTGAAGGACGGCAGTAAATTTGAGGATGTTTCCAATTTCCAGTATGGGGAGCTCACCTGTGTGCTCTATCCTTTCGAGGATGTGAAGCTGGACATTGGGAAACTTGCCATGTGGCGTTTGCAGACCCATGAGAATTTCGGGGGCACCTGGTTGTCCGATTTTGTGCCGAAGCGTTTGGGCGGTTTTATCGGGGAGCCTTCGCCGGAGCCGGAAAAACCGGATTGTGCGCTGATCGGCCAGGACGGCAATATCTTCAATCTGGTAGGCATTGCTGCCCGTACCCTGCGGGAGCATGACCTGAAGGATCAGGCAAAGGAAATGAAGGACCGGGTGTTTACTTGTGGCAGTTACGGGGAGGCGCTTTGTATTATTGGCGAGTATGTCAATATCACGGATTCCGAAGCGGAGCCGGAGCACAGACCTTCCCTCCGGCAACAGATAAAAGACGCAAAGCACACGGAGATGCCCCAAAAGCAGAAACCATCAAAACAGCAGGAACGATAAGGAGGATCAGAATGGGAAAAGAAACAACCTACGGTATATGGGCGGTGCGCAGCGGCGCTTCCATCTTCGGCCATGCCGAGGCGTGGTGCAAGGAGGACGGAAAGCCTTTGGAATTTAACACCCGCGAGGCTGCGGAGGCTTACGCCAGGGAAATGAACAGCAAAACTACCGTCAATGTCCATTATTACGCACAGGAGAAAGAACCGGAGCCGGGCGCCGTCAGAAAGACTTCCGCACAGGCGCAGCCGGATTTGGATGCCCGCGCCCATGAGGAAGTGACGCCGAGAAATGACGCGGCAGAAAAGCGGAACGAAATTCCCGGCAGGCAGGCCATGCCGGAGGCGAACCCGCTGGTGCAAATCCACTCTGCGGTTCACAGCAATTATACGGGCATGGTCGCCATGCTGGGCGCAGATAACCGGGGTGTACCTGGGCCGTGAGGAACGCTGCCACTATCAGGATATGCAGGCGTCCTATTATGATAATCAGGACGGCTCCCTGTGCTTTGTCTGCGACCAACCGGATATGTACTATTTCCTCTACGGGGAGGGCTGGGCGCATACCCAGGCGGAAATGCTGCCCTTCCAGGCGCCGGAGAGCTATCTGCGTAATGCGGAGCTTTACGAGGAAGGCCAGACCGGAAATTACAATATGCTGGATGGCAGGCTCAACAACGAGCCGCCTGCGCGCCCTGACCTGACAGACGGACAGACTTATGAGGAAATCCAGGAGCTTGCCCCGGAGACGTTGCCGGAGGGAAAAACCTCTCTCATGGAAAAGCTGAAAGCAGACCGCCCGGAACATGAGGCCAGGCAGGTTGCGCCTCCTGCGCCGGAAAGGGAACGCTGATGGGCGCGATAAGGTTCGAGGGCGTGGATATACTGGACAGCCTGGAGCAGATCACAGAGTTACACACGCAGCATTATAAGGATGATTTTGACCTGGATAAAGAGCTGATTCCAAAGCTGGCCGTATCGGGAGAACCGGAGGACCGACGCCTTCTCTGGCTATCGCGGCCCTGCGGCACCTATACCCTGCGGGAATGGGAGGTCTATCTGGAAGGCAGCCATGCAAATAAAGTGTGGAAGTTTTACCATGAACAGACAAAAGACCCGGTCCTTGCCTATGCCCTCTCTATCAAAGATGTGCAGGATGGAAAAGTGATCGGCAATATTTATCCGCTGGATTATGGGGCGCATGTGGAGCGGGTAAAGCTGCTAACCTGCCCTATTGGAAAAGTAGCCGTTTTGTTTGAGGACGGAGCCAATATCACA
>CAJUJI010000142.1 GCA_910586875.1 uncultured Anaerotruncus sp. | reverse complement strand
CAGCTCAGTATAATCCCATAGGGGATGCAAGGAATAAGGAGGTTTCATCGATGAATGTAGCATATGACAAACTGGTAGTAGCGGTGCTTCAAGGGGACGATTACCCTGATGTGGTCAAGGATTTAACCGAACATGGTTTTTATGTGACACTGCTCAATTCCTCCGGCGGCTTTTTAAAAAGGCGCAGTGTTACCATCCTGATCGGTCTGGAGAATAGCCGGCTGCAAGATGCGCTGGATATTTTAAAGCTGCACGCAGGGGGCCGGTTGGAGGCTACATTCCAATCCGGCGGTGTGGGAATGCCGGTTATCCCGATGCAGATGAAAAAGGGCGGCATTGTGTATTTTGTATTGAGCATCGACGCCAGCGGGAACTTCTGAAACCGGAAAGGCGCAAATTTAAGAGGTGAAGCTTATGGAGGAAACACTTTCAGAAGGCAATTTTTTTGGAACCGAACGGGTAGGAAAAATATTGCTGAAAATTGCGCCGCCTGTGATGCTGGCACAGCTGATTCAGGCGCTTTATAATATTGTAGACAGCTTTTTTGTAGGCAGATATTCAAAGGATGCGCTCACGGCATTGACGGTTGTTTACCCGCTACAGCTCATCATCATCGCGCTGGCGGTAGGCACCGGTGTGGGGGTCAATACCTATATGGCGCGCAAGTTTGCCCAGAATAAGCCCCAGGACGCCAAACGCGCCGCTGGCACAGGCATGGTGCTGTCATTGGTGTCCTGGGCGATTTTTGCGCCGCTTTCCGCACTGCTGATGCGTCCGTATGTGATGACCTCAGCGAGCTCGCCGATGGCGGTGGAGTATGCGGTAAGCTATGGGCGGATTGTGTGCATTGGCAGCCTGGGCGCATTTTTGGAGGGGATTTGGAGCAAGGTACATCAGTCTACCGGCAATATGCGCCTACCCATGCTCGCTCAAATTGCCGGTGCGCTGGTCAATGTGCTTTTAGACCCGCTTCTCATTTTTGGAATGGGTCCGTTTCCGGAAATGGGAGCGGCAGGCGCAGCCTGGGCAACGGTTTTTGGGCAGGTGGTTGCAGCGGGGATCACCGGTGTAAAGGGCTTTTACAGGCCGCCTGGCATCCGGAAAATGGGGCATTATATCCGGCGGATCTATTTTTACGGCTACTCTTCCATCCTGATGCAGATGTTATTCACCGTTTACATTGCGGCGCTGAACATAATATTGGCGGGGTTTTCCGATGCGGCTGTAACGGTATTGGGCTTATATTATAAGGTGCAGAGCTTCTTTTTCATTCCGCTGTTCGGTTTGCAGACCTGTGTTGTGCCAGTCCTCAGCTACAATTATGCTTGCGGAAACTATACCCGCTGCAAAAATACGATGAACAGCTCGTTTTTGATTTCGGTGGTGTTTATGCTGGCGGGAATGGTCTGCTTTGTTTTCTTTCCTAAGCAGATGATGGCGCTATTTTCTGACAGCGGGGAGGTCCTCACGATTGGTGCGGTTGCTTTTCCGATCATCGGCTCCAGCTTTCTCTCGGCAGTGTTTTCTTTGATGCTGCCAATCTGCTTTCAGGCCATTGGCGATGGCACCACCAGCCTGCTTTTGAGCTTGACCCGTCAAATTTTTTGCCTGGTGCCGCTCTTTTGGCTGTTTTCGCTGATTGGGCTGAATTATGTGTGGCTTGCCTTCCCAATTTCCGAGACGATTGCGGGTGGGATCGGTCTGTACCTGTATAGAAAGCAGGTGCAAAGGTGGAACCGCCTGGAAAAGCTACAGATGGAAAAGGTTTAAGCAGGTGCAAATATAGCGGGGATCTTGTATGACAAAAAGAAAAACCCTCTCCGTGTTGCGGAGAGGGTTTTGGCTTGTCAGATTCCGTCGTCGGTGAGCACGTCCTCACCTTTGCTGCGCTGGTAAAGGAGCACTGCAAGAAATGCAACCGAAATAAGCAGGATAACAGCAGCGATCGGGCGGGTGAAAAAGCCCCAGTAGCTGCCATCGGTGATGATCAGCGATCTGCGCAGGTTGAGCTCGAAAAGTCCGCCGAGGATGAACCCCAGGACGAATGGGGTTGCAGGAAATCCGAATTTGGAGAGCGCATAGCCGACCAATGCGAACACCAAAATAGACCAAACATCAAAAATACGATTGTTGGTAGAGAACGCACCGACCATGCACATCACCAAGACAATCGGGAACAGGTAATGCTTTGGCACCTTGAGAATCTGTAAAAAGCCCTTCATCCCGAAATATTCGACGACTACCATTAGAAGATTAGCGATTAACAGCGCCGCCAAGATAGCGTAAACGAGGTTGATATGGGTGGTAAACAGCAGCGGACCTGGTATCACGCCCTGCACGGTTAATGCGGCCAATAAAAAAGCGGTCGCAGGGGCGCCGGGAATGCCCAGAGTCAGCAGTGGGATAAGTGCGCCGCCGGTAACAGCATTGTTGGCCGTTTCCGAGGCGACGATACCACCGACGCAGCCAGTACCATATTCCTCCGGATGCTTTGATTGATTTTTGGCGGCAGTATAGGCGATGATATTCGAAATGCCGCCACCGATTCCAGGAAGAATTCCGACGCCAACTCCGATCAAAGCGGAGCGCCACATGTTTCCAAACTGTTCCCCAAACTCCTTTGGTGAAACGCCAAAGCCGTGCATTTTATAGGCGTTTAAGGTGGGTAGCGGGGTGTTTTTCTCGGCAACCTTCAAAATTTCCGCCACCGCATACACGCCGATTAAAACAGGAAGCAGCTGGAATCCCGCGTCCAGCTGGTGAAAGCCGAAGGTGTAACGATAGGTGGAATCCACAGGAGCGATGCCAAAGGTGGTTGCGATCACCCCAAGCGTCGCGCTGGTGATTCCTTTGGGCAGAGATTTTCCTGAGACGCTGGCAATCAGGGTCAGCGAGAAGACGCTGATTGCGAAATATTCAATGGAGGAAAACTTTAAAGCAACCTTTGCAAGCATAGGCGCCATGAAAAACAATGCTACTAAGCTGATGACACCGCCAAAAAATGAGTAAAGAATCCCGATGCCAAGCGCCCTTCCGGCGTCACCTCGTCGGGCCATCGGGTGCCCGTCCCAGCAGGTGGCAATGGCGCTGGAGGTGCCTGGAATATTCAGCAGAATTGCGGTGATCAGGCCGCCGGAGGTGCCGCCGACATAAAGCCCTAAGATGGTGGCAATCGATGGGATCAGCGGCATTTTAAAGGTTAACGGGAGCATCAACGCAATTCCCATAGAGGTGGAAATTCCAGGCGTTGCACCGAAGATAATTCCCAACACAACCCCCATTAGAATCAGAAGCAGGACCTTTACCGAAAAAATTTGGGAGAATCCAATTGAAAAAACGTCAAACATATGCGCCCTCCTTTCTACCAGAAAATCCCACGTGGCAAGGTGACGTAGAAAACATTTACAAACAACAGATAGACCAAACATGCAACAAGGATGCTGGCGATGAATGCTTTCAGGACGGATTTTTTATCCTTTTGCGGCATGAGCAGCACAATTTGACTGATTAGGTAGAGGATCGTGGAGAGGATAAACCCCACAATCTTTAACAGAAATGCGTAAGTGCCAATCAGCAGCAGGGTCAGGATGACCGACCGATAGTTTGGCGGATTTTCCAATTCAGCATCCTCAGAGCACTTTGGGGCAGCATCCTTTTTAAGTATGGCGCGATAGAGCAAAATCAAGGCGCAGATGACAAGGATACCGCTGCAAAGGCGCGGAACCAAGGCGGAACCCCCATATTGGTCGGTGATGCGGATGGTAAAGGAGAAGCCAAAATAAGCGCTGGCAAATAAGATGAGAAAAATTGATGCAACAACATCTTTGGTCCTTTTGGTCAAATATGTTCACATCCTTTTGAATGAAATGTCAGGTGCGGCAGAGCAGCCCAATGACCGGTGTCTGAGGGCTGCTCCAAACGGCGCTGAAACCTATTTGGCCACCTGCTGATCTTTATAATACTGCACCTCTTGGACAAAGCGTTCCCAGACAGGGCGGGTTTGGTTCCAGTATGCGATTGCATCCTCGCCACCCATGAAATTTGGGGTCAGCTCAACCGTTGCCATATCTGCGATAAACCGCTCATCTGCAACGATCCTTTTCAGTGCATTGCCAAACTTTTCAATGATAGCATGATCAGTGCCTTTGGGGAAGCCGATGTAAAAATAACGGGGCATGTAAAACCAGTCGCCTGCACCCTTTTCAATCAAGGTCGGAATTTCAGGGAAGGAGGGGTGGCGTTCTTTTAAAACCATCGCAATAGTTTTGAACTGTCCAGCGGCGCGATAATCAGCGGTATTGCCAATCGGAGCGACAATCATCTTGACATGTCCGCCGGCAAGAGCCGCCAGCTGGTCGGAGGTGGGTCCAACATCGATGAACTTTCCCTCAATTGCAAATTCGTGGAAGAATGCACAGGCAACCATCTCGGTATAAGAGCCGATTTCGCCGCCAAAGGTCAGTTCACCAGGGTGCTCCTTTGCCCAGGCGACCGTGTCCTCTAAGGTTTCCCAGTCGCTGACCTGAAGGCTGCTCGCATCTGCGGTAGCGGGAATAAAGAATGCTTCGTATGCTTCCAGGCTGTAATCGGTGATACCGTTGACAAAAAGCATGTCGGTGTTGTTATCGGTGAAGGAGACGGTGTAGCCATCCGGCGCAGAGTCCAAAACCTGTTGGGTACCAACCGCACCAGAGCCGCCTTTCACGTTGGTTACCACCACGTTGCCCAGATATTCCGGGAAATATTTGGCCAGCAGACGGGCCGTTGTATCGTTTCCGCCACCTGCACCTGCACAAACCACCATGGAGATGGTCTTGTTGCCAGGATAGTTGGGGGCAGGATCCTCTGTTTTTGCACTCGAGCTGGCAGCGGGCGCTGAGGAAGCGGGCGCGGATGCGGGAGCTTCACTGCTCGCCGGTGTGCCGCCACAGCCAGAGAAAGCACCGAGAAGAAGGGTGGTTGCGATTGCAAAGATGGTCGCATTTTTTAAAGCTATCATGATTCTCTCCTTTTCATAGCAAGCGGTTTTTTGAGGAAGGTGGACTTTAGGAGTTTGCCAATTGTTTTTCGATATGGGCGATAAGGCCGCCATCCTGTACAAGCTGCATAAGATTTTCGGGAAGCTTGGCACAGGTAAAGGTTGCATCGGTGGTCAGATTGCGGACGATTCCAGCAATCGGGTCGATTTCCAACTCGTCCCCGTCCTGAAGCTGGTCAATCTCCTGAAAGATCAGTACAGGCAGGCCGATATTGATGGCATTGCGGTAGAAAATACGTGCGAAAAGCGGGGAGAGTACCGCACCAACCTGACTATCCTTGAGCACCAAAGGCGCAGACTCCCTGCTGGAACCCGAACCGAAATTGGGACCGGCTACAATAAAGTCTCCGGGCTGCACCTTTTGTGGAAAGTCAGGGTCCACCCCTTGCATTGCGTGCGCAACGGTGATTTCCTTCGCCAAACCGACATATGGGGCCGGTGAAATGAGGTCGGTGTTAATGTTTGCGCCATATTTTAAAACGCGTCCGTGTAATAAAGCTCCCATCTGATACAGCCTCCTTTATAGAAATTCACGAGGATCGGCGAGATGTCCAACCAGCGCAGAGGCTGCTACTGTAGCGGGGGAGGCCAGATAGAGATTGGAGTCGTAGCTACCCATACGGCCTTTAAAATTTCGGTTGGAGGAAGATACGCAATTTTCTCCGGCAGCGAGAATGCCGGAATGCAAACCGGTGCAAGCGCCGCAGGTGGGTGCCAATATGGTAGCTCCTGCGTCCATCAGATCGGCGAGAATGCCGGTGTCCATCGCTTCGCGATAAATCCAGCGGGAGCCAGGAGAAACGAGCAACCGGCAATGGGAGGCTATTTTTTTACCCTTGAGAATTTTTGCCGCGGCGATTAAATCGGTGAGCCGTCCGCCGGTACAGGAGCCAATATATGCCTGATGAATGGGAACGCTGGTTTGGCTGCTGACGTCATGCACATTGTCAACTGCATGTGGACACGCTACCTGTGGAACCAACTGGCTTGCAGAGTAGGAAAAGCTGGCGCGATAGTTGGCATCCGGGTCGCTGTCTATTTTCTGGTAGGCCCTGGTGTTGCCATGTGCTTGCAAATAAGCATCTGTTTTTTCGTCTGCGGCAATCAAACCAACCTTTGCGCCCGCTTCTACGGTCATATTGGAAATACACATCCGCTCATCCATGGATAGGCTTTGAATGGTGCTGCCTTTTAGCTCCATCGCCTGATAGGTTGCACCCGCATGACCGATATCCTTAATGGTGCGCAGGATCAAATCCTTTGCCATCAAGCCACGCGGCAGCTCGCCTTCCCAAACAATTTCGATGCTTTCCGGTACACGCAGCCAAAGACTTCCGCTCATCAGCACACCGATTGCTTCTGTGGAGCCAATACCGGTTCCAAAGCAGCCGAACGCGCCTGCTGTAACCGTGTGAGAGTCGGTCCCAACCAGCAGGGTGCCGGGCAAATCATAACATTTTTCTGCAAGCACCTGATGACAAGGGCCGCAGCCTTCATAATACGCGATTTCGTGCCGCTGAGCAAAGCGTCGGGCCTGGGCGAGCATTTCCGATTGGTCAACATTAGATGCAGGGGTAAGATGATCGGAGATCAGCACAACCCGTGATTTGTCCGCGAATTTTTCCCCTAAGCGGGTAAATTCCTTGTTGATAAATGTGGGACCGAGTGCGTCATCCATCATCACAACATCAACCGTTGCAGTGACAATCTCACCGGCTGAAACATCGTCCAGGCCAGCAGCCCGCGCCAACAACCTCTCGGCCATTGTTTTTCCCATTACAAAGCCTCCTTTTTGAATTTTGCTAACGGACAAGGTCCAGATAAACGCAATGAAGAAAGCGTTTACATTTTAGCCTGAAAGAGAAGCCACATCTAAAATTTTCTGCGGCTGAAACAAAAATAAAACATGAAAATGAAAAGGTTTTCATAAGCTGCAATTTCATTATAGGGCCGAAAGGTTTGGGATGTCAAGTGCATTTTTATCGGTAAAATGCCCGAAAATTCTGCAAATATTTCTACGAAGCACGATTTTTGTAGCAATTCAAAATAGATTTATTATAGTATCATCG
>CAJUJI010000141.1 GCA_910586875.1 uncultured Anaerotruncus sp. | reverse complement strand
CTCTAAAACTGCTATACTATCATTATCTCTAATTAAGCCTGAAGTCCAAAATCCACCACCAATACCATGTATATAAAGATTCCCATCAAACTCTCGATACAAGTTACATGCATCTATGTCATCGCAGATGCTCTGGGCTAGCGATTCTTCAAAAGTGTCTAAAATGTAGGTTTTAATGTCCATTATACTTTGAAAGATATTAACATCAGCAGATAAATATTCTGGCTGCCGACTATAATCAACAGGTACATAATATTTTTCCCTTGTCAGCTCTGGATCTTCATAGCTATATAGAGTTCCCATACACAATTCTTCACAGGTCCTTGCCCTTGTGAGCAGCTCAATCATAATCTCTTTTGCCTCTTGTTCTTCAGGCGTCAATTCTATTTCGGTTGAAGCCTCTGTATCAGCAGCTTTGGATTCAGACGATACAGGGCTGCTTTCCGATATGTTGTTCTTGTCCCCTTCCTGAATCGCTACAGCAGAGGATTCGAGATTGCTACTGGATGGCGCTGGAGAAGGGCCACATGCGGCCATAATGCACATTAGTGCAATTAAGAAAATCAGATCGTGTCTCATAAATATTCTCCTCATTTAGTACCTGGAATATCTAAGTTTTTTCCCATTTTTGACAAAACGTCCATTGAGATAATGCACTTCATTTTCTTCCGGAATAAAAGACAAAATATCCGGAATTCGTTGCGGCCAGGATACAGAGCAATAGATAAAATCATCCGAAAAAGGAGCTTTGCGCAACCACTTTAAAAATTTTCGAATAAATTTTGGAGAGAGGTTTAATTCATTTTTTGAAAAATAGATGAAACTAGTTCCCACACGTTGACGATTTATAACAATAATCCCAATATCCTTGATATCTTCCCATTTCGATTGAAATATGATACTCTTTTTATAGATTCCGGTTACACCGTGCTCATCAATACAGAGCTTTCCCCTGCCCCAGAAGCGCATGGTATAGGCTATCCTAATACAGCATATCCCTGAGAAAAAAAATAAAATACTGCAAGAAACAATAAATAATTTATCATCTTGATTTTCAGGGACAAAAAGGCCCTGATATAAAAAAAAGATAAAAAAAAGAAAGTATCCGATAATGCCAAAAATCATCATATAGTATCCACTGTATTCACCGGTTCTAAATTTCATACAATAAGTCCTCCATTGAATAATAGCTATGGATACAGGCAGCTCTTTAAAGAGCTGCCTGTATCCAGTTTATGCGTACTGTTTTTTTGTCTTTTTGCCAAAGAAGAACTCAATAACTTTGTTTACAATATATTGTAAACTAGCGATAGGACCTCCGCCCAGAATGATGTTCGCCACATTATCTCCCAGGCCAGAAGTTTTCAGAGATTTCATCAGTGTGCTGGGAGCGTGTTTGAACACATCTCCAAAGGACCCTATCGGCTGGGAACCAGCAGCCACAGCTATGAGTTTACTCAGACCGCCACCTAACATGGTAAAGGCGCTGTTTACAAGGCTTTCTCGCAGCATGTCACCAGAAGAAATTGCAGAGCCTGAAACAAACTGGGTTACACCATAGCCAGCAGTACCTGCGATAAAGCCGCCTAGACCCAGAAGAATAGCCGCTCCACCTGTACTTATTCCTGCAGCAGTTATCAAATCAATTGTCGCACCTGTCAACGCACCGGAAGTGAGTCCGCACCGGAAGTGAGTCCGCCCCAGAAGCCGCTCCAGCCGCCGGTCAATGCGCCGGAAATTCCGCCCATCACACCACCGATGATGGTGCTGACAAACTTGCCGAGTACATCGGTATATCGGACCGGATTGTTATGGCAATAGGTGTAGAGGTTGAGTCCCAGCGGGTCTTCCACAATATACTGGTTCTTTTCCTCATCGCGGAACACGCCGCCAACCAATGCCGCATCCTGATAGTACCCATCAGGGTCAAAGATGTTTGTTTTCCGCGACCAGGTTTCGTCCTCGCTGGTGAAGCGCCCAGTGAATGGGTTGTAGTTTCTTGCGCGCAGGTAATAGGTTTTTGTTTCCTTGTCGAAGTACTCGCCGCAGTAGCGGAACGGGTTGGTGTCCGAGGCAATCGCATTGCGCTGGTTGCCGAACGCGTCGTACTGGTAGTGGATGAGCCGGTTACCGTTGGCATCGAGCAGATGCAGCACATCCCCATGCATGTTAAACCAATAATACTGGAGGTTGGAGTCGACCTTGCGTGCAATCAAATTCAGCCCGCGGATATAACGGGTGTTGATGGTGCCGCTTGTGCCGATCTCCGCTACAATATTCTGGCCATCCCACACATGCTTGTGGGTGACTGCGTTGCTGCCGCTGCCGGTGGTTTTGCTGTGCCGCAGCCCATCCGGACGATAGGTATAGCTTGCAGGGCCACCCAAGCCGGAGATGCCAACCAACTGCCCAAATCCATTATAACTCCTTGTCTCGGTACCGTCAACGGATACTTTCGTGAGCTGATTGCCGTTCTTGTCGTAAGTGTAGGTGGTTGTCACCGTGACCGGCGTAGATGGCCGAACATCGTGCATAACCTCCTTTACCAGACGGTTATTCAGGTCATAGGTATAGATAATATCATATTCGTCATCGTAGTCCGCGTTCATCACCAGCATGGTTGCACGATTGCCAAAGCGGTCGTAGGTATACTCAATATCGTAACCTGCGTCGCTGGAGTCCTCATCCTCGATGATGCGGCCCATTGCATCATAACGGTGGCTGAGCGTTCCATTATCGCCCTGGACGCTTTCGATATTCCCATCCAGGTAATAGTTGTAGGCAAATTCCTCCACCAGCTCGGAATTCACATAACTCTCCATGTATTCCACAAGGTTTGCTGCGTTGTACTGGTAGCCAGTGCAAGCGCCGGTCTGCGGATAAGCCATCATTGTGCGGTTTCCGTTGGCGTCGTAGCTGTACTTTACGATGGTGACATTGTCGTTTCCCATCTCGACCAAACGGTTCAGCTGGTCGTACAGATACGACTGGTTCATCTCCTCGACGCTGCCGCGCACCACAAAGAACTGGGTGCGATTGCCGTTTTCGTCATACTGATACGCCTTGATCACGCCATCCGATTGCGTTTCCTGAATCATGCGGCCCATAGCATCATACTGATAACTGATGGTCAAGGTCCCATTCTGGACGTTCTTCTTCTGGCCTGTTTTGGTGTAGGTATGCGTGATGGTGGAGGTGGCTGCGCCAACCGTTACACTTTCGGTCAGCAGGCGTCCCGCCGCATCATAGGTGTAGGCGGTGGTGTTGCCATTGCGGTCGATTTTGCTGGTTAAGCGCCCGATGTTATCATAGAGGTAGCGCTCCACCTGCTTGAGCGGGTCGGTCATTGTAAGGACCTTGCCAAAGCGGTTGTAGGTGTAGGCAGTCAACGCTGCCCCTACGATGCCATTCCCCAGCATACCTGTGTACTGGCTGATTTTGTTGCCCACTCCGTCATATACGAAGCGGGTGCGGATGTCCTCATCCAAATCATCGCTATACAGGATGGTATCCACCAAGCGGTTGCGGCTGTCGTAGGTGTACTGCGTCTCACGCCACTTGTCGTCGTAGCCCATCTCATACCAGGGCTTTGCGTTCAGCACCGCTTGTTTGGTGAGATTTCCTGCCGCATCGTAGAAGAAACGGGTAATTGCATTTGCTTCCTCATTGAACGGCGTCTCCTGCTGAATCATGCGTCCCGCTGCATCATAGGTAAACAGGCTGTCATTTCCGGCGCGATCTCGGGTTTTGACCTTGCGGCCAATCGCATCGAAGGTGGTGCGCAACTTCTGCCCAACCGCGTTGATTTCACAGACTACGCGCCCCGCATAATCGTACTCCCAGCTGGTGTAGTAGCCCCTGGGGTCGAGCCTGGTGAGCTGGTTGCCCGCGTTGTCATAGGTATACTGCGTCACCAAATTGCCGAGCTGTTCGGTGACAACCTGCTCCAGCGGGTCGCGCAGAATATATTTTGTCATGCTCGGCGCATCGCTGTCGCCAGCCGTCACAATCTGCTCCAGATGGGTTGCGCCAGGATAAGCAGGGTTATAGGTGTGCGTCTCCAGCATGTCCACCCCACTGCCGGTGGTCTGCTTTGTCAGCACCTGGTCAAACCGGTTATAGGTATACGCGGTGGTCAGCATCGCCTGACCGGCGGCATTGTGCTGCACCTGGCTGACCAGCCGCTCGAGATGGTCGTACTGGAAGGAGGTCAAAACCGTATCCGGCGACAGGATGGATTCCTTTGCAATTTTTCCCAATGGGGTGTATTCATATTTGCGTGCCACCCCATTTTCATCGGTGATGGTGACCGTGTTGGCGGCATTGTTGTAAACCGTGGCCTTGGTGGTCGCATCAGGATGCGTTACGAGCGTTTCGCGCCCGATGCCATCATACGCAAAGGTCGTTTTGTTGCCGTTCGGGTCGGTTCGGCTGATTACACGGCCAAACCAATCATGCACAATCGAGTTGCGCACAACCCCCGCACCATTCGGGGACGCAACCAGTACTCCCTTTATGTCCTTGACACCCGAAATCTGGCTGCTTGCTGGCTCGTCGGTGTAATCGTCATAGGTGTAAACCGTCTCAATAAACTGTGTCGAGCTCTCCAAGGCATTGCCGAAGAACCGCTTCTCACTGGTTGGACGGAATTTCGCGTCATAGGTATACTGGGTTTTCTCCTGCAAGGTTTCCACGCCGTTGACCTTTTGGAAGATTCTGCGGAAGGCCGGAATCTTGCCCTTGCCATCGGTCTCGGCGCGCAGCGTGTCACGTATGACCGTGTAGGTCAGGCTGTCGTTGTCGACCAACACCGACTGTTCAATCGGAATACTAAAATTCGCATCATAGACGAAATTTTTCTCCCGCTTACAAGGCAGGCAGGCCGGATACAGTTCCACAATTTGAGTGGGATTGCCCTTTTTGTCCGAGGTATATTGATACTGAGTAATCCGCTGCCAGATGTTGGTGTTATCCTCCAAACCCGTGTAATCGTAATTCAGATAAGAATCCAGCTGGACGGTCAGCAGCCGGTCGTCGAACACGTACTCATGCTGCTCTACCCGTTTTTCCACGCCATCGACGATGTGGTAGATGATTTCATCGTCCTTAAAGCCGTCCTCATGGAAGGTGGTAACCTCCTTGATTTCGTAAGCGCCGGAAGCATCCGGATGCAGCAGAACGGTGGCCTTACTGGTATAGGGTGCGCCCCAGTCCTGTATCCCGTAGAGCGGCGCGCCGTCATCATCCACCTCTTTCTTTTCCGCCCCGGATACCTCATAGCTGTAGGCGCGGGCGTTGACGACATTCGCCGGATTGGATGGGGACGGCAGGTCCTTGCGTCCGGTCAGGACAAAGATGCCGTGCTTGCCTTCATACGGGGTGGGGTAAACATCATAACAGGGGCTGTAGGTGTACTCGGTGCGTGCGCCGGTCGGATGGTTGACAGCGGCCAAATTCATAAAGGTGATTGTAACCGCTTCGTCGCTGGTTTCTTTGCGGCTCATCTGGGTTTCAAGCGTCTGCTGGCTGTAGGTGTAGCCGGTGACACGCCCCGCGGCATCGGTTTCAGAAAGAAGGGTGCCGTTGCTCTCTGAAACAGAGTAGATAAATAACACTTTGGAAATGCCCGCCAACAGGAACGCGATCAGCTGTTTTGCCTGGACGTTTAGCGGAAGATTCATCAGCATGAAGGGACTGGAGGCGACGCCTGCGTAATAATACTTCTGCGCCATCTGGAAATAGGAGTGCTGGGTGCCCTCTTTGATGCATTTCGAATAGCTCTGCCAAAGAATAGTACATTGGTTGGCGCTTCCATGCCCGCAAAAATATAGGATGCAGTTGCAATCATCCGCAAGGGACGGAATCATGAGGCTTCTTGCAGGCCCACACCGCAGGCCAAATTCTGCATACAGAATGCTGGCAAGCTGCTCGGAAAGAGCGTTGAGCTGCTGCTGAATTGCATAGCTGGAATAGCCGGAATGATACATGAAAAAGCCCTGATCGTACTCCATATACTGTTACGGCTGGTGGCCGTGATGCTCCATTCCTGGGAAGAAAGTGGCTTTGTCTCTCTGGCGGCAATCCCAACATTGCTACCGGAGGTGCTGCTGCCATTCAGGACGGTCAGCTGCTTGGTTCTGGCGTGACGCGGCACCAGCTGGAAATAGTTGCTGCCTGCGGCCTTGTGCAAGAACCAGACCTGATTTTCTTCGCCAGTAAAGGCGCGCTGAGAACAGTTCACACCATCCGCAGCACTTGCGTTGTCCACCGTCAGATATAGCCCGCTTTTGGCGTTGCGCAGGCAGTAGTTGACACCGTTTTCCGGTGTGACATTGCCAGCAGCATTGACAACTGCTTTCATCGCCGCCGCTGAAAATGCGGCCTTCAACGGATGTGCCATCGGTTGCACCGTGTCGGCCATTTGTAGCTTTTGCGGGGTGGAATCCAGGATGAGAACGCTGTCCATGGGCGCTTCAAAGAGAAATGTCTCCCCTCTCGCGGAAAATTGCTCAAATTTGTTTGGGTAATTGCCAAAGGATAGATTGTCGTTCATAGATAGGACCGCCTTTATTTTTTTCGTTTTTAGAGCCAAACAATCCTTGCGCATAATGACCGCTTACGTTAATTTTTCTGGGTATTTTTTAGTTGTTCAGGAAGATGCTTTTGGAGCAGTTGTTTGACCTCCAGAATATCCTTGGTAGATTCTGTCAGGTCCAAAATAACCTGCTGATAATTCTGTTCCCGCAAATCCTGCCGTGCGTCTCGCTTCTCTTGGTTCTTCAAAATATAGAAAATCAGGAAAACACCGAGAAGCGCCCAAACACCATCTGCGGTAAAGAGCTTAACAAATTCCAAATCCATCTGTATATCACCTCCTATTGCTTTTGACAAGATTATTTGGTATGAAGATTGTTTGGCTTTTATAAATTAAAAGTCTAGAAAACTTTAGGCATTGGTAAATGAGTTAAGTATTCGTCGAAGCTTCCTCAAAGCAGCATTCTTAGATTGTGTAATCGCAGGCTTAGAAACCTTGTAAAGCCTGGCCAGTTCATTAACCGAATAGCCGAAGTAGTAGTGATAGAGGATGATCTCCAATTCCCGTTTGGTCAGTATGCTTTGCAGAAAATCCATATCAAACTGCTTATAGACATCCGATGTATGGTAGAGCTTGTCCCACATATAAAGGTAGAAACTTTTAGAATCGTAAAACAC
>CAJUJI010000140.1 GCA_910586875.1 uncultured Anaerotruncus sp. | reverse complement strand
TTTATTTTGTGCAAAACAACAAAGAATGGACGATTTTGCCAAATGCAAGATCGTCCATTCTTTGAAAAACAGATCATGTTTAGAATATCGGAGGAAGCAGACGCCGGCTCGCTGGCTGCTCCTTTGGAGCACCCTCTAAATATTCGCTGGGGGACATACCGGTTTGTTTGCGAAATACCTTTGCAAAATAATTGGCATTTGCAAAACCAGATGCTTCCGCCACATAAGAGATAGTCGTCCCCTCATCGCGCAACAATAATTTGGCATATTCAATCCGCACATAGGTGATATACTTGCCTGGGGTTACGCCCGTTTCGCGCATAAAACTGCGGCTGAGATGTGCTTTCGAAACCTCCAGACGTTCGGATAGCTCATCCAACCCCTCCAAAAAAGGAAATTCCTCCTGAATAATCGCAATTGCCGATTCCACCAGCGGAGAAACACGGACATCTCGCGGCTGTTGACAGGAACGCGCATGATGGAGCTTGACCAGCATCGTGTACGCATAAGAAGAAGCCAACGCACCATCTACCGGCGGATGCTCCTGTTCCAAAACTGCCAAGGCTAGCACCGCCTCACGCACTGCTGGCGCACTGCCGGACAATACGGTGCCATCTAACGCCAGCAAGCGCGCAGGAAGCTCCCCCTCCAAACATACGCTCATACACAAGCAATCGGACACCGCCTGGATGGTATACGGTCCATCTTGGCATAAGACCAGCACCTGTCCCATCGCAAGATGGGTATAGCGCTCATAAGCCGAAACAGTTAAATTGCCACGCACCGCCGCAATCAACGTATAGCTATCCGCTTTTGCTTCTCCTGCCCAACGGGTGCCCGCCGTCAATGGAAGGCTTTGCACAAACCGTATCGATAATACCGCATGAATTGCAGCATCTGGTGCCGCCGGCTTGATTTCATATGTTTCATTCTGGTGAGTTCGCATGGGCCTACCCCCATGAAAGATTTTAAAATTTCCGGCTCATACTGACAGCCTTTGCCGGCTGCGACTAGGCGTTGCATGGGAGGACTGCTGTACTGCTAGCACAGTGCTTTTGTTGTGCCAGCAGCATACAACCAACAAATTAGTGTGCAATGGACAGCTCGGTCTCCTTATCAAACAGGTGGATTTTTTCGGTGTCCAAAACCAGCCCCGCAATATCTCCTTCTCTGCCTTCAAAGGTCGCTGCGGCACGAACTACGATTTTATTTCCCTGGCAATCCAGATGCAGGTTAATCTCTGCACCCATCAGCTCAGCAATTTCAATTTTTGCTTCCAGGTCATGCTTCTCATTGAGTGGCACCGCCTTGATATCCTCGGGGCGGATGCCCAGTACAACCGATTTATTCACATAAGGCGCCAATGCTTTTTTGTCCATACGGTCTGCCAGCTTCACCGAATTTCCGCACAATTGCACATAACAAGCGCCGCTCTGCCCCGCATCCAAGGTGCCGCCCTCTGTCAAGGTGGCATCCAAGAAGTTCATCTGTGGTGAGCCAATAAAGCCAGCTACAAACAGATTGCATGGGAAATCATACAGATTTTGCGGGGTATCCATCTGCTGAATGATACCATCCTTCATCACAACAATGCGGTCACCCATAGTCATAGCCTCGGTCTGGTCATGGGTAACATACACAAAGGTGGTCTGCAAACGCTTGTGCAAGCGGCTGATCTCCGAACGCATTGCGGTACGCAGCTTCGCATCGAGGTTGGACAGCGGCTCATCCAACAGGAATACCGCTGGGTCGCGGACCATTGCGCGGCCAAGCGCAACACGCTGCCGCTGGCCACCAGAAAGCGCTTTTGGCTTGCGGTTCAGCAGATGCTCCAGATCCAGCGCCTTTGCTGCCTCATGCACCCGACGGTCAATCTCGTCCTTCGGCACCTTCTTTAAGCTTAGGCCAAACGCGATGTTTTTATAAACGGTCATGTGCGGATACAGCGCATAATTCTGGAAAACCATTGCAATGTCGCGGTCCTTCGGCGCAACATCGTTTACAACCCGATCCCCGATATAAAGCTCACCCTCACTCACGTCCTCCAGACCAGCAATCATGCGCAGTGTGGTGGACTTTCCGCAGCCGGACGGCCCTACCAGAATGATAAATTCCTTATCCTTGATTTCCAAATTCAAATCGGGGACTACAACCACATTGCCAGGATAGATTTTTTTCACATGTTTAAAGGTAATGCTTGCCATATGCTTGTTCCTCCTATTATAAGCAGGTAAATTTATGATTAAAAACCTGCGTGTATTCCTTTATTACAAAGCATAACACCCCCTCTTATGATATTCAAGGGTAAAAAAACGATCCCATTGGTGAAAAAATGATAAATAGCTTCCATGCGTTTTCTTTACCCTACCTATCATTTTATTACTATTGACGAAAAAAACTGGCTATGTTAGACTTAAATTTAATACAATTGCGTTGCCTATTTTTGAAATGCGGAAGGAGAAGGGCTTTGTTTTTTCGTAAAAATTACGCCGCTCCGGGGCCTGGGATCGACCCTGACGCTCCTGAAAAAACAGGAGCTGCCCGTTTTTTTGAGATTATCCAATTGGAATGTGTTTCTCTGCTCCAATTGAACCTGCTTTTTCTGGTCAGCTGCATTCCGATTCTCACCATTCCACCGGCACTGTTCGCGATGAATTTGGTAGTCCGCCGCATGGTGCAGGATCAGCCGGTAGATTGCTTTTACCACTATCGCACCGCCTTTATACAGCATTGGAAAATTGCTTACCCTGCCTTTTTGATCCCTTTTTTATTGCTGGGCTGTTCCGCTTATGGCGCCGCCTTTTATCTGCACCGCGCCGCAGACAATCTGTTTCTTTTCCTTCCGTTTATGCTGTGTTCCACTATTTTTTTGGTGACACTGCTTGCCTCCACCTGCTTATACGGAATTTTGGAGACCGGTAAACCACTGCGCCAAGCGCTGGTGCAATCGGTACTGCTCGGTGTTGGCAAACCGTTGCGGGCAATTATCGCCGTCTTTTGCGATTATGGATTGCTGTTGATTGCATTGGTAGCGTTTCCACTGAGCATCGCCTACCTATTGCTGCTTGGTTTTTCTGTTCCCTGCCTGCTGGGACATTTCTTTTTACGCACCGTGTTAAAACAATATTGTAGTGATTCGTACACCGAATAGTTTTATAATCTTTTGGGAACGATAAAACAAGTTATTTAAAAATGGGACAAAGGCAGCAGAAGCGATGAAGATATTGGCAATCTCGGACATGGAAGCGCCATTCCTGTGGGACTATTTTGACAAGCGCAGATTGGAAGGGGTCGACTTGATCCTTTCCTGTGGGGATCTTGACCCCAGATATCTTTCTTTTCTGGCCACCTTTACCGCCGCGCCGGTGCTATATGTACATGGCAATCACGATGATGGCTATGCACTAAACCCGCCAAACAACTGCATTTGCGTGGAAAACCGAATTTATACCCACCAAGGACTGCGCGTCTTAGGGTTGGGAGGCTCAATGCGTTATAAGTCAGAGGGCGCACATCAATACACCCAACGTCAAATGCACCTGCGGGTGCTCAAGCTTCAGTTCCAGCTGTATCTGCACAGAGGATTTGACATTCTGTTAACCCATGCACCCGGTTACCGCCTCAATGATGGCAGCGACCTAGCACACACCGGTTTCGAGGCCTTTAATAACCTACTAGAGCGCTACCATCCCAGCTATTTTGTTCACGGCCACATTCATCTAAACTATGGCCGAAAATATCCACGGTTGTCCGCTTATCAGAATACCCAAATTATCAATGCGTATGAATACCACTTTTTTGAGTGTTAAACCATCCATAAAAAATTAAGGGCAGAACAGACCACAATGGTTTGTTTTGCCCTTTTCATAATCCTTACAAAAAGAGCCTCTGCCGAAAAGCATTTACTTTCCAGCAGAGGCCCCGCTTATCTCCCTTGTATTTCCGAATTGTCAGCCCTTACAGAACTTTTCAATATAATTGTCGATTGCCGTTTGGATGACCTCCAACGCAACATCTGGGCCGGACGCTTCATTCACCGCGGTCTGTTTGCCTTCCAGCTCCTTATAAACGGTAAAGAAATGCCGCATCTCCTCAAAAATATGTCTTGGCAGCTCGTCGATGCTCTTATACATATTATACATTGGGTCATTGTGCGGAATCGCAATAATTTTTTCGTCGTACTTTCCATTATCGATCATTGAAATAACGCCTATCGGGTAACAACGCACCAGACTGAGCGGAATCAACGATTCCGAGCACAATACCAGCACATCCAGCGGGTCATTGTCATCCCCGTAGGTGCGCGGAATAAACCCATAATTGGCGGGATAATGGGTGGAGGTATACAAAATCCGGTCAAGGATAATCAGACCCGTTTCCTTATCCAACTCGTATTTATTCTTGCCACCCTTTTCAATTTCAATTACCGCAATAAAGTCCTCTTTCGTAATCCGCTTTGGGGAAATATCATGCCAAATATTCATTGTCCAACCTCATTTCTTTTCGCACCTGTTTCACCAAGTCTTACACGATTTTTCAAAATGCGGTAGCCACTGCGCGCCGCAATGTGTCTTCTTTCGTGAAGCGTATTCGCAAAACAGCAAGAGGGCCTTTTATCGGAGAAAAGCCCCTTGCCCACAAAACAGGTTTTTTACAGTTTACTGTATTAGTCTAACACAGATTTCCCCAAAAAGCAATTACCATTTGGTTTTCGTTTCCACTACCTTGCCAATCACCGTCAGCCGTTCGATCTCCTGTCCAATAAAGACCTGCGCCTCATACATCTGATTAAACGCCTGCAAAATTACCGCCTGATCCTTTTTGATCACCCGCTTGAGCGTTCCTTCCTCCCCGTCCACCAGCACAACCGCCAGCTCTCCGCTTTGCACATCCGGCTGCCGGTGCACCAACGCAAGATCTCCACTGCGTATCTGTGGTTCCATGCTGTCGCCATGCACTAGAAGATAAAAATACTCCTCCGGTGAGCGCACATTGGCTGGCTCCTGGCCGTAATATTCCTCAAACGCCATCGCGCCATAGCCCGCCTTCACCGTTCCTAAAATGGGCAGCATCACCTCTCCCGACTGCTTCGGAGAGCTATCCCGCCCCAACAGATAATCCACCGAAACCTGGAAAATATCCGCCAGCTGGTTCAGTGTGGCCGGGTCAGGCGCCGAACGCTCGGTTTCCCATTTTCCCACCGCCTGTTGACTCAAACCCAGCTGGGAGGCAAGCGCCATCTGCGAAATTTTATTTTGCTTCCTTAATTGTTTCAGTCTTTCTCCAAGCATTCCTGCCGCCTTTCTTCCGGCCGTTCTACTATACAACCGTTTCTGCCTGTGCCGGTGGGCAGATGATTGATTTTCCTACTTATAGTATACATAATTCTGATACACTTGTCAATCTAACTACGAAAAAAAGTTAAGGGAAACGCTTGACAACTCCTTAAAGTTGTATTATAGTAATGGTACAAGCTTGTCGCCGGAACAAAACCGCGCTGCTACCGGTGTCAAAAATTGCGCGGAGGAAAGTGGTTGTCAACATGAAAGCTGCACATGTACTTCGTTACCTGTTCCAATCGATGGTTTTCTTGTTTATGCTGAGCATCATTGGCTCACTGGGAGCCTGGGAAACCGGCGAAATTTCCTTTGTCCAAATGCTGCTCCAGATTGCCGTTTTCTCCCTTTTGGCCGTGCTTTGCGCCCGTTTAGGACGTTGGTGCCGCCGTCTGCGCAGGCGGCGGCGACCGGTGCGGCGTCTTGTATATGCAGCACGGCAGCCTGCTGCTATTCAAGAACATGTCCATGTGGCATAGCTGCCTATGCGCCTCTAAACGCCTTGCAGGTCAAACGGCGGCGTATACCCTTCCTTCGCCGCACTGCGTTCTTGCATATAACCTTGCAGCCCCAATTCCTGTGCATGAGACAACACACGGTTGTATTCGTAAGTGCTTACCCGCCGATTGATTTCGGGGAATTGGGCGCTGTGGTAGGTTGGTGTATACTGGCTCATTAGACTGAGCAGCACCTCTTCTTTCCCAAAGGTGCGCGCAATCCAATCTAAAATTTGGATAGAGTCGTGCACGCCGTTTGGCAAAACCAAGTGGCGGATGATCACGCCGCTTTGCAGCAGCCCGTCGCCATCAAAACGCGGCGGGCCAGCCTGACGGACCATCTCTGAAATCGCCGCAGCAGCGGCTTCAAAATAATCTTCCGCGCTGGAATAGCGCATGGCAACTGCTGGATTGAAGTACTTCAAATCAGGCAAATACGCATCTACCATACTTTCCAGCAGCCGCAAGGTTGCTATCCTTTCATAACCGCCTGAATTGCAAATGACAGGGATCTTCAGTTGTGGTTTTGCAAGCCGCAACGCCTGTACAATCCAAGGTGCATACTGGGTTGGACTGACTAGGTTGATGTTGTGGGCACCCGCCTGTTGTAATTCCAAAAAAATCTCCGCCAAACGCTCTACTCCTACTTCTTTCCCAAAATTTTGAGCGCTGATTTGGTAATTTTGACAGAAGCAGCACTGTAGCGGACACCCTGAAAAGAACACCGTTCCTGAGCCATTCGAGCCGCTAATACACGGTTCTTCCCAATGATGCAGCGCAGCACGAGCAATCTTTACCGTGCTGCCTCCTTTGCAAGGGCCTTCATACTGCGTGCGGTCTGTGCCACAATTTCTCGGGCACAGGCCGCACTTTTTAATTGCAATCATCCCTGCTCACTCCAATCCCAAATACCGGATGTGCTCCATCGTCTGCTCAAAATAACGGCAGCGCTCCCGAAATGGCATCTCCAACAACTCCTGACAGTCTGGCGCAAGCATTGGACACTGTTCCTTCGCATACCAATATACCGCTTTTAATAATAGCTCATCCTGTTGAAATACCACCAATAAATTGCCGGTTTCATATTCGTCCGCCCAATCAATTCGCAGGACTGAAAATAATGCTGGCAGTTGTTTTAACAGCCAATCGCGTGGAATCTGCCAAAATTTCCAGCGACACAGCTGTATCCATAGTGTATTGGTAGAATTGTAACATCCCTCCAGCAGGGTCGCCGCAATCTGCAATGCTATTTCTGTTGGCAGCTGGTCAAGCTGCGATAGTTGCTCAAAGCCGCCCGCATATAACCGCTCCACCGACTGCCGAATCGACTGATAGACCCAATGGTTGGTCACGTCCCCTGGATATTGTTTCATGCTTACCTCCTTCAATGATATCTAAATCGCTTGGAAAT
>CAJUJI010000139.1 GCA_910586875.1 uncultured Anaerotruncus sp. | reverse complement strand
GTATAATCCAGCTAGATTTTCTAAGATCTGCACAAGTCTTCCCAAACGTTTTTTCTATAGTTATCGTATTGATTTCTCTAAATTTTTACAGATATGTAATTGATTGGATTTTTTTGGCAATCCACCAAAAGAAATGAAAATGCCCTCTCCCATAAGGAAAGGGCATTTTTAGATTGCTATTATTGTCCTAATACATTCTTGTACATGTTGATATATTCCACAGCAGAACGTCCCCAGGTAAAATCACTTTGCATCGCTTTTTCTACCGCCTTCTGCCATAGCGGACGGTTATAATAGAGGCCACCTGCGCGGTCAATCGCGCCCAGCATATCATGTGCATTGTAGGTTTTAAAGGTGAATCCATTGCCCACCAAATCTTCGCCCATATCCATAATCGAATCCTTCAGGCCGCCGGTTTCGCGGACAATCGGAAGGGTACCATACCGCAACGAAACCATCTGTGCAAGGCCGCAAGGCTCACTCTTGGAGGGCATCAGGAACACATCCGCACCCGCATAGATCTTACGCGCCAAATCGGGGATGAAGCCAATTTTGACTGCACATTTGCCGGGGTATTTGGCCTGCATCTCCTGGAAGAAGCTCTCAAAAATATAGTCGCCTGAGCCGAGTGCAACGACCTGCAATTTATGCCGCATCATCTCCTCAAAGATATACTGGATGAGGTCGATGCCCTTGTGCGCCACAAAGCGGGTGACGATCCCCACCAGCATTGTGTCCTTATCCACCGCAAGTCCCATTGCCTTTTGCAGCTCGACCTTGTTTATCTGCTTCTTTTCCAGTGATTTCAACCCATAATTTTCGTAAAGCGCAGGGTCGGTCTCCGGATTATAACCATCGGTATCGATTCCGTTTAGGATACCGGTCAATTTATGCTGGTTTGCACGCAGCAACCGGTCCAGCCCATGCGAGAACCATGGGTCGGTAATCTCCTGCGCATAGGTCGGGCTGACAGTTGTGACGTAATCGCTCACCTCAATGGCCGCTTTCATCATGTTCAGGCAGCCATCATACATCATGGTTGGCGCCGCATAGTACGGCAGACCCAGGACATCGGTTGCAATCTCCATCCCATACTTACCCTGATATTGGATATTGTGGATGGTAAAGATGGTTTTCACATTGCGATATTTTTCGATGTCGCGATAGAACATGTTCAGATAGACCGGCACCATCGCAGTCTGCCAATCGTTGCAATGGACGATATCGGGGTCAAATTCGATGTGCTGAATCATCTCACAAACCGCCTTGGAAAAGAAGGCAAACCGCTCCGCGTCGTCATAAAAACCATAAATGCCGCCATCGCGCTTAAAGTAATATTCATTATCAATAAAGTAGTATTTCACGCCATTGGAAGTAGCCTCAAAAACGCCGCAATACTGGTTGCGCCAACCCAACGGCACGTAGAAGTTGCAAACAAATTTCATCTTCTCGCGCAGCTCCGGTTTGATGGCGCTGTACAGCGGAATCACTACGCGGCAGGCATGTTGACGGCTGCGGATCGCGCGAGGCAACGAGCCTGCAACATCGGCCAGACCACCGGTTGCAATGAACGGGGTTGCCTCAGATGCTACATACAAAATCTTCATATTTGACCTCCTGTAATCAAGACGCTTTTCTTGCCGCCAGACGGCAAAACAAATGCGTTAACCGCATACTTGCGGCGAAAACCTTGCCGCGCTTTATGCGCGGCAAGAGGTCTGCACCCGCAGTGCGCTTGCGAAAACGCCCGTTGTAAGTCGTTAGATAGAATTTCCCTTTGCAATGTAGATTGGCTGGCTTTCCCATCCAATCAAGGTGCGGGAATCCTTGATCAGCACATCCTTGTCGGTAACAACATATTCCAAATGCGCGTTGTCTCCTACATAAGTATCCTGCATGATAATGCAGTTTTTCAAGGTGACGCCCTTGCCAATCTTCGCGCCGCGGAAGATCACGCAGTTTTCTACCGAGCCGTTGATGATACAGCCATCCGCAATCAGCGAATTGCTCACCTTCGCGGACAGACCATATTTTACCGGCACCTGGTCGCGAATCTTGGTAAAGACTGGCTTATCCGCAGGGAACAGCGCTGCACGCACCTCTGGACGGAGCAGCTCCATATTCGCGGTAAAGTAAGACTTCATACCAAAAATGCGGTGCGCGTATCCTTCAAAGTTATAGGCACGCATATCCAGCTTTCCAACCGCCGGCTGGATTGCATGACGGATCAGCGAATACTGGTCGTGGCTCTTGCCCTCGTTAATCAGCCGCTCTAGCAGAATTTTTTCCAGAATCATCACATTCATGTAAACGTCCTGGGTGCCCTTTACTTCCGGACGCACCATGATGTCTGTGATGTGGTTGGTCTCCTCGTCGTAAACAACCGTGGTGGTATCACGAAGATACTCCGGCTGCACCTCAACCCGACGGGTCATCATGGTAATCTGCGCGCCCGACTTAATATGTGCACCAATAAAGTCACGCATATCCACATTTGCGATGGTATCACAATCACAGAGGATCACATATTTTGCATCGCTGTGCTGGATATAGCTCATCGCACTTTGCAGCGCCTCCAAACGGCCGCGGTAGATGCCGCTGCCTCCTTTATTCGCAAACGGTGGCAGAATCACCAGGCCACTGCGCTTTCTAGCCAAATCCCAATCGCGGCCAGCGCCTACATGGTCCATTAAGGACTGGTAGTTTTGTTTGGTAATGATCCCGATATCTTCAATATCCGAATTAACCATTGAGGAAAGCACGAAATCGACCAGGCGGTAACGTCCGCCGAACGGCACCGAACCGGTTGTGCGGCGTTCGGTCAGTTCTCCCAGCATACTGTCGTGCATATTGGAGAAGATAATACCTAAAACCTTATTGCCCCTCATTTTCAGATACCCCCTGAACGTCTTTGTCAATCATAGCCTTTGGCGGAATCACTGCACCTGCGCCGATATGTACGCCATTTCCAATTACTGTAATGCCCCATTTGTCGTGGTCCTCTGCATTTTCGGGACGCTGTCCAACCACTGCGCCTGCGCCAATCTCCGCATTCTCCGCAACAATCGCATATTCTACGACTGCGCCCTTGCGAACTACCGAGCCAGGCATCACAATCGAATCCCGCACAACAGCGCCTTCCTCGATCACAACACCGGCAAACAGAATCGAGAAGTCAATTTTTCCTGCGATCGTGCAGCCCTCGGTGACCATCGAATTCTCTACCACTGCGCCCTGTGCAACAAAATGCGGCGGCATCACCGGATTGCGGGA
The DNA here is from genome assembly GCA_910586875.1 of uncultured Anaerotruncus sp. Lineage (GTDB taxonomy): Bacteria > Bacillota > Clostridia > Oscillospirales > Ruminococcaceae > Anaerotruncus. The sequence continues at coordinate 3,996 of CAJUJI010000139.1, read as the reverse complement.
GTAAATTTTCCAGCTATCGTCATACAAATCGAGCGGCACCTTGGGATCCAGCAGATCCATATTCGCTTCCCACAGGCTGTCAATCGTTCCGACATCCTTCCAGTAGCCCTCAAACGCATAAGCAAACATCTTCTGCCCATCCGCCAACATCGCCGGCAGAATATTCTTACCAAAGTCGTTCTCAGAATTGGGGTTCGCCTCATCGTCAATCAGATATTTACGCAGCTTTTTCCAGGTGAAAATATAAATACCCATCGAGGCAAGATTGCTCTTGGGAACAGGGGGTTTCTCCTCGAACTCGTAGATGCTGCCGTCCATATGTGCATTGATGATACCGAAACGGGAGGCCTCCTCCATCGGCACCTGGAGCACTGCGATGGTGCAGTCCGCCTCCTTCTCCTTATGGTAAGCGAGCATCTTCTCGTAATCCATCTTATAGATGTGATCGCCCGAAAGCATCAGCACATATTCCGGATCATAGCGGTCGATAAAATTGATGTTTTGATAAATCGCATTCGCCGTGCCGGTGTACCAATCCGAGCCGGAGCTTTTCTGATAAGGCGGCAGAACAAATACACCGCCTGTATTGCGGTCCAGATCCCAGGGTTGGCCATTTCCGATATACTCATTGAGCACCAACGGCTGATATTGTGTCAGCACGCCCACCGTGTCAATCCCAGAATTGACACAGTTAGAAAGCGGGAAATCGATAATCCTATATTTTCCACCAAACGGAACAGCTGGTTTTGCAAGTTTTTGTGTCAGTGTGTACAGCCTGCTGCCCTGTCCGCCAGCCAGCAGCATCGCTATCCATTCCTTTTTGCAAAACATTGTTAAAGTTACCCCCTTCATTATAATCGAAACGCTGAAAAAATCCTGTGGGCTTTCGCCCGCCGCCGAAAAGCAACCTCTGCTTTCCGGCGGTTTGATGGGTACACCGCAAAGGCTTAGTTCTGAGCGGGCTTTTTCGCGCGGGTCTTTGGCTTAGCCGTGGTTTTTGCCTTCGCAGCTTTTGTTTTTGCGGTCTTTGCTGCCTTCGCCTTGCGCGGGCGCCCCTTCAGGATGATGGTCGCCAGCGGCGGAATGGTCAGCACAATCGACTGCTTAAACTCATGGTCGGGTACATTTTTGACACGGATTGCGCCTTTGTTCACAACGCCGCTGCCGCCGAAACGCACGTCATCCGTATTGAAAATCTCGTCATACGAGGTTGCATCCGGAATTCCAATGCGGTAATTTTCGCGGGTTACCGGCGCAAAGTTGCAGACAACCACCAGCTCATTACCCTTTTCGTCAATCCGGCGGAAAGCGATAATATTTTGGGTATGGTCATCATGGGCAATCCAGCTAAAGCCATCCCATGAATCCTCCACCTGCCAAAGTGCGGGATTGTTCAGGTAGAAGTGGTTGAGCTCACGCACAAAGCCGAGCGTCTTGCTGTGCATGTCATAGTCCAGCAGCATCCAATCCAGCTGCTGCTTGTAGTTCCACTCGATGAACTGCGCGAACTCCGAACCCATGAACAGCAGCTTTTTGCCGGGATGCACCATCATGTATGCCAAAAAGGTGCGCAGTCCCGAAAACTTCATCTCGTACTCGCCCGGCATTTTGTTGATTAGCGAGCACTTACCATGTACCACCTCATCGTGGGAGATCGGCAGGATAAAGTTTTCACTGAACGCATAGAACATGCTGAAGGTCAGCTTATCATGGTTGTAGCTGCGGAAGATGGGATCAAGCGAGGTATAAGCAAGCATGTCGTTCATCCAGCCCATATTCCACTTGAAGTTAAAGCCCAGTCCGCCAACCGATGCCGGCTTTGTAACCAGCGGCCAGGCGGTGGATTCCTCCGCGATCATCAGCGCGGTAGGATGGGTGCTCAGCACAGCTGTGTTCAGCTTTTGCAAAAACGCGACCGCCTCGAGATTCTCCTTGCCGCCATTGAGGTTTGGCAGCCATTCCCAATCCTCTCGCCCATAGTCCAGATAAAGCATCGATGCGACCGCATCCACCCGCAGACCGTCCACATGGTATTTTTCTACCCAGAACATCGCGCTGGATACCAAAAAGCACTGTACTTCATTGCGTCCATAATCGAATACACGCGTGCCCCAGTGGGCGTGTTCCCGCTTATGTACATCCTGGTACTCATAAAGCGGCTGCCCGTCAAACTCGTATAGGCCGTGCGCATCCTTGGGGAAATGTGCAGGCACCCAGTCCATAATTACACCAATGCCAGCCTTGTGCATCTTATTGACAAAGTACATAAAGTCGGCCGGTGTGCCAAACCGCGAGGTCGGTGCAAAATAACCGCTCACCTGGTAGCCCCAGGAGCCGTCATACGGATATTCGGTCAGCGGCATTAGCTCCACGTAGTTGTACCCCAAATCGGTCAGATACTCTACCAGCTCGTCCGCCGCCTTGCGGTAATCATAAGGGTTCCCATCCGGGTATCTCCGCCAGGAGCCAAGATGCACTTCATAAATGTTCATCGGACTGCGATAGGGGTTGTAACCCTGTTTTTTATCGTACCAGTCCTTATCCTCCCAGACAAACCCTTCAATATCATACAGTTTAGAAGCGTTTTCCGGAGCAGTCTGCGCATGGAAGCCGTAGGGGTCGGCCTTCATCAGAATCCGCCCATCTGCGCTTTCCACTGCATATTTATAGGTCTCGTATTGTGCCAGCTCGGGGATAAAGCATTCCCAAACACTTTCATCCTCCAGCAGTGTCATCGGATTGGCCTTGGAATCCCAACCGTTGAAATCTCCAACCACCGAAACCTGTCGTGCATTTGGCGCCCATACACGGAAGATGTAACCCTCTTTTTTTCCTTTTTTACAGGGATGGGCACCTAGAAACTCATATGTTTTATAGTTTGTTCCCTGATGGAACAGGTACAATGGTAAGCTAGCTTTTGTCTTAGCCATTGTTTCACCTCCCTTTTCTACATTTTAACAGTCTCGTCATACTTTTTCAAGTGTTTCTTGTGAGTTTTTCAGAAAATTTCATCCTTTATTCTTTTGATTTTATTAAAATTATATATATTTTTTCCCCTTTCCTGTTTCTTTTGACAAATCCGTTCCTTTGTTCTTATTTTTAGGTGCCTTTTTACCCACTTTAAGGTTATATTATAGGCGATTGCTATGGTCGAAATTTGCTAAAATGCGAAAAAATACCCACAGATTCTAAAAAATCTGCGGGTAAATAGACATATCAGCCTAACCAGTTGATTATTTCCATCGTTTCTGCAAAACAAGGACATTTCAGAAAATCGTCCGGATAATTTTCGGCGCACATCATCGGGTGACGGCTTTCATACAATTTGCCGCTTTTGATGTAAGGCTTGTTGGAAAGCGCTTCACTGCCCCACAAAAACCAATTCAGCTGTGGATTCTGCTCGGAAATGTAGGTCAGCAGCTTTTTGGAGAAACCCTCCCAGATGGACTTGTGACTGTTGGAAACGTCAATTTTGCAGGTGAGGTAGGTGTTTAGAAACAGCACCCCCTGCGCTTCGAGCGAATCAAACCACTCTTTGGGCGGTTTGATCGAAAACGCCCCCGACGCAATCTCTGCCGACACCGCTTTATACTGTGGGATTTTGCTGTATTCGGTGATGTGATTGACCGTGCGGTACAGCAGGCGAATCATATTTTTTAAAGATACCTGGCGAAACGGCTGGGTCCAGCTTTCCAGGTTGTCCGGCTGAAAGGAACGGCCGTTGGCAACCCGCGCGGGTTTATAAGGATCCTGCCCCAAAATAACCACCTTACGGCTGTTCAGATCAAGGGTCATAAAGCGCAGCACCTTTTCGCGCACAGGGGTAAAATCATCGCCTATTTTTTGTTCGATCTGCTCCAGCTCCGCGCGAATTTCAGGGGTTAAAAAGCTTTCCCAGGAAGGGTGGTAATTTTCAGGAATTAGCATTATTTGTCAGCTCCTTTCGGTTGTTGCTTCTATTATACACTTTTGTTCGACTTTTTCCAAGTAATAGAT
>CAJUJI010000138.1 GCA_910586875.1 uncultured Anaerotruncus sp. | reverse complement strand
ACATTGGTCACGCCAACAATCACTGACACCAACATAATATTGGGCATCCGCAAAAATGTCATATCAATAATGTTTAAGCAGAAAAAGCACAGAATCCCAATAATCAGCGAATCAAGCAGCTTTCCATTGATGAAGCCGCCAAACACCCTGTTAGCGTCCCCTGCTAGCTCTAGCAGCCAATCTGCTTGCTTATTGGGGAGAAACGCATACCAGAACCGCTTGATACTTGCACAAAAACGCTCCTTGTCAATTAGCATGTAGATCGAGATAATAATTCCCACGACCACCGAAAGAAGCCCCGAGGCCAGCATGGTAGACATCTGCACCAGACGCGGCAATAACTGGGTGAGTGTCCGATAGGTGGTGTTGATCAGTGTATTGGCGTACTGTTCGAGCCATTTGGAAAAGGTGTTGAATAGATCAACTTCGGGGAAATATGCAAGCAGCTTTGGCAACCAAACATCAGCCGAGTTGATGTAGGAAGAAAGCCTATTGACCAAGCTTGCAATACTTTGGCTCAGCTGCGGTGCAACAATTTTGATAAAAACGCCAATCACGCCTGCTGCCAATAGATAGGTAATCAAAATTGCCAGGCTGCGGCAAAATTTTTCACTGGCGCGTCGGGCAAATACCGGACGAACCCAAAGCCGTTCAATCGCTTTTAAAATAGGGTTCAGCAGATAGGCAATCCCAAAGCCGTAGATAAACGGGGTAAGGATCCCCCCCACCCGTGCAATCTGAATCTGAAAATAGCCCAAATTCCCCATAAGACCTGAAAACAGAATCGCTGCTGCCAGTACAAGAAACGCATAAATTGCAATGGTGGTGTAACGTTTGTTAAAATCAAATTTCATTTCCTGTGCACCTTTTCATCTTCCTTAAATTACCGGTAGTTTTAGTATAACACAGCCCCTATTTTTTGTGAAGAAGTTTCTTAGAATAAATTCAGCGACAAGATTGCGCGGGTTAGTATCATACTGTAAAAAAGCCATAGCAAATATGGGACCAATAGCACGCCAGCCCACCAATCAAACAATGCAAAAGAAACCACAGTCAGTAATGTCAGCACGAATACCGAACAAAGCAGCCAAAATGCCAATCGATATTTTTCAAGTCCAAAAAACAGCTGTATTTGCAGTAGTTTGAAAAGTAGCTGTACTGCATAGAAGGTCAAAGCCTGGGTACGAGCGGTTGAATCCGGTTGCTGCCAAATGAAAGCACAAGCAATTCCCTGCAACAGGGATAGAATACTCCACACCGGCACAACTATCCAAAATGGTACAGCAAAATCTGGCAGTCGTAGTGTATGATAAACAGCAGAAATATCCCCGCACAAAATGCTGCTGAAAAAGCCGCCCAATAATGGAATAGCCGTACAAACAAGGATTAGCTTCAGCCGGAAAGAAATTGTCATGAAAATCCTCTCCCCCTTTTCAAAAACAAAACGCGCTCTCAAGCGGTGGGTATTTGCACATCAGCATGTATAAGCTCATCTGCTGTTTTATAGCAGCGATGAAACAGCAGATAAGCTTCAAAAGCATCTTACAGTATTCTACTGAAATTTTTCCAGGTTTATGCAGTTACCCATTTGACGAAGGCACACAAACTGGATATAATAAGAGAGATTCTCAAATAAAGACAGGTTTGGAGGAGGCTTTTTGTGAAAAATTTGTCACAATGTTTGCCGCTATTTCTTTCGTTTTTTAAGATAGGAGCATTTACCTTTGGTGGCGGCTATGCAATGATTCCACTGATCGAACGCGAAACCGTCGAATCTCACCATTGGGTAACTGAGGAGGATATTTTGGATGTTCTCGCAATCGCGGAATCCACCCCAGGACCAATTTCCATCAATGCTGCAACCTTCATTGGCCATAAGGTCGCCGGTTTTTGGGGTGCTGCTTGCGCAACCTTTGGCACTGCGCTGCCCTCCTTTCTAATCATTGCGGTGCTTTCCTTGTTCATCATGCAGTATAAACAGATCCAATGGCTTGCCTGGATGTTTGATGGAATCCGCGCTGGTGTTGTGGTGTTGGTAATCAATGCTGTGCTAAAGCTGGGGAAAAAATGCCCCAAAAATGCGTTTACAATCTCTATCATGCTGTTGGCCTTTGTTTGTGCGGCGCTCATAGGGCTAGATGTTATTTTGATCCTGGTGCTTGCAGGCGCAGCTGGAATTATCCGGCAGATGGTACTTGCCGCAAAGCTGGATGGAGGTGAGCAGAAATGATCTATCTGCACCTGTTTGCTGTATTCTTCAAGATAGGATTGTTCACCTTTGGCGGCGGCTATGCGATGATCCCCATGATTCAGCAAAACATTCTCCGTTTGGGTTGGGCCACTGAGGAACAGCTCATTGATTTTATCGCGATTAGTGAATCCACCCCTGGACCATTTGCGGTCAATATTGCGACCTTTATCGGGATGGAGCGCGCAAGCCTTTTAGGTGCAACCTGTGCTACGCTGGGGGTTATTCTCCCCTCCTTTCTCATTATTTTGCTGGTTGCAACCTGTTTCCAGCGGTTCCAGGAAAATATCTATGTCAAAGCTGCGCTGTATGGATTGCGCGCCGCTGTAATTGGACTGATTGCATCGGCTGCACTTTCCATCTTTCTGACCAATGTGTTTGATGGTGTTAAAATTTGGGAGCTACTGCGTGGCAACGTCGTTTCTGTAAGCTGGATGGCAATTATCATCGGTATTCTCATGTTTATATTCAGCCGTATCAAAAAGGGGCTACATCCTATTTTCTTGATTTTGATTTCCGGAATTTTGGGAATTCTGTTTCACCTTCTGCTCCCTGGGCTTGCAGGGTAAAACCGTCAGATAGGAGGCATCAAAATGCGAAAAAAACAGATTGCACTCACCGCAATTGAGCTGTTAAAAAAGGAATATCCAGACGCTATCTGTTCACTGGAATATCAAAAGCCGCATGAGCTTTTGATCGCGACTCGTCTTGCTGCACAATGTACCGATGCACGGGTAAATATTGTTTGCAAGGAGATGTACAAGAAATATCAGAGCGTCGAAGATTTTGCCAATGCAGAGTTATCCGATATTGAGGATTGCATCAAATCCTGTGGGCTATACAAAACAAAAGCGCGTGACATCATCGGGATGTGTCAAATGATGATGGAACGCTATAACGGACAGGTGCCAGATACTTTAGAGGAGCTTGTGAAGCTGCCTGGCATCGGGCGCAAAACTGCAAATCTGATGATGGGCGATATATTTCACAAGCCTTCTATCGTGGTGGACACCCACTGTATCCGGCTGACCAACCTGCTGGGACTCAGCGAGGGAAAGGATCCGTTCAAGGTAGAACAGCAGCTGCGCCCTCTACTGCCACCAGAAGAATCCAACGATTTCTGCCACCGGCTGGTGTTGCATGGACGCGCAGTTTGTGTGGCGCGCCGGCCGGCATGTGACCGCTGTGTACTCAGCGTTTGCTGCAAGCATTTTCAGAATACATACCGGCTGAAAAAATAAATTTTTGTAAAAACCCTTGCCAAAGCGAAAAAGGCGTGCTATAATCGAGACACTTCAATAGAACGCATAGAACAGGAAAAGTAGCGCTTTCCCCCACTCGACAGAGAGGTTTGCCATCGGCTGAAAACAAACCGTGCTGGGCTTGCGTGAAGTTCGCCTGGGAGCGGTGCAGCTGAACCTTCTTTGTAGGTTGCAACGGGTCACACCCGTTATCGTGTGCAAAAGTGCCCGATGACTTCATCGGGAATTTGGGTGGTACCACGGACTGTCAATCGGCTGTTCGTCCCTTTTGGGACGGGCAGCCTTTTTACTATGTATTATAATCTTTTGAAAAGGATGAGTATGCTATGTTAAACGCACTGCAAAACATCAAGGAGCAGGCTGTGCTGGCGCTAGCACAGGTCAGCGACCCAAAGGTGCTGGATGAGCTGCGGGTCAAATACCTTGGCAAAAAGGGCGAGCTGACCGCAATCCTCAAGCAGATGGGCAAGCTATCGGCAGAGGAACGCCCAAAGGTTGGCGCCTTTGCAAATGAGGTGCGCGCCTCTATCGAGCAGTTGATTGAACAAAAGGCTGTTTCCATCAAGACCGCGATGCAGGCCAAAAAGCTGGAACAGGAAAAGTTAGACGTCACGCTGCCAGGGACCGCCGCGCCTATCGGTAAAGCACATCCGTTAAACAAGGTGCTGGACGAAATCAAGGAAATTTTCCTGGGGATGGGCTTCTCGATTGCAGAGGGCCCAGAGGTAGAACTGGACTACTACAACTTTGAAGCGCTGAACATCCCGAAAAACCATCCCGCGCGCGACACACAGGATACCTTCTATATTTCTGACAATGTTGTACTGCGTACCCAGACCTCCCCTGTACAGGTGCGTGTAATGGAAAACCAGAAACCGCCAATTCGGATTATTTCCCCTGGGCGTGTTTATCGTTCCGATGCGGTAGACGCAACCCACTCTCCACTGTTCCACCAGATTGAAGGCTTGGTGGTGGACAAGGGAATCACGATGGCGGATTTAAAGGGTACGTTAGAGATGTTTGTCAAACGGCTGTATGGCGAGGAATCGGTGGTACGGTTCCGTCCGCATCACTTCCCCTTTACCGAACCTTCCGCAGAACTGGACGTTCAGTGTTTTGCCTGCAAGGGTGAAGGCTGCCGTCTGTGCAAAGGTGAGGGCTGGATTGAGCTACTCGGCTGTGGTATGGTGCATCCAAAGGTGCTCTCTATCTGTGGCATCGATCCAGAGGAATATAGCGGCTTTGCATTTGGCCTTGGCCTTGAGCGCACGGTCATGCGCCGCTACAATATTGATGACCTGCGCCTGTTCTATGAGAATGACGTGCGCTTCTTGGATCAGTTCTAATCATACGGAGGTTTTATAAAATGAATTTATCAATGAAGTGGTTATCCGATTATGTGGATACCAGCGATATCCTCCCCCGCCAGTTTGCAGAGGCTATGACCATGTCTGGCTCCAAGGTGGAGGGCTGGAAGGTAGAGGGCTCCGAAATAAAAAACGTGGTGGTTGGTAAAATTTTATCGGTTGTTCCCCATCCTGACTCTGATCATTTGGTGATCTGCCAGGTGGATGTCGGCAGTGGTGAGCCAATCCAGATTGTAACCGGTGCTTCCAATGTCAACGCGCAGGATATTGTACCAGTTGCGCTGCATGACAGCGATCTGCCAAACGGCATACACATTAAAAAGGGCAAACTGCGCGGTGTGGAAAGCAACGGAATGCTCTGTTCTCTGGGAGAGCTTGGGTTGACTGCACACGATTTCCCTTATGCCATTGAGGACGGCATTTTCATTATGCAGGAGCCTGATGTAAAATTGGGACAGGATATCCAATCAGCGATTGGGCTAAACGACACCTGCGTAGAATTTGAGATTACCTCCAATCGTCCGGATTGTTTGTCGGTTACCGGTCTCGCGCGTGAGGCAGCAATGACCTTTGGCCGCCCGTTGCATCTTCCAGAGGCGACCGTCAAACATACCGTAGACGACATCCACAATCATCTTGCGGTTGAGGTGCAAGCTCCTGAACTGTGTCCGCGTTATGTAGCACGGATGGTGAAAAATATCAAAATAGAGCCATCTCCGCGTTGGCTGCGGGAACGGCTGCGCGCTTGTGGGGTCCGTCCAATCAACAACATTGTAGATATCACCAACTATGTGATGCTGGAATATGGCCAGCCAATGCACGCCTTTGACCACAAATATGTGGAGGGCGGCAAAATCGTTGTGCGAAACGCAAAGGCTGGAGAAACAATTATGACCTTGGATGGCGTAGAGCGCACCCTCACGCCAGAGATGCTGGTCATCGCAGATGCTGTCAAACCCTCTGCGGTTGCAGGCGTTATGGGCGGCGAATACAGCGGTATCATGGACGATACCAATATGATTGTATTTGAATCCGCCTGCTTCAATGGTGCCTCGGTGCGCATTACCGCCAAAAATCTGGGAATGCGCACCGAAGCATCGGGACGTTTTGAAAAGCAGCTTGACCCCGCCACCTGCATTCCTGCGGTAGAGCGTGCTTGTGAGTTGGTAGAGCTGCTGGGGGCCGGAGAGGTCATTGGCGGTATGATTGATGTGGACAACTCTCAGCAGGAAGCGCGCCGCATCAAACTAGAGCCTGAGTGGATCAATCGCTTCATTGGTATCGATGTTCCCATCGAGGAGATGCACCGGATTTTAAACGGGCTGGACTGCAAAATTGATGGTGAATATGTGATCCCTCCCTCCTTCCGTTTGGATCTGGAACATAAGGCGGATATTTCCGAGGAAATCGCTCGTTTCTACGGCTATGATAAAATTCCCTCCACCGCAATCCGCGGCACTGCCAATGGACAATATACCCAAAAGCAGAAGTTTGAACAGCGCGTCAACCAGATCTTGCAGGCACAGGGACTTTATGAGGTGTCCACCTATTCCTTCATCAGCCCCAAATATTATGATAAAATTGCACTGCCTACAGACAGTGACTATCGCAACTGTGTTGTCATCAGCAATCCGCTTGGCGAGGATACCAGCGTCATGCGTACAACGATGGTTCCCTCTATGCTAGAGGTGCTTTCCCGCAACTACAATAACCGCAACAAAGCGGCAGCTCTCTACGAGATTGGAACGGTATATCTGCCACAGGCTGGCTGCGAGCTGCCGGAGGAACGCCCTGTTATTACCATTGGAATGTATGGAGAAACAGCGAACTTCTTCACGCTCAAAGGGATTGTAGAAACACTGCTTAGCAGTTTGAATGTGCAGGGGGCGGAATTCGCTGCCTATACTACCCATCCAACCTTTCATCCTGGGCGCTGCGCAGAGATTGATTTAAGCGGCGTAAAGCTTGGTATGATTGGCGAGGTGCATCCGATAGTGTTGGAAAACTATACCATTGGCACCCGCGCTTATGTTGCCTATCTGGACTTACTGACCATGCTAGAGCAGGTTGCACCAGAGCAGGGCTACCGGCCGCTGCCAAAGTTCCCCGCTTCCACCCGCGATCTCGCGTTGCTCTGTGATGATGAAACACCCGTTGCAACCTTGGAGAAAGCAATCCGTGAGGGCGCAGGCAAAATTTTGGAAAGTGTTTGCTTGTTCGATGTTTACCGCGGTGAGCAGGTCGCAAAAGGCAAAAAAAGCGTTGCTTACAGCCTGACGCTGCGCGCTGCTGACCGCACACTGACCGATGAGGAAGCTGATGCCGCAGTCAAGCGGATATTGAAGGTCCTGGCACAGTCTGGTGTGGAGCTGCGCAGTTAAGAGCTTCCTTACCCAAAACGTTCGCCTACAAAAAAGAAAGCCCATCTGGGCTTTCTTTTTTCGTAAACAATTCTCGCA
>CAJUJI010000137.1 GCA_910586875.1 uncultured Anaerotruncus sp. | reverse complement strand
AAATAAAAATATACTCAAATTATAGGAGGTTGTTTCCAATGGCAGTAAAAATTGGTATCAATGGCTTTGGACGCATTGGGCGTCTCGTTTTTCGTGCAGCGGTTGCGCAGCCAGATAAATATGAGGTTGTTGGAATTAACGATCCGTTCATCGATGTGGAGTATATGGTTTATATGACCAAATATGACACCATGCACGGCCGTTTCCAGGGCGATGTCTGCGCCAAGGATGGCAGGTTCTTCGTCAATGGCAAGGAGATTGCTGTTTATGGAAAGATGAACCCCGAGGAGATTCCCTGGGGCGAGTGCGGCGCTGACTATGTTGTAGAGTCCACCGGTGTGTTCACCACCACCGAGAAGGCTTCTGCACATCTCAAGGGCGGCGCAAAGAAGGTTGTTATTTCTGCACCCTCTGCGGATGCTCCGATGTTTGTCATGGGTGTAAATCAGGAGAAATATACCTCTGATATGACCGTCGTTTCCAACGCATCCTGCACCACCAACTGTCTGGCACCGCTCGCTAAGGTCATCAACGACAACTTTGGAATTGTCGATGGCCTGATGACCACCGTTCACTCCACCACCGCAACCCAGAAAACGGTTGATGGTCCTTCCAAGAAGGATTGGAGAGGCGGCCGCGCTGCGGCTGGCAACATCATCCCGTCTTCTACCGGTGCTGCAAAGGCTGTCGGCAAGGTAATTCCTGAGCTCAACGGCAAACTGACCGGTATGGCATTCCGCGTTCCGACCCTGGATGTTTCGGTTGTTGATTTGACCGTGAACCTGGCAAAACCTGCCAGCTATGCAGAGATCTGTGCTGCTGTTAAGAAGGCTTCCGAGACCACCATGAAGGGAATCCTCGCTTATACCGAGGATCAGGTGGTTTCCTCTGACTTCCTGACCGATCCGCACACCTCCATCTTTGATGCAAAAGCTGGTATTGCACTGACCGATAAGTTTGTCAAGCTGGTTTCCTGGTATGACAACGAGTGGGGTTATTCCAACAAGGTCCTCATGCTCATTGGGCATATGGCTGAGGTTGACGCAAAATAAGCAAGCATGTAAAAGAAAAAAGCCCCTTTGGGGGCTTTTTTCTTTTGTGCAGCAGGAGGGTTGCTTCCAGGGTTTGCCGGTCCTGATAACAAGGCAGCTAGAGGCGGCAACAATGATTCAGCGGACCGCTGCCGCTGCCCAAATTCAATTGTGCGCGCATCGCATCGGTGATATATGCTTTCGCATTGCGCACGGCCGCTTGTAGTGTGTAGCCCGCCGCAAGGTTGCAGGCAATTGCCGAAGAAAAGGTGCAGCCGCTGCCATGGTTATTTGGGTTGTCCACCCGAGGCGAGGGATACCAGATTGCTTGTCCGTCCACCCAAAGCAGATCGTCGGCGCTCTGGGAAAGGTGGCCGCCCTTGATGATCACGCCGCCGCCACCGACCTTTGGTGCAAGCAGTTCGGCGGCATAGCGCATCTGCTGGGGCTCGGTGATGGGTCCAAAGCCGGTGAGCGCTTCCGCTTCAGGGATGTTGGGGGTGATCACCTGCGCAAGCGGGAATAGCCGCTCGATGAGCGTTTGCGTGGCGCTGTCGATAAACAGGCGTCCACCGCTGGCGGCGACCATTACAGGGTCTAGGACGATGTGCGGCGCCTGATATTGCAAAAGCTTTTGTGCGATAATCTCGATGATCTCAATGTTCACCACCATGCCAATTTTTACCGCATCCGGGCGGATGTCCTGGAACACACAGTCGAGCTGCTGCGCAACAGACGCAGGGCAGACCTCCTGAAGATCGTAAACGCCGGTCGTATTTTCGGCAACAATTGCGGTGATCACGCTCATAGCGTACATTTTGTGTGTGGTGATAGTCTTAATATCCGCCTGAATTCCAGCTCCGCCACTGCAATCACTGCCTGCAATCGTCAGAACCTTTTTCATTGTCATTCCTCCTTAAATTCGTCAAGCCGGTAAAGATACTGTTCGGCCAATTTGCAGATTTCTTCCTTTGCAGCGGCGGCAGTTTGGTCATAGACGGCCACAACCCGAAATCCTGCCTGAGCTGCGGTGCGGATTGCGTGCAAAGCGTCCTCGAACACAACCGTCTCGGATTTGGCGATTCCCAGCCGTGCACAGGCGCGTTCAAAAATTTCGGGGGAGCCCTTGTTGAGCTGTTCCTCGCCACAGGTCATCAGAAAATCGAAATTGTCAAGCACGCCCAGCCGCGAGAGCGCCGCCTGTGCAAGCTGCCGGTCGGAGGCGGTGCAGACACATAAACGTACGCCCTGCTGGTGCAGCCGCGAAAGCAGCGCTGCCGCCTGCGGCTTGAGCGGCAGGTCATAGCGATAGTGGTCCGCCATAATTTGCAGCACCGCGTCAACAATCTGCGGCGCCGCTTTTGAAACCCCCAGCTCCATACAAAAATAATCGGCACATTGCTGCATACTCATAGGTCGGGTGCGTTCCAGCAGATCAGCCGGAGGTGAGATCCCCTGCTGGATGAGGTAGTCCTGTGCAACCGTGTCCCACACCCCCATAGAATCGAGCAGTGTGCCATCCATATCAAAAATTGCGCCGCGTATCATTTGGCAATCATCTCCTGAGCAAGTGTATGAAGCTGTTTTGCTGCTGCAAAAATATCTGGTTGCGCGAGGATGGCGGAGACCACCGCAACGCCATCAATACCGCTGCCTTTGAGTTGGAGGATATTTTGCGCACCGATGCCACCGATTGCAACAACAGGGATGGAGACGGCCCTACAGATAGCCTGCAAGGTCTCATAGCTGACCGCGTCTGCATCCAGTTTGGTGGTGGTGCCAAACATCGCGCCTACCCCCAGGTAATCTGCGCCCGCGCGTTCGGCGGCCAATGCCTGCTCGACACTGTTCGCCGAGACGCCGATCATTTGATCGGCACCTAGCAGCGCGCGTGCCTTGCCTGCCTCCAAATCCTCCTGCCCCAGATGAACACCATCTGCGCCGCAGGCGCGTGCGACCTCAAGGTTGTCATTGATGACAAACGGGACCTGGTAGCGGGTGCACAGGGCGCGCAGCTGTTTTGCCTGTGTAAGAAATGCCTGCATATCCAGCGATTTTTCCCGCAGCTGCACAAAGGTGACCCCCGCTTGCAATGCCTGCTCTACCTGTGCGGAAAGTGTCTGTCCATGCAGCCAACTGCGGTCGGTCACCAGATAGAGCAGCAGGGCGGATTTATCGAGCTTCAATTTTTGCACCTCCATTCAAGGTTGCAGCATCCAACCGGCTCATCTGGTCGATCAGCGCGATGCGCAGGGAAGCGGTGCCGCCGCCTGCTGCCTGAATCTGCTGAAAGGCCAGCTCACCACACAAGCCCATTGCACAGACAGCTGCTGCTGTCGCATCCAAGGGCTGGGTGGGGTTGGCTGCCACAAAAGCGGCGATTACAGCCGAGAGCATACAGCCGGTACCGCTGACCTTGGACATCATCGGATGTCCGTTGCGGATCATATAGACCCTTTCCGATGCGGCAATCAGGTCAATTGCGCCGGTGATAGCGATGACAGCGCCGGTCGTTTGGGATAACTGCTTCGCATAAGCGGCCACCTGCTCGAAATTTTGCGCGGTGGTGGCATCAACTGCGGCAGCATCCACCCCTTTGGTGAAGCCGCTGCCCTGTGCCACCGTCTTGATTTCGGAGGAGTTGCCCCGAATCACCGAGAAGCGCACCTGCTCAAGCAGGCGGCGGGTGGTTTGGGTGCGCAGCTCGGAGGCGCCTGCACCTACCGGATCGAGCACGACAGGATGCCCCAGTTGATTCGCGCGCTGTCCGGCCTTGAGCATCGAGTGAATGGTACGTGAGTTGAGGGTGCCGATATTGATGGTCAGTCCGTCACAAATGCTGGTAATTTCCGCTGCCTCCTGTTCGTCGTCCGCCATAATGGGGGAGCCCCCGCAGGCCAGCAGAATATTTGCGCAGTCGTTCACCGTAACATAATTTGTGATGCAGTGGATGAGTGGCATTTTTGTAGCCACATTGTTTAAAATTTCCTCGAACATCTTGCAGTGCTCCTTTGTTACTTTTGTCCCAGCGCAATCCGGATGCTGCCGAATACGCCGGTTTTTTCAAGTGCGGTGAGGACTACGACCGAGATGGTTGCGCCGCCGAACGAGCTGATCAGGAAGGGCAGCAGATAGGCGAACAGTGCCGTTTCCTTGCCCATCACCAGCGCCGCAACAGGGAAGGCGAGCAGCGCACCGATTACACCTGTGCCAAACACCTCGCCGATATATGCTGCGGACAGCCTTTGGGTGTATTTGTAGAGCAGCCCGCAAAACAGTGCGCCGACCATGCTGCCCGGAAAGGCGAGCAGACTGCCGGTGCCGAGCATGACGCGGATCAGGGAGGTGGTAAACGCCATACCAACGGCATAGCCAGGCCCCAACAGCACACCGGCAATCACATTGACCATATGCTGAACCGGCAGGCATTTGGAGGCGCCTAGCGGGATGTAAAAGGCGGAGCAGACGACCGCCAATGCGGTTAAAATTCCTGCGAAACACAGCTTTTTGATGTTTGACATAGATAGACCTCTCTTTCTGGCGGATGGAGCAAGAGGCGGCATAAATAAGAAAACGGAACCTGCCAAGGATGACAGATTCCGCAGACCCGCGAGAAGCTCCCTACGTTGGCATTATCCAAATCAGGTTCCAGGGTCGGAGTTGGTATACTCCCTCTCAGCCTGCCGTACAAGCTCCCCTTTTGCAATTTTTTTTAGCATAGCACAACGGTTGCAAAATGTCAATTACGGATTGAAAAGCAATTGTGAAAATTCAAAAGCCGAAGATGCGGGAAAAGAGATTGTAAAAAATGATGACATATACAAAAAGTGCAGTGCCGGCCAGAATCACAGCATACCATTTGGCGCCCTTGTCGTAGCTTGCTTTTGCGTCTATAAGCAGTGTGATCCCGAGAAAGAAAAGCGCCAAAGGTAAGGTAATATCGTTTGGCAGTATGTGCAGCAGGCCAGCCACACAGAGGATCACGGTGAGGATCGAAAAGATAAGCTTGCATTTACGCATAAGAAAGGCTCCTTTCACTTTGTGGCAACGTGGGAACATTTAGATTTTGATGGAGACCCATTTGCCGCTACGAAAGCGCAGTGAGGTCAAAATAAACCGCATCCCCTGGTCAAAGGAGATGCCCAGCCAGGCGCCAAACAAGCCCAGTCCCAGTGGATAGCAGAAGAACCAGCCCGCCAGCGGACGGATGATGCTGACGCTTACAAGCGAGACAAAGGCGGTATAAAGTGTATCGCCGCCGCCGCGCAGACAGCTTGCAAAGATGACCTGCGAAATTTGCAGCAGTACGATAATCGTCATAAGTGACATAATCATAACGC
Organism: uncultured Anaerotruncus sp.; assembly: GCA_910586875.1. Lineage (GTDB taxonomy): Bacteria > Bacillota > Clostridia > Oscillospirales > Ruminococcaceae > Anaerotruncus. Next base: position 1,986 of record CAJUJI010000137.1, on the reverse strand, counting down.
CATAGTCCAAAATTTCCTGTTCGTTTGAGAAGATCAGGTAGATCGGCCGCCCCAGGGTAAGGTAGATGGCCGACAGTACCAGCGAGATGAGCAGTCCAATCCGTTGACAGACCCCGCCGTACAGCTTTGCAAGGTCCGGTCTATCACTGCCCAGACTGCGCCCGACCAGCGCAATCGCCGAAGAGGACAGGCCATCTCCAAACGAGAACGAGAGGGTCATAACATTCATGCCGATCTGATGGGCGGCAAAGGCGGTGGTGCCCAGCTTTGCGACCAAGATGGAATACAGCAGAAAGCCGAACCGCATAAAGGATTGTTCTGCCAGGGTGGAGCCGCCGATGGTAGCGAGCGAGTGCAGGGTGGTCCGGTCGAATTGCGGCCGGCGCAGCCCCTCCAGGTGGAGGAACCCATGCGATTTGATGACCGAGCGCAGGCTCATGATGCAGGCGAATACCGAGCCAATCACCGTTGCAATGGCGGCACCGGCGATCCCTAACCGCGGGAATCCGAGTTTTCCGCCAATCAGCAGATAGTTAAAGAATACATTCACCAGGTTAGAGGTCATGTTGGTGCGCATCGCAATTTTGGTATTGCCTGCGCCGCGCTGGGCAGCATTGATGACCATTGAAATGGTGCTGAAGCCCAGCCCGCCCATGATGATGCGAAAATAGGTGACAGCGGGCATGTGGGTGTCCTGCGCCGAGCCGGAGAAACGGATAATTTGCGGCGCAAAGAAAACCGCGATTGTGCTGATGAACACCGTCAGTCCAATCGTGAGAAACAGCGCCTGCACAAGCACGCGGTTTGCGCCGTCCTGGTCCTCCTCACCGCGGCGGCGCGCAACGATGGCAGAAACTGCAACATTCAGTGAAATAAACATCGCCAGCCCAATAAATTTTGGCTGGGTGGTCAGACCAACCGCCGCGATTGCATAGGAGCCCAGCGTGCTAACCATCGCAGTGTCAATCATGCCGACCAATGCGATCAGGAAGGACTCCAGAATGGATGGCCACGCAACCTGGAGGGTGTTTTGCAGCAGTGTGCGCGCAGGCGGAATCTCCCCCTGCGGTGCAAGTCCGCGTAAAGCCCGAGCGGTATTGATAAACTCCATTTTGATTCCTCCCGCGCCGCAGCGCAAAAAAAGCTTTCTGTTTGGACAAAAATAAGAGCTGCCCGAAACAATAGAACCGCGATTACGGTTCTATTGTTTTGACAGCTGGACTGAATATGCCACAGCACATCCAGCGTGTTGTTACTGCCCGAATGAATTTGATAAACATGCAGGAAACTTTACCCGATTCTTTCAAAGGCGGCAACGAACACCGCCCATACAAATTTTTACTTCTTGCCGCGGCGGGGCTTCTTTGCAGGCGCCGGCTCGGTAGCCGGTGCAGCCGCCTCGGTTTTTTTGGCCGCAGGCTTCTTCGCAGCGGGCTTTTTAGCTGCCGGCTTTTTGGCGGCCGGTTTCTTTGCAGCCGGTATCTCGCCAAATTTCCAACGCTGATTTTCTCCGTCTACATCGTCCCAAATTTGCAGCAGCGCACCCTCAACCGCCGCCATCGCAACGATGTCCAGGCAGCGTCCGGATTTTTTGGATTTCAGCTTGTAACAGCCATCGACCGTCTCCTCGACATACCAAACCTGGCTGTCGCCGTCTACGTCGTCCCACTGCTGGCACCAGGTACCGGCTTCGATGCCGCTGACCAAAGTATCCAGCAGCTTTTCGGACGCCTTGTTCTGCAACTTGAAGCAGTCCGCCTGTGGCAGGTAGATGATCTGCCATTGTTGGCTGTCGGAACCGTTTTGTGGATTCAGCCGCACCAGCGAGCCGTTTTCGGTTGAGCCGCTGACATCCAATGCAAGCTGACCGTCAGGTGTTGTAATCGTATAGAAGGTTTTGTCTTTCAAGGACATATCAATCACTCCTCATAATATGCGGGCAGAGCTTAGAATCCTGCTTATAAGCAAGATCTATTCTTATTATAC
>CAJUJI010000136.1 GCA_910586875.1 uncultured Anaerotruncus sp. | reverse complement strand
TACTAAAACTGAAAAGAAAGGGGGACTGCCAGATGTTCCGTAAAATAACCCAATACCTTTTGGATTGGAAGCAAAGCCCCTACCGGAAACCGCTGATTTTGCAAGGAGCCCGGCAGGTGGGCAAAACCTATTCGCTGCTGGCTTTTGGCCGGGAGCATTATGAAAATGTCGCCTACTTCAACTTTGAGACCACCCCTTCCCTGGCTAAAACCTTCGAGGAAAGCCTGGAGCCCTCCTACTTGATCCCCATTCTTTCCCGAATCGCTAATCAGACCATCGTCCGGGAAAAAACGCTAATCATTTTCGATGAGGTCCAGCTCTGCGAACGGGCGCTGACCTCTCTGAAATACTTTTGCGAACAGGCCCCGGAGTACCATGTCATTGCGGCGGGAAGTCTTTTGGGGGTGGCGGTGAATCGCGGGAAGTTCTCCTTCCCGGTGGGCAAGGTAGACATCAAGACCCTGTACCCCATGGACATGGAGGAGTTCCTTCTGGCTTGCGGGGAACAGGAACTGGTGGAGCAGATCCACGCCTGCTTTGAGAACGACAGCCCCATGCCCGCTGCCCTCCATGAGGCCGCCCTGCGCCGGTATCGGGAGTTCCTGGTGGTGGGCGGGATGCCCGACTGTGTGAGCAAATTTGTGGAAACCGGGGACTACATCCTCATCCGCCACATCCAGCAGACCATCCTGCAAGGCTACCTGAATGACATGAGCAAGTACAACGAAACCAATGAGATCAAAAAGACCCGGCTGGTGTACGACAACATCACCGTCCAACTTTCCAAAAAGAATACCCTGTTCCAGTATAAGCTGATAAAATCGGGGGGACGGGCAGCGGAGTTTGAGAACGCCATTGAATGGCTGACCCTCTCCGGTATCGTCAGCCGCATCTATCGGGTAGAAAATCCGCAGAAGCCGCTGGAAAATTACCGGGACATTGACGCCTTTAAGACCTATGTTTCCGATGTGGGCCTGCTCTGCGCCAAAAAGGATATTGTAGCGGAAGACATTCTTTATCTATCCAGCGAGCTGGATGATTTCAAAGGCGGGATGGTGGAGAACTACATTTGCAATCAGCTGATCTGTAACGGCTACCAGGCTTTCTACTGGCTGTCCGAACGGGGGGCGGAGGTGGACTTTATCCTCCAAAGGGAATGCAGTATTATCCCCATTGAGGTAAAGTCCGCAGATAATACCAAAGCGAAAAGTCTCAGTATCTATATGAAAGCACACTCACCCGCCTACGCCATCAAGGTCGCAGTCAGAAACTTTGGTTTTGAAAACGGAATCAAAACGATCCCTCTTTATGCTGCTTTTTGTATTTGAAAGGAACCGGCTGTCAGGGAACAATGGCAGCCGGTTTTTCTATTCAGGGGCATCCTCCAGCTTGCGGTATTTCTTCCGTGGGCGGGCTGGTTTGGCAGGTGGCTCTGGCACACCGGCCTCCGACTGCTTCTCCGCTTCTTTTTCTTCTGGCGGTTCTGGTGCGGGGGATCGTTCCTCCTCCGCCCGCCATGCAGGGATATACTCTGACGCCCTGGATTTCACCAGCCGCTGTGCGTCCGGGTGCAGCGAATAGTCGAACTTTTCGCACTGGAGGACATTGTGGCCCCGGATGATCACCAGCTCCTGGTCCAACGGCATCCGCAGGATCTCATCCATGGTCATCAGCTTGCGGCGGCCCAGGCCGCTGGTCTCCCGATACTGGGGGGTGTAGCTGCTCACCTGCCAGGAGGAGAGCTGCCGGGCGGTGCTCTGGACGCCGATGGTGATCTCCCCGGTGCGGTCGCTCAAAAACTTGGCGGTGGCCTCATCGGTACAGCCCAGCGCGATCTGCACATCACAGTTGCCGATGATCTCCTGCCAGACATCGTTGGGATACCGGTTTTTCATCTGGGCCAGGTTCTGGAAGATCACGCTCACCGAGATGGCCCGGCTGCGGGTGACGGAGATTTTTTTGTTGAAGTCCAAAATGAGGCCGCTGTTGGGATGCTCGTCCAGAATGAAATTCACCGGCACATCACACCTTCCACCTTTGCCGATGGAATCCGCATACCGCACCAGCTTGATAAACAGGCAGGAGAAGAAAAGGGAGGAGAGGAAGTCAAAGGTGGCGTCCTGGTCGCTGGTGATGCAGAAGAAGGCGCACTTCTCTTTGGCCGGCAGCTCCAGGTCGATCTCGTCAAAGGAAGTGATCTTGCGGATCAGCTCCGACTGGAACACCTGGAGCCGGCTGCCCAGGCCGATGATGACGCCGCCCCGCACCGAGTCGGCCGCCTGCTTGAAAATATTGTAGGGAGCTTTGGCCGGATGCCCTGGCGGCAAGGCGCCGATCATCTTTGTGAGGGCTGCCTCGCTTTCATTGCAAAGCAGCTGGTAAACCTCGCATCCGCAAAGACCTGGGCCATTACCTCGTCGTTCACTTCCTTCAGACAGTTCCAGCTGTCGCTGTTCTGGGGGCGGATGAGGTTAAAGACCCGGACGGTGTAACCATTTGCCGAGAGATAGGCGGCCATGTCCTCGAACAGCTCGGATTTGGGGTCGGTGATGATGACCGATTCCCCCCGGCGCACCGCTTGCAGCACCATGTTGCGGACAAAAGCCCGGCTCTTGCCGCTGCCGCTTGCGCCGTAGATGGCAAAGTTTCGGTTCAGGCGGGAATCGGTGGGGAGGCAGACCGCCTTTTTCCCTTTTCTCCCCAAGATGATGGCGTCGGTGCTTTGTACCTCAGTGACCCACAGGGTTTCCCGCAGCTCCCGGTCTCCCATAAAGCCTGCGGTGCCGTAACTGCCAGAGTCCGCATAGGTCAACTTGCGGGCGCTGTCGTACTCCCCGCCGCCATCCCGGCCGATGCGGAAGACGAACAGGATGAGGACCGCCAGCACGGTCAAAATCAGCCCCATGCTGATAAGGCCCTCCGGCCAGTGAAAAGAGGCGGCCAGGCAAGACAGCACCGAGGGGTCCGGCGGTTTTGGCGCACTGTGACCGAGAACGCCGCCGGTCTGCTGCCACGCTTTGTAGTGAATAAGCAGTTGGGCAAGGAATCCGCCGCCGTAGAGCAGCAGCCCCAACAGCAGCGGGAGAAAAACAAGCAGGACGATTTTCTTTTTGGGTTCTATCTCAGCCCCACCTCCTTCCATATCGCGGCAGGGTCCAGCAGATGAAGCCGTACAGCCCTGCCAAGATAGCGTTCCAGACAGTCAGCCTGGAAATCTAAACAGACGGCATGACCCTGTTTCCCGAAAAGCTCCAGCCCTGTTTTGAACCGCTTGATCCTCTCCAGGTCAAAATCATAGGCAAACAAAACCGGCTGCCCGTCTATGGCTGCGTCGCTGTCAAAGGGGAAAGCGCCAGGCACATCATACCGGCTTCGCAGGACTTCCGCCAGCCGCTTATAGAAGGCGGGCCGGCAGAGCGGCTGAAGCTGCCGGATGCCGTTTTCATCGCAGGGCAGATAGCGCATAACAGGGAAGGTACCGTCCGGTCGGAAATACTGCCGCCGGTTCCCACCCTCGCTTTGCAGCAGGTCGAGAGCGGTACCCATATTCGCGCCAATCATCAGCCCCTCTATTTCGGAGAGGGGGATTCTCTGACGGATCAGGATACCCTTCACCGCGCCCATCAGCTTTTGCTCTGCCTTGGAGCTCCATTTGAGGGGCGCCGCGCTGGTGTGGTAAACGAGGGCGGCATATCCCGTCCCCATCAGCAGCCCCACCGCGCGGGTGGCTTTGATTCGGGTGGAGCCCGTTCCCTGCCCTTTGACCTCCAGAGAACTGTAAAAGGCGGGGACAGAGAAATCAGGAGTGTTCCCCATCTGATAGAAGGGCGGCTTTTCATCCGGGTAGAGCTGGACACCGGCCCGAAACATCAGCAGATAGACCGCCGCGGTACGATGCAGGCGCTCCACGCTGACCGGGTCGCTTTTTCGGCAGCGGGCCAGATAGCCCTCTGTGAAAAGCGGCTGATAGCGCTCCGGGAAGGCCCGACTTAACAGCACCCGCCCCTTTTTGGTCAGCCGCAGGGAGGGGACGCCGTTTTTATGGTGCCGCATGACCAGCTTGTCGGCCCGCAGGATGGAAACGGTTTTTCGGGTCCATTCGGTACTGCCGGGGAGCAGGGAAAGGAGCCTGACGGGAAGGTCTCCGCACAGGGCTGTCAGCCCCAAAAGGGTGTCCTCCCGCACCTCCGAAACTTCCGCCATCAAACCACCTCCTTTTCCACAAAATTGCGACCAGTGCCGCTTGTACTTGGGTGCTTTTCCGCCGCTGTCCACCCAGGAAAGCCCGCATAAACAGCGCCTTCCCGGCATCCAAAACACCTCCGCTTTTGTCTGCCTCGAAAAGCAGAAAAACGGAGGCGTTTTTTGCTCCATTTCAGGGCGTTTTGATTGTGTGCAAATTCAGCCATTTCCCCAGATATTCCGGGGCCATGACATAGACCTCGGTGCCCTCTCCGTCACCCATGGCAGAGGTGTAGAGGTTGGTACAGAGCAGCCCGTTGTCGTCCGCAAGAAAGTGGTCGGCAATGACATCCAACACCTGCTTGACCTCAATGTTGTCGTGATCCCGTACCATCCGTTCCGGCAGCCCGGCGCTGTACAAGTGACGAAAGCAAACCACCGTCCGCCTTAATTGCCGGATGGGATGCCCTTTCCTGTACTCTGTCAGAGCAGCGGAGAGCGGCCCGGTGAGGAAGGCGCAGGAACCGGTCTTCTTCTTGGGCAGCAGTCCCGGCAGAAGGATACGATGCCAGCTTTCCTCCGCTTCCACCAGAATGTCCTGTGTTTGGGCGGCTTCACGAAACACCTCCGCCCTGGGGAGAAAACAGGTCTCCACCCGAATGTCCCGGATGCCGCAGGCCAGCCGTTCCGCCAGGCCGGAGGCGTCCTGAAGGCTGCGGCGGTATCCCTCAAAGTCCTCCGGCAGCGACTGTTTTGCCCAACTCAGCCAGAAGCCGATCTGCTCGCTTTCCCCCTGATACCGGATCAGGCGCTTTTGCAATTCATGCTGATTCATTCTGATTCCTCCTGTAAATATCGCTGGATGGTCCCGTCGGCGGCCACGGTGCAGAACCAGTCGGCCCCTGGAATCTCCAGCGTTTCGATTTGTTCCGGGGTCTCCACGATGACAAGGATATGGGCACCCCTCTGCTCCCGCTGGGAGAAAAGAGCGCCCATCATCCCCTCGCTTCCATAGGGTACATAGACGATCTCGTATTCCTCGCCCGCCATAAAGAAAAAGAGCTGGACCGGGTATTCCCCGCAGGCGTGGTACTCCACCCGGCCCGCAAATCCCGCCAGCACCCAGAAGGCCGCGATCCGCTTTTCGTCCAGTCCCTTGGACAGCTCCGGCTGGTTGAGAGCCAGCAGGCTGCCGGAGGGGTCGCTGACCAGCTGCCCGCTGCGCCGCAGGTAGGAGAGCATATTGCCCACCACCCTGCGGTCCTTTGCTGAAAACCAGCGGTACAGCTGTTCGGTGCGGAGCACCCGGTATTCCTTCAGCAGCTGCTTGAGTTCCAGCAGTTCTTCCTTGTCTTGGCCAGGGAAATTCATTTCACCACCTTCTTTTTGTCTGAAAATCATGCGTAATTGGTGCGTAACAAAGCCGCAAAGCGGCGCAAAAATACCGCACAATATCGGTTTGTGCGGTGAAAACGGCGCAAAGGATGCGCTTTTATCGAATTTTCAGGAATGCTACATAAACAGGATTTCCTCCTTCCTCATTCAGCGAAATAGTTCGTGCATTATGTTGACAATAGACACATATTGTGATACGATTTGTATAGAATAAAAAGGGAGGTGCTTTTATGGAAAGTACGAATCTGAATATCCGCACGGACAAAGAAATCAAGACAGCCGCGGAAAAGATATTTGCAGAGCTTGGCCTAACTATGACAACTGCCGTCAATATCTTTTTGCGCCAGACGATCCGTGAAAACGGGATCCCCTTTGCGTTAAAATTAGATGTTCCCAATGATACCACCCTTGCCGCAATCGAGGAGGGCCGGCGGATCGCCTACGATCCGTCTGTCAGAGGCTATACCAACATGGAAGAATTGAGGGCGGCGCTTGAAGAATAAAATTATGGATAATGTGATTGTCCTTTACCGCCTTGGAAGCCATTCTGAGCTTCTCAAAAAATGAATCATCAAACGCCTTTTGCAAGGGAAAACTTGCAGAAGGCGTTTTTAGCTCTACACAAGAAAAGGGAGCCCGTTTGGCTCCCCTTTCGTAATCGTTTATTCTCTTGTCGGAGCAGTACCATTTCGGATAATATCCAGCATTTCATTCGGTGTTATGATAAATGGTTCTTTGGGGAAATGCCGGATATTCCCGGTGACTAAATAGGCATTGTCGGTTTGTTTTTCCATCACCACCTCATAAAACACCAAATCATCCATGTCCGGTAGCTCTATACCAGTAGGGGAAGGCTCTACCGAAATCCCATTTGTTTTTATGGATGCAATCAATGTGCGGATCATAGAAACAGAAAAATGAAATTTTGGCCTGCAAAGCACCTCTTCATATTCTTCCAGAATACTGTTGCTGTACAGAGGGATGATCTCTCCCGTATAGACCTTCTCAATGATCTGGACGGTTGCTGCATCAGGGTGCCTGGAAAAGAGTGCAGAAACCAGAACATTGGTGTCTATTACTGCGAAATAGCGCATACCTATCACACCCTTGCCTGTTTTCTGGCTTGCCGGCTTTCCTTGATCTCAGTGTTGATCTCCTCCAGCGAAAGGTCGGCATGGTCACTCTGTGCGGCCTGCTCCCGGAGGGCGAGAAAGGCATTTCGCCCTTCCTCCCTGGAGACCGGGACTTCCGGGGCCGCGATCTCAAAGGGGATTCTTCTTTCCCGAACCACTGTTTTTGCAAAGATGTTAATGGCTGTCGAGGTATTCATACCAAATTCAGCGCAAAGCCTGTCGAATTGCTTTTTTAATCCTTCATCCATACGGACACTGAAAGTTGCCTGTGCCATATCAGCACCTCCTTTTCTGTTTTTATTCTAACATATAGTATGGACAAAAGCAATAAAATAAAACTCAATAGGTTCTAAAAAGAACACAATTTACAAGGCGCCACGATTCCTGGCTTGGGCCTTTCTCTGCAAGATCTTCCCCAGCTCCTTCCGGTCGGTAGTGATCAGCTCCTTCTCCAGTTCCGAGCAGCGAAACTCCACCGTAACATTGTTGTTATTGGTGGAGATGAGTCCGCTGCCCCGCTGGAAGTGGGTGATGTTCATGATCTCCGTATCGGTAAGATGGAGCGTCTCCTGGACCCGGCGGGCCTCATCGTCCTCCATGTTGAGGATGATCTTAGTTTTGCAGACATTGAGGATACCTCTGCCGTACTTGCCGTCCTCCAGGGCCAGAAAGTCGGAGAGGTCCTGGG
>CAJUJI010000135.1 GCA_910586875.1 uncultured Anaerotruncus sp. | reverse complement strand
AATTGGCAATTTCGCCGGTTGCCGCTTTGCGGCGAGGCGAATGCCATTTGAATAGCCAGTATAATGGCCGCTTGCGGACATTATACCATATATTTTGGGAAAGCAAAAGCATTTCCGCCTTTTTCTGCGCGTTTTGCTTTTGCTGCCGGATTAACCCTGCATCAGCCTTTTGCAGTTCTGCGCGATATCCGCCGGGGTCAGGTGGTACAGCTCATACAATCTATCCGGCACACCAGAGCGTCCGAATACATCCAAAAGTCCCATACGCAGCAGCTTTGCTGGCGCAAATTCACAGAGCACCTCCGCCACAGCGCCGCCCAAACCTCCGATAATGCTGTGATCCTCCACTGTAACAAGGCCACTGGTTTCCTGTGCAGCCTTGATAATGGCTTGTTGATCAATCGGCTTGATCGAGTACAGGTCAAGCACGCGCGCTTCTATTCCATCTGCTGCCAGCAGTTGAGCCGCCTCGAGTGCACGCCAGACCATATTGCCGCAGGCAAAAATTGTAAGGTCATTGCCCTGCCGCAACAGCTTGCTGCCGCCAATTGGGAAGATCTCGCCCTCTTGGTATAACTCAGGGGTGGGATCTTTACCCAGCCGCATGTAACTCGGCCCTGGATGCGCGGCCATACTTCGCGTGAGAAAACGGGTGCAGATCGGTGTAGAAGGGGCAAAAACGGTCATATTAGGCAGTACCCGCATAATGGCGATATCCTCAATTCCCTGATGGGTGCCACCATCCGCCCCTGTCTCAAGTCCCGAGTGGGTCCCCACAATATTTGCGTTGACGTTTGCATAACAGATGGCGTTGCGGACCTGCTCCACTGCGCGCATACAGGTGAACACGCTAAAGGTGGTCGCAAATGGAATTTTGCCCTGAAGCGCCAGCCCTGCTGCAATTCCCATCATATTTTGTTCTGCAATGCCGCACTGGATGAAATTTTCAGGGACCTGCTCGCGGCAGCAGAGGGTGCCGGTAGATTTGCAGGCGTCCGCGTCCAGCACGACAATGTTCGGGTTTTCCCGCGCCAGCTCCACCAAAGCTTCACCATAAGCAATCCGATTGGCGATCATAAGCTACCACCTCCCAACTCCTTTTCAATCTGTGTCCACTGCTCAGTGGAGGGGGCACCACCGTGCCAGGCTGCTTTGCCCTCCATAAAGGAGACCCCCTTGCCCTTTACTGTATCGGCTACCAGGATGGTTGGAACGCCGTCCGGTTGATCTGGCAGCGCGTCAAAGGTGTCAATCAGTGTTTGGATGTCGTGCCCGTCTACAGCAATCGTGTTCCAGCCAAACGCACGCAGCTTTGCGCAGATATCGCCCAACCCTACAATTTCGTCGGTTGTACCGCACATCTGCACATGGTTGTTGTCGAGAATGGCGATCAGATTGCCCAGCCGCAGCTTTGGTGCCAGCATCAGTGCCTCCCAGTTTTGGCCCTCCTGCATCTCTCCATCTCCAAGCAGACAGTAGGTTTTGTAGTGCTTGCCATCCATTTTTCCGGCGAGTGCGCAGCCCACCGCAATAGACAAATTTTGCCCAAGAGAGCCGGATACACTTTCGCAGCCAGGCACCTTGGGGTTGGGCGTTCCCTGGAGCATTCCATCATGTAGGCGCAGATGCAGCAGTTCATGGATATCGAAAAATCCCCGATGTGCCAGCGCAGCGAACAGAATCGGTGCAGCGTGGCCTTTGCTCAAAAAGAAGCGGTCGCGCGCCTCCCACTTTGGATTTTTGGGATCGATGTTCAGCGTGTGGAAGTAGAGCACTGTGATCAGCTCGGCCGCAGACAGGCAGCCGCCCGGATGCCCCGACTGCACGGTATAAATTGCTTTTAGCGTGTCATAGCGCAGTGTATTGGCCAGTTGGTACAGCTTGTCAACCGGATACATAGAAATTCCCCCTTTCAATCAGGCTGGTCATGCTCCGCGGATCTCCCGTACCTTGTCCATGAATGCCTTTACGTTGTTTTGGTCCACAGGGTTTTCAAACCTTCCGTCCACCTTGAAGGTGGTCCCGACGACTGCGCCGTCTGCATAGGCGAGCTGGCGTTCAATATTATCCTGGCGGCAGCCGGTATTGCAGAATACCGCGGTATCCGGCACCATATTTTTTACCTTGCACAGAATCTGGGAGTCGGTCTCTGCACCGGCGGTCAAGCCAGAGACGCACAGCGCGTCCGGCTTATGGTTGAAGACGGTTGTTTTAGCAATCTCCTCAATGCTGCGGTCCCCCAGGTATTTGGCAGCTTCCGGCACAATGTTGAAGAATAGCCGCAGATCCTTGCGGCAGACCTCCTGCCGGTGCCGGGCAACCGCGCCGGCATTGGTATTCCACAGGCCGAAGTCGCTGGCATAAACGCCGGACATAATCTCGCGGATGAACAGCGCGCCGGTAGCCGCTGCCAAATCGACCGAGGCGTAAGGGTCCCACAACACGTTCACGCCAAAGGGCACCTTGATTTCATCGTTCAGCTCCCCGATGACACGGGCCATCGCGGCGCTGGTGACAGGTTTTACATTGGTCAGATAGGGTAGGCTGAACTCGTTGGAGAACATCACCGCATCTACGCCGCCGTTTTGCAGGCCATGCAGGTCGTGGCGCGCCATCTCTACCACCCAGTCCATGCCCTTTTCTTCATCATAGCCGGGGTCCCCCGGCATCGCCTGCAAGTGGCACATGGCAATAATGGGTTTTTCTACCCCAAACAACTCTTGAATCCATTGGATACTCATTGTTTACAACTCTCCTTTTTTTCCGCCATACGATTGGCTTGTGCATAGGTTATTCCGCGTCAAATCTGCCTACGGGAAAGCCTTCTCCGATGGTGCAGACCATGCTTGCGGCAAGCATGGCCAACTGCTGAATGTCGCTGATACAAGCGCTTTCAATCGGGGTATGGGTGTAACGGCAGGGGAACCCCATGTCCAAACACCCCACATAGTTCCCCTCCATCTGCACATAGGCAGTATCGGTCAGCATTCCTAGGGAGGCGAACTCCTGAAGGGGAAGGCCGGTCCGTTTTGCAGTTTCCAGCGCGTGCAGATAAAGTCCCCGGTGGCCAATGCAGCCGTTGAGTGTGCCGCGCCCATGGAAGTTATACAATCCTACCGCAGGGCCACCGCCAAGGCGCAGTGCATACCGGTTGGACAGGTCCGGCGTATCTCCGGCAAATACAACATCCAGTCCGATTGCCAAATCTGGCTGAATTGCGCGGGCAGCGAACACCGCGCCGCGGATGTTAAATTCCTCCCATACGGTCCCCACTAGGTAAATAGTAGCCTCATGTGTGCATTCACCGAGCTGTTCGGCGATTGAGACCAATGCTGCACAACCACAGCGGTTATCCACGGCAGTGCCGCAGACCTGTCCGTTGAGCAGCCTTTGGAACTGTGGGCGGTAGACGACCGGACAACCGATATGAATTCCGCGCTGGTATACCTCGTCTGCGGAGTGCGCGCCAATATCGATGAATAGGCTGGTGACAACATCCACCTTATATTTTTCCTCTGCGGAGGTGGTGTGGTGGCTTTTCACACCGATCACCCCTTCGGTTAAGGTGCCGTCAATCCCCATCAGCAGGACGTTCAGCGCAGGAAGCACCTTCTCGGGAATCCCGCCCATGCGGTCCACCTGAATGAGTCCTGTTTCCTCTATTTTGCGCACAATAAAGCCCAGCTGGTCCATGTGCGCAAACACCATCACGCGGGGCGCAGATGGATTGCTGCCCGCAAACGCCGCAATGACGTTGCCTGCGCGGTCGATTTCAACCTTTGGGGTGAAAGCCTCCAAATGCCGTTTCATTGCCAGAGCCATCCGTTTTTCATAGCCGGAGGGCGCAGGCTGGAGCATAAACTCTTGGATTACCTGCTCGATCACCATTTAGACCACCTCGCATTTTTTAAGAAGCTTCTGGTTGCTGTGTATGGGCCTTTTTCCAGGAGAGGAAGAAGGGTGCCAGCACAAACAGCAGCGCGGCGATGACAAATACCACCGCAATAGGACGTAAGAACAGCTCCCCGAAGCTGCCGCCGGAGCCGATCAGTGCCCGCCGGAAATTTCGCTCAAAGGTTGCGCCCATCAGGTACCCCATGATCACAGGGGAAAGCGGGACCTTTGCCTGGGCAAGCAGATAGCCGATTATGCCGAACACAATCAGCACCCAAATATCAAAGCTGCGGTTGTTCAGAGCATAAACGCCCATGACACAGCACAGGATGATAAACGGGAACAGGAAATATTTTGGAATGTGAATCATCTTGACAAAAACCTTCATCAGCCCGATTTCCATGACATACATGATTAGATTACATACCAGAAACAGCAGCATAATCGCACCGACCGTTTCCGGATGATTGCTGAACAGCAAGGGGCCGGGTTGCAGTCCATGGATCATCAATCCGCCGATCAGTGCAGCGGTCGTCATATCACCAGGGATGCCCAGTGTAATAAGCGGGATGAGCGCGCCGCCGCAGACCGCGTTGTTTGCGGTTTCAGAAGCGATAATGCCTTCTGGCGTACCTTTTCCAAACGCCTCGGGATGTTTGGAGGTTTTGCGCGCGTAGTTGTAGGTCATCAGCGAGGCGGTTTGCTGTCCCACCGCGGGGAGGATGCCGATAAAGGTTCCGATCAAGCTGCCCACCGCTAGAATATGTCCATTGCCCTTTAGCGCTTGGAAGGGTGGACGCAGCGAAACGCCTTTGGTGGGGATTGGCTCCTGGTGGCCGCCCAGCTCTTTACATTGCTGCATAATTTCTGTGATAGCGAACAGTCCCATCATAATTGCAGTGGAGGCGAGTCCGCCCATCAATTCGCTTCTGCCAAAGGTCAGACGCTGCATTCCGGTGAGGGAATCCATCCCAATACAGCTTAAAATCAGGCCAAAAACCAACCCAATCGAGCTGCGCAGGGTATCCCCCTCGGTCATGACTGCGACGACGCAAAAGGCCATCAATGTGAGTCCAAACAGCTCCCAATAGCCGAACATCAGCGCTACCTTTGCAAGCTGTGGGGCGATACAGATGAGAGCGATTGCGGAGAACAGGCCGCCGATTAGGGAGGAGAACACGCCGATGTTCAGCGCCAGTCCGGGGCGGCCTCCCTTTGCCATCGGGTAGGCGTCCCAACAGGTGAAGATAGAGGAGGGGGTACCTGGGATATTCAGTAGCGCTGCGGTAATCAGCCCACCGGAGATACCGCCGACATACACCCCCAGCAGCAGCGCCATCCCTTGCACGGAGGTCATAGCATAGGTGATGGGGATTAACAGAACGACCCCCAGCGTTGCGGTAAGCCCAGGGATGCAGCCAAATACAATCCCAAAGAAGATGCCAAAGATCATCAGGAAAACCGAGATTGGTTCGCTGGTAATCAGTTGGAGTCCTGTAGTAAATACATTCACAAATACACCTCCATGCCAATTTTGCATTTGGGAGAGGGAAAGGGGCTTTTTTTCTTGCAAAAAGCCCCTCTTGCTGCTTGCATCGCAAGCAGCAATTCACCCCAAAATGCGCTTCTCAGGAAAGGACGCGTTTCGCTCATACTGCGGCTGTGCCGCAGTGTGAGCGACCAAAGGCTTTGCCTTTGGAATCCACAGCCTTTTAAAAAAGGCTGGCGAAAATTTTAATGCGCTCTCGCGGTCAGGCTGGGAGAGGCTGGCGAAAATTTTAATGCGCTCTCGCGGTCAGGCTGGGAGAGGCTGGCGAAAATTTTAATGCGCTCTCGCGATTGGATAAGAGGCGCGAAGACGCAATAAAAGCTTGTTTAGCCGGCCAGTCCATACTCCTGGAACACTGGCTGGAGTCCGTCATACCATTTCTGCATTAACTCCTTGCCATCCTTAGAGCCGGTATAGGACACCGTGAAGCCCATAGCCGCCAGGTCATCTACAAACTTCTGATCCTCGCAAATTTTCTGGAGCAGCTGGTCATAATAGGCGACAATCTCGTCGCTACATCCTACAGGTGCGAAATAAGCGCGTGGTGCGCCGGTGTCTACATCAACGCCGAGCTCTGTCAATAGCGGGGTATCCGGCAGGACAGGACATTTGACCGAACCGATCACAAATAGCGGGATGAAGTCGCCGGACTCCAAATAAGCGGAGCATTCCGAAGCGGTTGCCAGCATGACCTGGGTGTGATTGCCCATCAATGCCGAGATGGTTTCGGCGCCGCCGTCATAGGGAACTAAAGTGCAGTCGATTTCCAGACCCTTCATCGCGCGATAGCTGTCGGCGACCGTAACCGGTGCAGAGGTGAGTCCCCACTTAACCTCGCCGGGGTGCTCTTTGGCATAAGCGGAAAAGTCGTCGATATTGGCCCAGCCGCTTGCCTTATTGGTGACCAAAATGGTCCAGTCATCCACAACGAAGGCCAACGGCGCCAACTCCTGCCACACATTGCTGTTGCCGGTGAGCCCTTGTGCGATCAGGTTCATCGGGTTGTGCGCCAGGATGGTGTAGCCATCCGCCTCGGCGGCAGCTGCCTGCTGCGCCCCCACTAGACCGCCGCCTCCTTCTACATTGACAGCGACCATATTTACCCCCATATTCGCATACTCAATAATTTTTCTGGTGAGCAAATCGGAGCCGCCGCCCGCTGCAAATGGAACGATACACTCCACATCCTGTGTGGGGGACCAGCTTTCAGAAGACGCGGGTTCGCTTTGGCTGACCGATTGGCTGCTGCTTGGTGCCTGGCTGCTTGGGGCATTCTGGCTGCTGCAAGCGGTGGTTGACAGCAGGGTTGATGCTGATAGCAAAAGCGCCAATACCTTTCTTTTCATAATCGTTCCTCCTAATCATACTTATATTTTTAAGCCGTCCGGCTTATCCGCGTTAAAATTGAGGCATTGCTACTAGGGAAGCCGCACATGAAGCACTTGGGTGAATAGGAATTGCAGCAGCAAAACAAGGGTAACCGCATATAAAATGGATACGATACAGCCTTTCAGTACCTCCGGCGTGTTGCGAAGGGAGATTTGCTTTTCGCGACAGCGGATGAAAAAGGTGAAAACGCCAACCAAAAGGATGCTAGGGAGGGTGAAACCGAGCAGCTTTATAAGTGGCATATAAACCAGCAAGGCAGCAAAGCCTGCAAGGATCAGCCAGTCGATGGAGAAGGTGCTTTTTTCCTGGGAGGTTGCGCCAAACAACCCGAGTGCCCGCAGGGAGAGGCTTAGAGAGAGCAGCAGCAGGATACCGCCCAGAATTCGCACATAAGTGACAGCTTTTGCAATGGTAATATCGGTGTAAAGCAGGGTCAGTCCTTTTACCACATTTGGGCTAAACAGGAGATAAACACTGATCAAAAGCATGACGATTCCCAAAAGGAAGTCCTTCCAATTTTTGCACTTTTCTGCCAAATTGTA
Source organism: uncultured Anaerotruncus sp. (assembly GCA_910586875.1). Lineage (GTDB taxonomy): Bacteria > Bacillota > Clostridia > Oscillospirales > Ruminococcaceae > Anaerotruncus. Next base: position 73 of record CAJUJI010000135.1, on the reverse strand, counting down.
TTCCTCCTGTCAAAAAATAGTTTCAATTTATTTCAAAATATATCTTTTTATTGCAATATTAGCAGCTCAAAAA
>CAJUJI010000134.1 GCA_910586875.1 uncultured Anaerotruncus sp. | reverse complement strand
GTATAAATAATTCATATCGAGGTAATGTTTTTGGAAATGACAGTTGGTTTGGGTAATTTAGAGCGGCTGGAAAATGAGAACAGCAGGCAGTATGTTTACCGGATTTTAAAGGAAGAAATTATGTCCTGGAAGTTCACCCCTGGGGAGGTGCTCAGCGACACACAGATTTCCGCGCGTCTGGGGGTGAGCCGCACTCCGGTGCGGGAAGCGCTTTTCTCCTTAAAAGAGGATCATCTGGTGACCATCTACGCCCGCAATAAAACGGTGGTTTCGCTGATTGACTGGAACCTGATCACCGAAGGAAAATTTGTGCGCACCTCCTTGGAGACGCTGATTGCCTCCTCCTTATGCGGCAGGCTCTCGCTGGACGCGGTTGGGGAGCTTTCGGAAAATCTGGCGTTGCAGCGCAATCTGGTGGAGGGCAATTATGGGCGCAAAAGCTTTTACGAGCTGGACAATGAATTTCACCACATCATCTTTCGGACGGCCAATATGGAGGAGACCTACCGGATGGTCAGAAGGATGTGTTATCAGGTGGACCGGGTTCGTTGCTATATGATTCCGCGGGCAAACTTGATTGAAAATATGCTGGAATCGCACAAGCAGATTCTAAACTGCATCATCAATGGGGAGCAGGAACGGCTGGCATCGATTCTAAAGGCGCATATCAACGATGTATTCAGCGAGGAAGGCAAGCCTGCCACCTTTGCGGTCAATCTGTTGGAGACGCATCCCGATTATTTTTCCAATGTACCAGAGGAACTGAAAAGCAGGTGAAGCCATTTAATCACGGAAAAGGGAGGCTGATACAGATGTTTGACCCTTATGAAAAAGGGGTCCGGGAGCTCCAGCAGGCGTTGTCCACCGGTGAGGTCACCGCCAGTCAGCTGGTTGCCTATTATTTGGAGCGAATCCGGCGGCTGGATGGCGGAGAAACCGGAGTTCATGCGATCATCAAGGTCAACCCGCAGGCGCAGCAGCAGGCACAACAGCTGGATCATGAGCGCAGAGAAGGACAGCTGCGCGGCCGGTTGCATGGCATCCCGATTGTGGTCAAGGACAATATTGACACCGCAGACCTCCCAACCACCGCGTCCTGTATCGAGCTGCGGGAGAGCCGGCCGGCAAAGGATGCGTTTCTGCTTCGGCAGCTGAGGCAGGCGGGAGCAATCATATTGGCGAAAACCAACCTGACCGAGTTTGCCCGCAACGGCATGTCGGTTGGCTCGTTAGGCGGGCAAACGAGGAATCCTTATGACCTCACCCGCACGCCGGGCGGCTCATCCGGCGGGACCGGTGCGGCGATGGCGATGAATTTTGCGGCTGCCGGACTGGGCACCGATACAGCGAACTCGATTCGCAGCCCCAGCAGCGCCAATTCTCTTGTGGGCCTGCGTCCCACCTTAGGGCTGATTTCCCGCAGTGGACTGGTGCCCTGTACTTATAAACAGGATACGGCCGGCCCGATTGCAAAATATGTTTACGATTGCGCAGCGATGCTGGATGCCTGCCGCGGTTATGACTGTCAAGACGCCATCACAATCACACAGATGGGAAATACCCCCGCCTCCTATCTGGACAGTCTCCGGTTGGACGGCCTTTGTGGGAAGCGTATCGGCATTCTAAGGGATGATCTGGGCAGCGACCCACAGGTGCTGCGGGTGATGGAGCAATGCTTTGCGCTGCTTTGTGCCGAGGGAGCGGAATTGATCGAGCTACACGCGCCGGAGCTGGAAACCGACAGGGTGTTTGCGGAATGCGATGTACAGCGATTTGAGACCGCAATCAGCATGAACGCTTATTTCCAATCGGTTCCAAACTGCCCGATTTCCAGCCTGCGCGAGCTGATTGCAAAAGGGACGCTTAGTAGGTGCGTGGCAGACGACCTGGCGGCCTGCGCCGAGGTGGAGGACCCCTACAGCTCGAAATATCGGGCGGCGTATGAGCAGCGGCTGGCCAATGCACAGCGCAACGCACAAATCACAAAGGGTTTGTTTGCAGCACATCGTCTGGATGCGATTTGTTATCCGCATCAACAGGTGTTGGTGGTGAAGGTGGGCGCGCCCTGCCAGGCCAAACGCAACGGAATTATTGCATCAACGATGGGCTTTCCGGCAATTACTGTACCAGGCGGCTTTTCGCAGCCGGATGCACACGCGCCGCTGGGTGTGCCGGTGGGCATCGAGTTTATGGGGCTGCCCTTTGCCGAGCCCACGCTGCTGGAGATTGCGTATGCGTTTGAGCAGCACAGCAACTATAGAAAGCCGCCGCAGCTAGGAGCGGCAGAGTAAACCGGTCAATTGCTGGAATATCCGGTATTGAGAAATAGAGGCTAGAAAAAGGAGGAAAAAACATGAAAACCAATGGAAGGAAACTGCTCGCATGGATGCTTTCGATGAGTATGCTGTTGGGACTAACCGCCTGCGGAAATATTGAGGTGGAAAGTAAGCCTGACGCGCCGGCAAGCAGTGGAAAATCTTCCGAAGCGCAGACGGCCGACACAACTGTGCTGAAGATTGGACACACCTACGCGTTGGAGGACAACTTTGCGAAATCAATCGAGATGTTCGCGAACCTGGTCACAGAGCGTTCGGAAGGCCGGTATCGGATTGATGTCTATGGGGCGGGACAGCTGGGCGGCACCTATGAGAGCATCGAGGCGTGTGCAAGCGGCAACCAGCAGATGTGCGGCGACTCGATTTCCAGCTTCGATAACATCAATCCTTTGGGTGATATAGAGGCGTACCCGTTCCTGTTTGACAATGCAGAGCAGGTAAAAGCGTTCATCAGTGATGATCTGTCCAAGGAGTACCTAGAAGCGGTTGCCGGCGATGATTTTCATTTTCTGGGCTTGCAGTTCCGCGGCGCACGTTTTTTGCAAACCACCGTGCCGGTGCGCAGCATCAAGGACCTGAAAGGGCTCAAGCTGCGCACCCCGCCGATGAAGGTGACCAACCGCCCGTGGGCAATTCTGGGCTGCGCAACCGTTGCGGTCGATATGACCGAAATTTACACTGCATTGCAGCAGGGCGCTGTGGAAGGACAGGAGAATCCGCTGTTTACCTCGTATTCCAGTGGCTTCTTTGAGATTGAAAAATATCTGATGAATACCCGCCATGTGTTTGGAATGCAGGCGTTTGCATTTAATAAGAAGCTCTGGGAATCCTTTAGCCCGGAGGACCAGCAGATGTTTGAGGCGTGTGCAAAGGAGGCCGCCGACTGGCGCACCAGCCTAGAGATTGAAAAAGAGACGGAATATATCCAGCTGGCACAGGATAACGGGATGGAATACATCGAGCTTGAGGACCTGGATGCCTGGAAAGAGACGATTAAAGAGCCGATGCTCAAGGAATATGAGAATGTCGAGGGATTCAATGACTGGGTCGCCAAAATCCAGGCGTTTGCCGCCAATGTGGGTTAGTCCAATTTATTCTGGCGGGCCTTCTTTTGGAAGGTCCGCCCTTCTAATCTTGCCGGAGGAGGTATACAAGGATGTTAGATGTATATTCAAAATTTCTCGACAAGTTTGAAAAGATAGTTGGCTGGATTGCAGTAATCCTGATGTTCCTTGGATTTGCGGTAATCTTTGCACAGACGATTGCGCGGTATTTTTTCCATACGGGCGCTGCCTGGATGGAGGAGGTTGGACGGTATGCAATTATCTACCTTTCTTTTTTGTGCGCACCGCTTGCAATCCGCCGCGGGAAGCATATGGCGATTGACGTTTTTGAATCGCGTTTTGCACCGCTGCCCCGCACGCTGCTGCACATCCTATTTGACATTTTGCTGGTGTGGTTCTTCGGGATTATGACCTGGAGCGGTATCGTGTACAGCCTGAAGAATATTCAGAATGTATCGGTTGGCATTGGGGTGAGCATGGCCTATATTTATATCTCCTGCTCCCTCGGATTTTTGCTGATGATTCTGTTTCAGCTGGAAAGCTTCGGAAAAAATATTGCGGCGCTGAAGGAAATTGTACATAGAAAGGGAGGCGAATTCTGAGTATGGCAGTTGTAATGGTTGTTTTATTGTTGGGTTTGGCCTTTCTGGGATTGCCAATCGCATGGGCTTTGGGGATCTCCTCCTATGCGGCGGTACTGTTCGACGGAGGGTTTAACATCCAGATTATGGCGCAGAAATGTGTTGCAGGCATGAACTCCTTTCCTATGCTGGCGGTGCCGTTTTTTATTCTAGCGGGCGATTTGATGACCGCAGGCGGCATTACCCGTAAGCTGCTTGATATCGCACGCGCACTGATCGGGTGGGTCAAGGGCAGCGTTTCCATCGTTTGTATTGTGGCAAGCTGCTTTTTTGGCGCAATTTCCGGTTCAGCAATCGCGACCGCCTCGGCAATCGGCGGTATGACCATCCCCGACATGCTCAAGGACCGGTATAGCCGCGAGTACGCCGCAGCGGTTACCACAGCAGGCGCAATCTGCGGCCCGCTGATTCCGCCGAGCATTGGTCTGATTGTATATGCCTCAATCGTCAGCGTTTCGGTCAACGACCTGTTTTTGGGCACCTTGATTCCCGGCATTCTCTATGGTGCGCTGCTGTGCCTGTTTGCCTATCTGGTCGCGCGCAAACGCAATTATCCCACCAAACCCCGCGCGTCGGTAAAGGAGATTCTTACCGTCTGCAAAAAAGGGTTCTGGGCAATGCTGATGCCGGTGCTGGTACTGGGCAGCATCTTTGGCGGTATCGCGACTGCAACCGAGGCATCCGCGCTGGCGGTGGCCTATGCGCTGATCGTTGGGCTGTTCATCCATCGGGACCTGAAATTAAAGGACCTCTATCGGATTTTCCTGGGCTCCTGCATTACCACCAGCACGATGTTCATTCTGTTCGGTACCAGTGAGGCGGTTGGCTGGATTATTGCGGTAACCAATGTTTCTGCGGCAATCTCCAATTGGATTATTTCGGTCACCACCAGCCGCCTTTTGATCATCGCGTTCATCACCGTTGTAGGACTGATTTTCGGCTGCCTGATGGATGCGGTGGTTGCAATCCTGATTATGACGCCGGTGTTCATCAATCTGGCAGCACCGCTGGGCTATACCAACATCGAGTTTGGTGTGATTGTCGTCACCCTGTTGATGCTCGGCCACATCACCCCGCCAGTGGGTGCCTCCTTGCTGCTCTCCAACAGCATTGCAGGCGCAAATATTGGGGGCACCATCAAGGAGGCGCTGCCGTTCTTTTGTATCGGGTTGGGCGTCGTTATTTTGTTGTGGTTCTGTCCGCTTCTCATCAGCGCTTTGCTATAGCAGAGGAACGGGAAGGGGAGATTTGCCCAAATAGGCGATGGAGAAATTTAGCAAATAAAAACAGCCTACACACAGAGGCTGTTTTTATTTGCTGTATAAGTGGGTCGTAAGCGCATGAAGGTCATTTGACGGTACAAAAAAGCGGATTATTCTGATTAGAACAATCCGCTTCTTTAAGTGCGGGTAACAGGACTTGAACCTGCACAGCCTTGCGACCATTAGAACCTGAATCTAACGCGTCTGCCAATTCCGCCATACCCGCATCTATATAAAAGTGGGTCGCCCCACTTTTATAGCCTATGAACTTGCACAACCTTGATGTTGCTTGATTATTATAGCATTCTGTTGAAGGGTTGTCAACAGTTTTTTACAATATTTTTCCCGAAAAAGTTTTAATAGGAATTTTCAAAGCGCAGCTCATGGGCGGCAAGCGCACATAAAAAGATACCGGCAGCCAGTTCAAACAAGGTTCCAATCACACCCAAATCGGTCCAGTTTAACGCATTGCGGCTGGTAAATTTTATGTACATCAGATTAAAGGTTACCGAAGCAATCACCAGCAGATAAAACCAGCTCAACATCCGTAGGCTCACCGGCCGGAGAATCTGCCAAGCGGTCAGGAGTAGGCCGATCCCGCCGACCAATCCGCCGGAAATACAGATTGCCTGGGGCAGATGGTCTGGTGCAACGGTAAACAGATAAGACAACGATGCTATTCGTATAGCTGCGATGACAACCATGAAAACAAACATGACTTTTTTTAGCAAGCTTTCATTCTCCTTTCACTTCTCCTAAAAGTTCGTCTACGTTGGTGTAGTTGCCGGTCAGTAATGCGACAACCCCTTTATAAACGGTGATGGGGTCCCGCATAAAGCGGTGTTGCACCCTTTTACATGTTTTGGAATCCGGCAGCAGAATGGTGATAGAAAGCAGATTGCTTCCGGTGGCCTTTACCGACAGCGTTAAGAGGTATCCGTCCGCTACCTTCTCGGTATGGCTGCTGTTTCGGATGCTGGTTTGACGGTTGATAAAATATTGGATTGCCGCCTCTACAGCCTTATCCCGCACCGATAGTGGCAAATCCTTTTCAAAGGTTTCCGCCGCATTCGCGCCGATATCGGTGATGTAATAGCACTCCCCCTCGTGTTCCTCCTGATGAATTTCAATATGCCCGCTTTTTACCAGCCCTGCGGCTGCGCTGGCAACCTCGAAATAATTCCCAATGCCTTGTCCAACAAATACCTCCATTAACGCAGAAACCGGCATTGGACGTTCAATCTCCCGCAAAATATAGCAGATGGTCACTTTGATTTCATAGTCCATCGTTAAGCCACCTGGCTCCACCCCTGCGCGGAAAATATCGCCCATCTCCGTATGCCCCCTTTCTGTCTGTAGTACCTCTCTAATGGTTTGACTCTATCATACATGATTTTGGGATAAAATGCAAAAGATAATATTTACATTCCTGTCACAGAATTTTTTATAAGATATGCTAAACTAAATATAGAAAAGCAATAAAGGGGGAGCGTTATGGCACCACAGCCAAGGGAACGAAAAAAATGGCTGCCGTTGATCGTTGCGGGGGTTGTGCTGTCGGTCCTTTTGGGCTGGCTGACCTGGCTGTGTATGCCTTTTTTCCGGCAGCTCTCCGATCCGGATTTCCAACGGCTGTTGCAGGATTGGATTGATTCGTTAGGGGCGTGGGGTTGGTTGTTCCTGCTCGCAATTCAAATTCTGCAAATTGTAATTGCATTTATCCCAGGAGAGCCGGTTGAGCTGTTTGCAGGGGTGCTGTATGGTGCCTGGGGTGGACTTGCTGTTTGTTTATTAGGGATTGTCCTTGGGGAGGCGCTGGTCTTTTTTATCGTGCGGCGGTTTGGCAAACGTTTGGTGGAGCGGCTGTTTGGTCCTGGCAGGCTGGAGGAATACCGTTTTTTGAACACCACCGAAAAGCTGGAAACGGTGACCTTTTTGTTGTTCTTGATCCCCGGCACGCCAAAGGATACCTTAACCTATCTTGCAGGTATTACCCCGATCCGAGCTCGGAATTTTCTGCTGCTTTCAACCTTTGCGCGGATTCCTTCGGTGATCTCCTCTACCTGGATGGGCGCAACGGTAAGCCGCGGGGAATGGCTGCTGACCGTCATAGTATTTTTGTTGACAGCGGGGATTGGATTAGCAGGAATTTTATACAAGGAACGGATGATGGCGCGA
>CAJUJI010000133.1 GCA_910586875.1 uncultured Anaerotruncus sp. | reverse complement strand
ATATATAATACAGCCATCAAGTTTTCAGTATTTTTTCTTCTTTTCATTCTCTAAATGTCCATCCAGGTTTCTCATATTCGTCTTATTTGCTATATATCAGCCAAAGTCCACAATGATATTACTGTCAAACTTATCGTGTCGCAGATAAAAGCCGTGCGGGTCGGTCTTGCCGGAATAGGAAAATGGGAACAGGTTCGCTGCGCTGGAGGCAGGCAACACCCGCTCGAACTGGTAGACAAAGCTGTTCCAGCCGGAGGGCATCACGCTCAAAAAGCCCTTCTGTTGGCGCAATAGCAATCTATCCACGTTCATCAGCGCATACACCCGCGCCGCAAGGCTCTCCGGCGAGAGCACCGACAGATTGCTGGGCTGGATTAGAAAATACGTAATCTCCTCACCGCTTTGGGTGCGCAGGCTGTAGTCCGTGACCGCCTTGACGTTGATGAGCTGGCGTGTCGTTTTCTTTTTTGTCCACATCCGTTTGGAAACCCCCATTCAAAATATTGCTGTCTGGTGAGAAAAAAGGCGCAAGAGCTGCGCAGGAAATCTAAAATTGAAGTGTCCTCAAACCGAATGGAAAGGAACGCGTACACCACAATTAAGACAGCGAAAATGCAGCTTGGCCGCGGATGCCACCGCCACAATTCCGACCGCCCCGATGACGGCCACATCCTGCAGCTCCCACAGCCACAGGGTCGCCTTGGCACGTAAATTGTCCAGATAAAGATATAAGGCGCATCACCTGCCCAACCGCATGGCAGGCTGTGCCGTCTGCGCTTCTTCCATCAACCGTTTTGTCAGCTTGCTTTCCAAAAGCGTCTTCCGTTCTGGGCGGGAGGGGGTTGGTAGTCTCCTGCTTATACAATTGTATCCCCAAGTGTAATAATTTGCTCTATAGATTGATTTCCAGTTTTCATAAGGCGAAAAATGGTAAGGCAAACAGGCCGACCGCATATAAAGCGTCAGCAACGATAGCCTTCGAAAAATCCCGCTCACGATCAATCAAATCCTTCATCAACCGCCTCTTCTGGCTGTGCTATCATGGTGGCAACCTTTTTCCTACCAAAATCACCCTGCTCGTGGTTGATCCTCCGTAAAACTTTTCTCTTAATTACTTTCCATAAGATTTGTAAAGTACAGTGGACGTTTTTCTAAAGAGGATTTGAGGATTTTCGGATTTGTCACTATTCTTTTTCTACTAAAATTGCTCTGAAACGGGGTCTACAGGAGGGTGTAATAAATGAGGGGTGCACTTAAAGGACAATTTTTTTAGAGCACGGAGGTTGAAAATGGAAGCCATGGGCATTAAGGAACGTCACAGCGACTAGGGCTCGGATCTGCTAGGAACAATCGTAGCTATGCAACTGAAAACGGTAGACTTTACCCCTGTCGGCTAAAAAAATTGCTGGACATCTAAAACAATTGGCCGGCCATTCCTGTCTGCCATCAGCAGATACCTAAAGGCACCCTTCTCACTTTGGCAGCGGAATACTTGAACTTTTTGATTGAATGGAAAGAGCAGCAGATCATTATCATTAACTTTGAAAATGTAGACAAAGAGCCTCTGTGTGGCTATAAAAACTGTATGAACACGTCAAAGGCCGGATGGTATCCGGGAAAATGAACTGTATCTTCCTGAACGAGATTTAGCACATTGCCCACTACGAGAAAGCGATGGACAGCTTATTCATCCAGAAGAACTCCGACATCAATATATCCGATTGTATGTAGTCCACAAAACCACCTACACTTCATAGACCTCTCCAAGCTTTTGTGTTGAAACTATCGGGGCCGTTTTCTGCCGTATATTGACATGATCGGGAAATACATGATATTATGACTAATGCCATTAAGTTAAGCAAAAACTCCAAAAATTGGTCTGCAAAAAGGTTCGTGCTCTCTAATTTTCAGTTCAATACCAGAACGTTACGGCAGCCCATAATTTGGAAGACTCCCTTAACTAGAATAATATTGATATTATGACTCAAATTTTTTGGGTTTTGCTATGGCGATGAAACCAGAAACCGGTTAATTTGGAGGACGGGTATATGAAGTATTCAGGGGGCCTTTTTGGACAGGTCGGAGAGGGCACTCCGGCCGCAGGGACCCATGAGCGGCACAGCGGCATACAAAGCGTTCAGAATTTGGAAGTTGTCATCAACGAGGGGCTTCGCACTGCCCTGTTGGAGGAGACACCGGACCAGTCGCTGGAGGTGCTGTTGGAGCACTTGGGAAAAGCGCTGAACGGAGAGCGGACCTACATATTTGAGCAGAACGAGTCTGGGGGTGACGACAACACCTACGAGTGGGCGGCTGAAGGCGTAAGGCCGGAGAAGGAGAACCTTCAAAACGTCCCCTCAGAGGTTTGTGCCAGCTGGTATCAGAAGTTCAGCATCGGCAAGCACATCGTTATTGAGCGCCTGGAGGACATTCGGGAGGCGGAACCGCTTCAGTACGAGAACCTGAAGCGGCAGGGCATTCATTCCCTTGTGGTGGTCCCCCTGTATGACGGCAAAAAGATCATCGGCTTTTACGGTGTGGACAATCCACCTGTAAAGTCGTTGGAATACGCGTCAAATATGCTCCAGACGGCGGCATACTTCATCGTATCCTCCCTGAAACGCCGCAACCTGTTCCGGGAACTTCAAAAGCGGAGCTATAATGTGCTCCATGCCCTCAGTGTAGACTACCTTGGCATCTATGAGGTGAACTTTGACACCGGCGAATGCGAGGTCTACCGCAGCAGCGGACAGCTGGGGCTGGATTGGGCCGCTCACTTTAAAGACGGCTATCAGGCGGCGATGGAGCGGTATATCTCCAGATGCGTCGTCACCCAGGATCAGGAACGGCTCCGTGCCATGACGAAGAAGGACTATGTGTTGGCACAGCTGAGCAAAAAGAAAAAGTTTTCTGTCCGATACCAGGTGAAGGATAATTTTTCAGGACTCAAATACCTGGAGCTCCACTTTTCCGCTACCGAGCGAACAAATGCGGAGAACTGCGCGATTTTTGCCCAGAGGGACGTCAACGCCGTGGTGGAACAGGAGGAGAAGTATAAGCTGGAAGCAAGGCGGAGTCTGGAAGACATTCTGGAGGGAGCTCGGACCGGAATCTGGACGATCGAGCTGGAGGAAGGCTGCCCGCCAAGGATGTATGCGGACCGGACCATGCGGATCCTTTTGGGCGTACCAGACGGGATCGGGCCGGAGGAGTGCTACCAGCACTGGTTTGAGCGCATTTCGCCGGACTATGTGGTGATGGTACAAGAGGCGGTTCAGGAAATATTAGAGAATGGACGCTCCGAGGTGATCTACCCCTGGAATCATCCAGAGTTGGGGAAAATTTACGTCCGCTGCGGCGGCGTGCCGGACAAAACCTTCAAGAAATCCGGCACCAGCCTGAACGGATACCATCAGGACATCACAGAGACCATGGTGACAAGAAAGAATCAGGAGCAGTCCATCATGGAGCTTCTGGAGCGGGTGAGGCAGGCGAACTCGGCAAAGACCGAATTTCTTTCCCATATGTCTCATGATCTGCGCACACCCATCAATGGGATTCTGGGTATGCTGGCCATTCTGGAAAAAAGCCTGGACGATCCGGAACGGCAGAAAGAGTGCCAGCAGAAGATCCGTGTGTCAACGGAGCATCTGCTGTCGCTGGTGAACGATGTGCTTCAGATCAGCAAGCTGGAGAGCGGAAGACTGGCGGAGGTGGAGGAACCGTTTGACCTTCATGTGATACTAGAAAACTGTATTGCAATGATTTCTCCCCTGGCGGAGGAACGGAAAATACGGCTGGAATTGGAGGATTCCGGCCTGCGGCATGGCGAAGCCATCGGAAATCCACTGCACCTGAAGCAGATCCTGACGAACGTGATTGACAATGCCATCAGATATAACCGGCCCCATGGCTCCGTATTTGTCCGGGTGGAGGAGACCGCTTTTCAGGATGGGACGGCGAACTATCATTTTGTAATCGAAGACACTGGAATTGGAATCGGAGAGGATTTTAAGAAACATATTTTTGAGCCGTTCACCCAGGAGCATCAGGACGCAAGGACCAACTATAACGGCGTTGGGCTGGGTATGTCCATTGTGAAGAAGCTGGTTGACCAGATGAAGGGAACGGTGGAGATCGACAGTCGGCCCGGCAAGGGCAGCGTGGTCCGGATCACGCTGCCCGTCCGGGTCGACGAGGCGCGCAGTGGAGAGCCCGAAGGCAAGGCATGGGATATGCCGGACAATATCGCAGGGATGCGGGTGCTTTTGGTGGAGGACAACGAGATCAACTGTGAAATCGTGGAGTATATTCTCAGAGACGCGGACGTGGAGGTGGTGACCGCTGGTGATGGAAAAGCCGCCGTGGACGCCTTCATAGCGGCCGAACCGGGAACGTTTGATTGCGTTCTTATGGACCTGATGATGCCGGTCATGAGTGGCTATGAAGCGACGCGGGTGATTCGCGGCCTGGATCGGAAGGATGCGGAAGCCGTGCCCATCATCGCACTGTCGGCCAATGCCTTTGAAGAGGATATCGCGATGGCCAAGGCTGCTGGGATGAATGAACACCTGGCAAAGCCGGTGGACATCCAAAAAATGTTCCAGGCCATGAGCCGGCTAAGAAGCTGAGAGAATCGGTAAACGGACGCCGGATCAGTTAAATATTGAAAGCTGTGGAGATAATAAAGGTATGAAAAACAAAGCTTTACCGCGTTCTTTCAAAATCAGCATAGCAGTAATTATATGTTTGACCGTTTTCGTGTTTTCCTTCCTCGGAATATCTGTTCGCAATATGAGCGAAGATACGATTGAGGAGATCGGCACCGATTATATGGCCGGAATGAATGAGCAGGTATCTTTACATTTTGAAACGATCATTGAACTGCGCCTGACCATGGCGGAATCCATCGCGCATATTGCGGCGGGAGATAAATATTCCAATTATGGCACGAGGGAGGAGATTGAGTACGGCGCAAGGGCACGGCATTTTTTGTGCGCCGCCCTCTATTCGCCCGATGGCGAGATCGAGATGATTTACGGCGACCCTGTGGAGCTCAACCACCCTGAGCCGTTTTTGGAGAGCCTGCAAAACGGGGATCGCAAGACGGCGTCCGCCGTTGATAGCGACGGGGACGGCGTAATTTTGTTCGGTGTCCCCTGCGAATATCCCATGTCCGATGGGAGCACCAGTCTCGCCATGGTCGTGGGCCTTTCCACAAAATATATGGGCGAGGTCCTCTTCCTTGATTCAGACAGTTCGTTGAGCTATTCCTTTGTCATACGAAAGGACGGCAGCTACGTTGTCGGAAACGAGGATGATGTCCACGAAAATTATTTTGACAGGCTTTACGGTGTTTTTAATGACAGTCACGGGGAAGCGGCCGCTCATATTGAACAGCTGACAGCGGCTATGAACACGGGGGAAGATTATTCCCTCATTCTGAAAAACGGAGAATCACGCCGCCACTTGTACTGTACCGATCTCCCCTACTGCGATTGGTATTTGGTGACAATCCTCCCCTTTGACGGGCTGGACCACGCGGTCGCTGGGATGAGCAGTCGCTGGCTTGCCATTGTTTATACCGCTTCTTTCGTGGTAATCGCCATGCTTCTTTACATATTTTTTCAGTATTTGAGACTGTTTAGGAACCAGATGTCTGAACTGAAACGGGTGAACATGGAAATGGATACGGCCCGAAGGGACGCGGAAAGAGCGCGAAAAGAGGCGGAGCAGGCTAATGAGGCCAAACAGGACTTCCTTTCCAGCATGAGCCACGATATACGCACTCCGATGAACGCCATCATTGGGATGACGTCCTTGGCCATAGATAACGCGAATAATCGGGAACAGGTTCAGGATTATCTTCACAAAATCGCGTTGTCCAGCAAGCATCTGCTGGGGCTGATCAACGACGTGTTGGATATATCCAAAATCGAGAGCGGGAAAATGACGCTGAATATAGAACCGGTTTCGTTGAGAGAGGTGATGGACTGTATTGTCAATATGATCCAGCCCCAGGTCAGGGCGAAACATCAGCAGTTCAACGCCAGTGCCTACGAAATCCTGTCGGAAAATGTGTACTGTGACAGCGTGCGGCTGAATCAGGTGCTGATCAACCTGCTGGGAAACGCCGTCAAATTTACGCCGGAGGGCGGAGTGGTTCAAGTGACCGTGTACCAGGAGGCGCTTCCGGAGAAGCCTACCCATGTTCGCACCCATTTCCTGGTAAGCGATACCGGAATCGGTATGTCAAAGGAGTATCAGAAGGTAATATTCGAGTCGTTCAGCCGAGAGAACAACACACGGGTCCAGAAAACAGAGGGCTCCGGGCTGGGAATGACAATCACCAAGCATATCATAGATGCGATGGCGGGCGGCATCTCCGTCCACAGCGAACAGGGCAAAGGAACCGAGTTCCATGTTGTACTTGATCTGGAAAAGGCGACGGAGCAGGAGCCGGATGCGTCGTTCCCTGACTGGAGGGTGCTGGTGGTTGACGGCGATGAACGGCTGTGCGTCAATACGGTTCGTATTTTAGAATCCGCCGGCATCCGGTCCGGGTGGTGTCAGAGCGCCGGGCAGGCAGTAGAGCGCATCGCGGATGGTAGTTACCAGTTGCTCCTTCTGGGATGGAATCTGCTGGATATGAGTGGGATCAATACTGTCAGGGCGATCCGGTCGGCCTGCGGAGAAAACAGTCCGGAGATACTACTCCTAACCTGTGATGGAAGCGGAATGGCCGACGAGGTCAGAGACGCGGGGATTTCCGGCTTTATTTCCAAACCGCTGTTTCCATCCACCTTGTTTGACGCGCTGTGTGCATTTGCCGGTACCAGCGCAGGAGAAGCGGTCTGTACAGAAAGAGAGGTTGATCAGGGCCTTCGAGGGAAGCATATTTTACTAGCGGAGGATAATGAGCTGAACTGGGAAGTGGCAAGGGAAATGCTCTCTGTCCTTGAAATAGAGATAGATTGGGCTGAGAACGGGCAGATTTGCGTCAAAAAATTTGAGAAATCCCCCGTTGGGCATTATGATGCGATTCTTATGGATGTACGGATGCCCATTATGGACGGCTATGAAGCGACCACGGCCATCCGCAAGTCGGAACGTAAAGATGCAAATATTCCCATTATTGCCATGACTGCCGACGCGTTTTCGGAAGATATTCAAAAGTGTTTGGAATGCGGCATGAATGATCATTTGGCGAAACCGATTGATGTTCAGACTGTTGCATACAAGTTAAAAAAATATTTGAAGTAATGCAAAGTGTTACCACAAATAGTGCAAGCGGAAAGGGAATCATTTCAGCGAAAAGAAAGTAAATGGAAAGGAACGATACTATCCGGAGGCTAATCCTAATTTTTTATCATATAAAAATACCTCCTCCTGTCATGCGTTGTCAGGAGGAGGTGTTTTCAATCAGCGATTATATTGAAGGATAAGCAGTCCATGTTTCGATTTCCTTCAGGAATCATACCTTCTAAGGAAACATACATCCCTTTCTGGTGAGCCTC
>CAJUJI010000132.1 GCA_910586875.1 uncultured Anaerotruncus sp. | reverse complement strand
TCGCAAAGCGCGGAACTCCTTTTCCGTAAAAGCGGATTTTTGGGGGGTGAATTGCTGCGCAGCAGCAAGAGGGGTGCTTTTTGCAAGAGAAAAAGCATCCCTTGCTTTCCTACCTGATGCCGCCTGCGGTGAGGGGTGCCACGCTGCGCGTGGCGGGGCTTATCGCGATCTACGCGCTAAGAGCCGCCGCTATGCGGCGGTTGCGCTCCGAAACGCTCGCTGCGGCTCGCAGTGCGGCGCGATAGGGGCGCGGTGTCACTTTCTTGCTCGTGCAAGAAAGTAACCAAAGAACACGCCAAAGGGGACAAGGGTGCGCAGGAGTTTCGGCTCCCGTCCGAAACTCCTATAACTCCTCGCTGCTCGCCTGGCGGCTCACCCGCGCTCGTCGCGGCGCACCTCATGGAGGGGGAGCAGCGCCTCCCCCTCCATGGGCCACCCCCTGGCCAGGTAAAGCTCTTTTAGCGCGCTTTGCTCCTACCCTTTACAACCAGGTCCTCCTGAAACACTTTGGGGGTAAGCTGTCCGCCTCATTCCAAAGGGCAGCTTAAATTACAGGAGTAGGTTGCTTTTATTGGTCAAGATTCTATGGTACATCTTAATAATTTAGTGCAAAAAACTACAAAAATTCCTGCACAGGCTACAAAAAAAGCGCGCCCGCGGGTGACAAAAAAGGCGGAGACTTTTGGCGAGTCTCCGCCTTAGCGCAAGCGCGGCCTGCGCTTTTAATCATCCATCACACGCTTATAGAAGTAAATTCCCGCTGTAATAATCGCAGCGGCGGCGGCAAGCGTGCCCAGCACGATCGCTACAATCACCCCATTGAGCGAGCCCTGCTTTTTCTTTTTGCTGCTGGTGGTTGCCGGCTGACTGGCCGCAGGACGAACCTGCCGGACCGGCTTATTCATCGTTTCCGCCAGCACTTCCTCTGCGGTGCGTTCGCTACTCGCGCCAGCACCTGGCCGTAAAGTAGCAGCCGATCCGTCGGCTGCTACCGCAGAGGCTGCCTCTGCGCCACCGCTAGGCGTGATCGTCACGTTCGGAACCAGGTCGCTACCGCCGGTAATCGGGTTGCGGCTGGTGCTAGCGCCGTTAGTGCCGGTGGTCAGCTCGTCTTCCCACTCGTCAAAATCATCGCTGCCGTTGTCGTAATAGTCGTTATAAAGCCGGCTCAGCTCGGAGAAGGTGTAATAGCTCTTGTTGCGCGGAATCGCTTCCATATCCTCGCCCCAGATGGCAATCTCCTCGCCGTTGCGCTCGATAATCAGCGTTACATCCTCGCCTTCCAGCGCGCGCAGCACGCTCAGCGGGATTTTATTGCTGATTCCATCCATCACCGCTTCAATCACATCACCGTCGCTCGCGTCGCGAATTTCATCGCGCACCTCATCCCAAAAATCATCGTCGTCTCTGTCATCGATTTCGTCCCAATCAGAGTCGGCGCTGCTGCTGGTCGGCGTGATGGTGAAGGTGCTGAAATGGTCCACCGAAATTTCAATGTATGCGTCATCGTCCTCAAAGTTTTCTACCTCGACCACCATCTGCTCGGTGTCAAAATCCTTGTCGCTCGAACGGTGGATGACCTTCGCGCGCCGCTTCGGGAACGCATCCGAAACCGGCAGCCGGACGAGAACGTCTCCGTCAATATCGTCGTTGTCAATCTTCTTGCTGCGCTTGCCATCCTCGCGCACATACGGCTTGATGTCGTAGATCATGCTGCGCACCTCGTCGTCGCTCGAGAGGGTCAGGCTCTTGAGGATTACCTTTAAGTATACCTCGTCGTCGCTATCATAGGTATTGCTGACCGCGCCCGCCAAGGATTTGTCGGTCAGCCGGTCAAAGTTGTCTTGAATCTGGTCGGCGATGTCCTCTTTTGCGTTGGTGTTTTCGGCTGCACTGTTCACGCTAAAGTCGATGTCGTCCACATCCGGCCACTCGGACTCCGGCGGCCGTCCCGACCCGCTTGAGCCACCCGAGCTGCCGCCCGAGCTTCCACCGCTGCTGCCGCCAGAGCTGCCTCCTGAGCTGCCGCCGCTGCTACCACCAGAGCTGTCGCCGTCCAGGCTGCCCAGCCCCAAACGCTTGAGCGCTGCATTGAGCCGCTCGCGCGCCTCCTCGGTAATCAGCCCCTGCTGCACCGAGGTCAGCGCATCATAATGCTGTTTAATCTGCTTAACCCGCTGCACGTCGCTTGCATTGTTCGGGTCGAGCGTATTGGGATTTTGAATCCCCTGGTCAATCTCCTTTTGAACAACCTGGGCCGCGTCCCAATCCGCAACTGTATCTTTAAAGATGGTTTCTGCAACGATCAGTTTTGCCTGCACATCAGCGGGGATCGAAAGTTTCTCGCCATCGGTCAGTTTATCGAACGCCGCACGCGCGGCTTCAATTGCCGTTTTGTCATTGATGTCCTTACCGGAGGGCAGGTTGTTGATTTTTCCTATCACATCCGCAACCGCGGCTTTGGATTTGTCACAATCCTCTTTGGAGTGGTGGTTGTCGTTGCCCTTATCGGGGCAGTCGTCCTCGTGGTAGATATCCTTTACAGTATTGATAACCTCCTGGGTCTTATCAATGACATCCTGTGCATTTTTCGGAACCAATGAGGAATCAATCACCTGTGTCATCAACTTCTGGGCTTCCTTCAGAAGCTTTTCCGCCTCCTCCACATTCCCACTATGGATAGAACCGTTGCTAAAGTTTCGTATCAGCTCACTAAGCCGGTTCGCATTTTCCGTGTCCTTGTCTTTCCATGTTTTGGCATCGCTATATTTTCCGTCCAATTCGCTCTTAGCATCATTATAATCGATTTCTTCGACCAAATCATCATCCACAATTTTCTTTTGCCCTTTGGTCAATTTACTATAAGCGGCTTCTACATTTTTCTTCATCGTGCTGGCATTCTCCCAAACGGTTGGGTAGTTTTTGCCATCCGCTGAAACATCTGCCAAAGTCCCAAATTGTGCCATAAGATTCTTTAGGACTTTTTCGTTCTCCGCCCCATTACACTGGCTCTGGTCAGCTACACAAACCGAACAGCCTGCACTGCGCAACGCCTGAGAAAGCTCTATGCGCTGGGTAGAGCCTGCATGTGCATTTGCGCCATAACAGATACAATCCTCTTTATCAACGGTTGGCCCTGTTGCGCGCGCGCCATCGTTGGCGGCGAACGCCGATGTTCCCAGCGAGCTAAGCGCCAGCATGACCGCTGTTGTCAGGCTAATCATCCGTTTGCCTGTTTGTTTCATAACCAGACCCTCCTTGGGGTATGCTAACCCCTATCCACTCTATCTGAAAAAATTTACCTATCCAAAATATGGTTGACAACCGGCCGTTTGGCTGGCACAATGTAGAAAACGCGAAAGGAGCACCTTATGAAAGCAGCGCGCATTTCCCGTCGGGTGGGAAACTTCATCTCCCTAGGCTTGCTGTTGTGCGGGTTGGGCCCGCTGACAATCGGCGTTTTTCATACCGGCAGCCTTGTGCTGACCGTTTACGCGCTCCTGCTGCTGGCGGTCTGCAACTGCTGGCACGCCGCGCCGCAGTGGTGGCAGCGGCTGCGCGGCTGGCTGGCCGCAGGGCTGATAAGCGGCGCCGTTCTGGGCGCAATCGCCTCGGCGCTGATGATCCATGCGGCGTGGTACAACCCGCCTCGGGAGCCTGCAACGGTGGTCGTGCTGGGCTGCCAGGTGGTGGACGACCGTCCATCGTTGATGCTGGAATACCGCCTGCAAGCGGCGCTGGACTATTTAAATGCGCATCCGCAGTCGCCGGTTGTATGCTCCGGCGGGTACAAAGGCGGCGGCGCCTACAGCGAGGCCGCTGTGATGGCAAATTGGCTGCGCGCGCATGACATTGCGCCGGCGCGCATCTGGCTGGAGGAGCGTTCCACCAACACAAGCGAGAACCTGTATTACACAGCGCAGATCATCCAGCGCAATGCGCTGCCGCAGCAGCTTGCAATTGCGACCGACAGCTTTCACCAGCTGCGCGGATCCATCTATGCAGGTCAAAACGGGCTGACGCCTGGCGCGCTGCCCGCAGTGACCCCCTGGGGGCTGTTCCCCGGCTACTGGGTGCGGGAGTGGTTCGGTCTGGTGAAGGCGCTGTTCCTCTGATATCCATTATAGCCAATCCTTACAAAAAAAGCAATAACTTTTTGCTGCCCGCCCACAAACGAAAGCGCCAGCGCAGAGGCTGCGCTGGCACACGGCGGCGAACTCAAGCGGTCGTTTTGACCCGCTCGTTCGAGAGTACCCAGGTGCCCAGCGTACGGGTGCGGGTGCAGAACGCGTCCTCATCCGCGTCGTACCAGAAGCTGCTGGTCACATTGGACAGTCCGCCCTTTGCGTTGACCTGGTAAATGTAAATACTTTCCGGTTCGATCTCGTCCGGATCAAACGGGTTGATGAGCATGAGCTTTGCGCGGCCGGTGGCAGGGATGGTCGCCGCCGAGAATTTGCGGATCACCGCGTCGGTGTCGCGGAAGGTGCGCAGCAGCTCGGAGGTCCATTTGGTTGTGAGTTTCGCATAAAACTTTTCGGGGTTGCTGTTGGCGTTAAATTCCAAAATTGCCATGGTGCCGTCGCTTTCAAAGGTGACGATGTTCTGCTCATTTTTCAGCGGTTTCACGGTGGTGCCGTTTTTGCCCACTACGATTTCCGCGTCGCCGCTTTCATCCTTGGGATTGGCAACGTACAGGTTGATTTTCAAGGTAAGCTTGTTGCCAACCCCTTTTTCCAGCAGCTTTTGCCGGTCGCTGGGCGAATTGGACAGGGTCGAATCCCCATAGAACAGCTCCTTTGCCTTCTTGGTGGTGATGGTCGCCTCAATTTCAACCTTGAGTTCCTCCGAGCCGGTCATGTCGTTCAGATCAACCGCAAGATAGGTCAGCCGGTTAAAGCTGTTGAAGGTGTCATACAGGTTGGGGGTTTTGGCTTTTGCGTCGGTGGCGGGCAGTGATACATTGGTGTTTGCGTTGTCCGGCAGATAAATGGTTGTATTGGATTCCGCCAGCTTTTTCTCGACAATCTTTACAGACTTTACCATCTTCGCATTTTTAATTTTGCGCACATTCAGACGGTAATCCTTGCTGCCGGCGAGCAGGTCGGTCAGCGAGCGCGGCATCGCATAATAGATCGTTTGGTCTGGTGCAACCGAGCTGCCATAATCCTTGGCCGAAAGCTGGCGGCCATCGTCAAACACCATGCGCCCACAGACCTTTTCAATTGCAACTTCCTTTGTGACAACCGCGGCGAACGCGGGCAGACTCATAGAAAGCGCCATCGCAGATGCGAGTAGTCCAGCAATTATTTTTTTCACGGGAAACCCTCCTTTTATATTAGCTGTATATAATAATAGTGCGTGAAGACTGGAAAATCTTTGCATCAATTGCACACAAATTTTTCACAAAAATAATGGCGCTTTTTTGGTTATTGCCCTGCTGCTGGCGCAGGCTTTTGCCACGCTACGCGTGGCGGAGTTTATCGCGCTGCGGCGCGATAGGGGCGCGTTGTCACTTTCTTGCGCGTGCAAGAAAGTAACCAAAGAAGCACGCCAAAGGGGGCGACGCTCACACGCCGCAGCCCCCTTTGGAATCCCCTTTTGGCTGCTCGTGCAGTTCGTAATTCTACTGCGGCGCTGGCAGCTCTGTATAACTCGCGTGGGTTTGCCTAACAAAGCGCGCTTTGCCCCTACCCTTTACAACCAGGTCCTCCTGAAACACTTTGGGGGTAAGCCGTCTGCCTCATTCCAAAGGGCAGCTTAAATTACTCAAGCGGGCCTTGACAATTGTTAGGATGCTCTGCGCACCTGTAGGACAAAGTACGCTTTATTTTACCTGGGTTCGCGCCATGGCGTAGCAAAACAAGCAACGGAGCTGATAAAATGGACAAGACAGAAAAAACTGCACTGATCTTCTCTGGCGGCGGCAGCCGCGGTGCATATGAGGTTGGCGTTTGGCGGGCGCTGCTGGAGCTGGGCGAGCAGATCGACCTTGTCACCGGCGTCTCGGTGGGTGCGCTCAATGGCGCGCTGGTGGCGCAGGGCTCGTTTGACGCTGCGGAGGGACTTTGGCGGCGGATTGGCCTTTCACAGGTATTCGACCTTCCGCTGGATGAAACCCTCCCGTTTTCCCAGCGCAAACGACGCGCACTATGGCTGTTTGGCAAGGCGGCGCTCACCAACGGCGGCGCCGGAACATCTACGCTGCACAAGCTGCTGACACGCTATCTTGATGAACCATCGGTGCGAAATTCCGCCATCGATTTTGGTTTTGTAACCGTGCGGTTTGACGGCCTGCGTCCACAGCCGCGCTATCTATGGCGGGAGGACATCCCCTGCGGCCGGTTGGCGGATTATTTGGTCGCGTCCTGTGCGCTGTTCCCTGCAATCCGCGCACAGAAAATCGATGGCAAGCACTACATTGACGGCGGCTTTGCGGATAATCTGCCCATCCGCATGGCGATGCAGCGCGGCGCAACCCGTCTCATCGCGGTGCATCTGGAAGCGCCCGGCATGGTGCACCGCCTGGACGGACAGAACAAATACACCCTCATTCTCATCGACAGCTATTGGAATTTGGGGGAGCTGCTGCTGTTTGACAAAGATGCGGCACGCCAAAATATGCGGCTGGGCTGGCTGGACACCATGCGCGCTTATCATGTGTTCGACGGCAGAGCCTATGCGTTTGTGCGGGGAGTGCTGCGGATTGCTGCACGCCGTTATTACCAGCATTTCTATGAGCAGATGGAGCTGCTTGGATTTCGTGGGATCCGGTATAATCTGTTCAGCTCGGCTGCATACGCTGCATTAAAAAATCGTGTGTTTCGGCGCGGCGTGCCGCCGTCGTCCGCGCTGCGAGGCTTTGCGCTCGCGGGGCTGGAATCCGCCGGCGAGCTGTTTGGGGTCGACCCTTGTATTGTGTATACCCTTGAACGGTTTCAAGCGCGTCTAGCGGAGCAGAGAAGCCATGCGGTGCTACCGCGCGAAATCGCCCAAAAAGCGCGCGCACAACCGGAAAAGTGGTTGTCGCTGGCGACCGAGCTGTTGGTTCTTCGGGAGCACCGCAGGTTGCAGGTGGTGTTTCTTGCGCTGTGTATCCAAACCGGCCTGCACCAGCGGCGGCCGCTGAATTTGCTGCCTGTGGCGGCGCTGCTGCCAGACGAATTTTGCGCAGCGCTGTATCTGGTGCTCAGCGGATTAGCCTAGTTGCGATACAAAAGGGTGCCCTAATAATTTAGCAGGTCCCGCCTGTGTAACTTAAACGGCCCTTCGGAATGGGGCAGACGGCTTACCCCAAAGTGTTTCAGGAGGACCTGGTTATAAGGGGTAGGGGCAAAGCGCGCTAAAAGAGCCTTACCTGGCTAGGGGGTGGCCCATGGAGGGGGATGCACTGCTCCCCCTCCATGAGGTGCGCCGCGACGAGCGCGGGCGAGCCGCCAGGCGAGCAGCGAGGAGTCATAGGGGTTTCGGACGGGGGCCGAAACCCCTGCGCACCCTTGCCCCCTTTGGCGTGCTTCTTTGGTTACTTTCTTGCACGAGCAAGAAAGTGACAC
>CAJUJI010000131.1 GCA_910586875.1 uncultured Anaerotruncus sp. | reverse complement strand
ACTTCCAGAACCCGGTTGACCTCATGTTTGAACGTCTGGAAGAAAAAGACCCGGAACATTTTGCAGTCAAGCAGTACAAAAAATACAAACTTGCGGCGGGTGATATATGCTCTAAGTGACTTGTTAATCAACTGATTTTTCAGTGATTGGTGAGGACAGCTTAGAGCATATTTTCATTCAAGGAGGTCTGTGCTATGGCAAAAACCAAGATTGCGCTGCTGTACGAGAGGTTGAGCCGCGACGATGAACTGCAAGGCGAGAGTTTTTCAATCCAAAATCAAAAAATCATGCTGGAGGACTTCGCCCGGCGGAACGGCTTTCCCCGTTTCCGGCATTATACTGATGACGGTGTTTCTGGAACTCGCTTTGACCGGCCCGGCTTTATGGCAATGATGGAGGAAGTCGAGGACGGCAATGTGGAGACAATCATCGTCAAGGATATGTCCAGACTGGACCGGGACTATCTGAAAGTCGGTCAAGTAATGGAAATTCTTCGCCAGCGGGGAGTGCGCCTGATTGCCATTAACGACAATGTAGACACCGAAAAAGGTGACAATGACATGACCCCATTTTTGAATATCATGTATGAGTTTTACGCCCGTGACACGAGCCGTAAAATCAAGTCGGTATTCAAGGCCAAGGGCATGAGCGGAAAGCACCTGACCGGGACGGTGATCTACGGCTACCTGTGGGATGAAAAGCGGGAGCATTGGCTAGTGGACGAGGAGGCCGCTGCTGTGGTGCGGCGCATCTTTGCCATGACGCTGGCGGGCTACGGCCCCTACCAAATCGCCACCCAGCTTACCAAGGACAAGGTTGAAATCCCATCGGTACATCTGGCGAGATTTAACGAGGGTGTGAACCGTACCAATCCGGTCAAGGACATTTACGGCTGGGGTTCTTCCACCATCGTCCACATTCTGAAAAAGCGGGAATACCTGGGTCATACCGTCAATTTTAAGACCCGCAAGCACTTCAAGGACAAAAAGAGCCACTATGTTGACGAGAGCGAATGGACGATTTTCGAGAACACCCATGACGCTATCATCAGCCAGGAAACCTTTGACAACGTACAGCGTATTCGGGGGAACGTCAAGCGATACCCGGACGGCTGGGGCGAGGCCGCACCGCTGACAGGGCTGATGTATTGTGCTGATTGCGGGGGGAAAATGTATGTCCACCGCTCCAACAACGGCAAGCGTGTCCATCAGTACACTTGCGCTCAGTACAGCAAAGTCCCCATTGGAACGCTCTGCCCCACCCAGCACCGCATCAATGAAAAAGTCGTGCTTGACCTGATTTCCGGGATGCTCCAGGCGATTTCCGATTTCGCCAAATCTGACCGGGCGGCGTTTATCCGAGAAGTGCAGGAGGCCCAGGCCAGCCAGCAGGACAGCGACATCAAAAAGAAAAAGCGGAGGCTGACAGCGGCGCAGAAACGGGCCGGGGAATTGGAACGTCTTGTGTGTAAAATTTATGAGGATAACGCATTGGGCCGGTTGCCGGATGCCCGGTATGCCGCTCTGGACGCACAGTACGCCAAGGAGCAGGAGGCACTTGCCGCCGAGATTGCCGAGTTGGAAAAGACCGTCAGCAGCTACGACCAGGGAAAGAAATCGGCGGAGAAGTTTATTGCCCTGATTGACAAATACCAGGGCTTTGAGAATATGACGAACACCATGCTCAATGAGTTTGTCGAGAAAATCCTTGTCCATGAGCGTGACCGCAAGGGCAGTATCGAAACCACCCAGGCGGTGGAGGTCTACTTCAATTTTGTGGGCAAGTACATCCCTCCGGCATTCCGGGATGTGGAACTGACCCCGGAGGAACAGGAGGCCCTTCGGAAGAAAGAAGAACTCAAAGACAAGCGCCACCAAGCCTATTTGCGCCGCAAGGCCAGCGGTTGGCAGCGGCAGTATGAGGAACGCACCAGGGCGGCGAAAAAGGCCAAGATTGACGCAGAGAAAGCCGCTATCCGGGCGGAGGACATGGCAAAGGGTATCTATGCCCGTGTTGTCGATCTGCCCCGCCAGGAGCCGAAACGAGCGGTTATGCAAGTCCGCCCCATGCTTTGAGAGAAAGGAGAGCGCGCCATGAAAATCGAACTGGACTATGTGAAAGTGGGAGATTACTACCTCCCCGACTTGACGATAGAGCCGCCGCCTGACCGCAGTTTGGGCAAGTATGGCCTGTTGCGGTTGCGGTATCTGAAAGAGCATCGCCCCATTATTTGGGCCGAGTTGGTGATGGAAGGCAAGCTGTACGCCCATCTGCTGGAAACCGAGGATGCCGCTCATGACCTGCTGGACAGCATGATGCCGGGGATGGCAAAGGAGGCCGGGGCCACCGAGGATTTGAAAGCCCGTGACCCCATGCGCTGGGTAGGGTTGATAAATTGCTGTAAGGCCCAGGTAGAGGAAATCATCTTTGTGGAACTGGTTTATAGCTAAATCGAATAAAAAGCAATGGAGAACGTATGTAAGCGTTCTCCGTTGCCTTATGGCTCCTCGCTGGGAAAGGTTAAAACTGTCTGATACCCGTTCTGCGGCGCGCTTTCAATTTCCATTGTTCCATGATGCGCCTCAACAATTTGACGGACCAACAGAACGCCTAAACCGTGTCTTAGCTTTAATCTTTCATCGGTACTTTCCAAATGATTTGTTGTCGCTCTTAATTTGTCCAGCTTCTCAGCGGACACGCCGATGCCGTTGTCCGATACCGTTATGACCGTATTGTTTCCGTTCCACACTACGGAAACAGAAATCACGCACCCTTTTGGATTATGAATGACGCTGTTCTGAATCAAATTATACAGCGCACGTTTCAGCAGAGCCTCGTCTCCCATGATGGACGCTGTTTCGCTCTCCTGGCTGGAATCAAACATAATTTGATACCGCGCCTCTAACCCGCCGTCCAAAAACTCACAGACGACTTGCCGCGCCAGCTCCACGAAATAGACTTTCTCCATCCGAAGGGGCTGCATGGAATACTCCAGCCTGGACGTGAGGTTCAAATCGGAGATCAGGCTCCGCAGCTTCTCCCCCTGCCTGCGGATATGGGACGCCTGTTCACGGGCGGAGGCCGGGAGGGTTTGGTCAGCCTCCAATTGCCCGGCAAAACCCAAAATTACCGAGAGGGGTGTCCGCACGTCATGGGAGATACCGCTGATCCAGTCGGCGCGGGCGCTGTCCTTTTTGGCAATAAAAGCCCCCGCCCTGTTGAGCTGCCGGTTGATCTCCACCAATTCGCCTCTCTCCGGGAGGCTAACCGACTGGCCGGAGGAAACCGTTTCGATCCCCCGCAAAATGGGCGTGACCGCCTTTTCAACGTGCCGGGTGTTCTTCCAAATCAGCAGGACCACCACAATGATATTGGTCAGAAAGACGGCAGCCAGCCCGACAAGCAGTTTTCTCGCATAGCTCTCACTGACAGAAAAGTAATACTTCGCCTGACTGCCCTTTTCGCCGCCCACTACCAATAGCCCCTGGGGATGCTCCTGCACATAGACCGGATAATCCCCCAAATACCACCGGCTGAATTTTGCCACGTCCGCTGCCGTGTACCGCCGGGGCAATTCCTCCGGCAGTCTGCTCTGAAAAATGACCGTTCCTATATCGTCCAAAACCATGGCCCAGGCGTGATGTTCTTCCAACATTTCGGCCAGCTCCCCAGCCGCCGTCAAATGTCCTGTTCCGTCCAGAGTAATCCTGTCACAGATTTCGCTCATGGAGAGGTCCGGTGTCTCCGAGGTCTGCCAGGCCCAGATCAGCACAGAGAAAAACAGGACAACATTGAGTAGCAGGAACAGCACGATGATGCCCACCATAGATAAAAAGTATTTCCGAAAGAAGCGTTCCACAGGTTTCATTTCTCCGGCTCCTTTACCACCAGCTTATATCCCAGGCCCTTCACCGTCAGGAGCGACACGGGCTTTGACGGATTTTCCTCGATCTTCTCCCGCAGGTGCCGGATGTGGGTCATCAGCGTTGTCTCATAGCCCTGCCAGATTTCTCCGCACAGCGTTTGACAGAGAACGCCGATGGTGACGATCCGGCCCGCATTTTCCGCCAGCTTTTCAAAAACGCTATACTCCTTGGCGGTCAAGGGCGTCCGCAGTCCATCTCGGATAACCTCTGCCCGGTCTAAATCCACCGAGGCAGCGTTCAGCGTAACAACCCGCTCTTTTTCAGGATAGGCCCGTTTCAAAATTGCCTGAACCCGCAGCAGCAATTCCTTCGGGAGAAAAGGCTTGACCAGATAATCGTCCGCCCCCAGCTCGAACCCGGCAAAGCGGTCCTCGGCTTCCCCCTTCGCGGTGAGCATAAGAACGGGAACTTTGCTGACGGCCCGAATTTCCTGGAGCAGTTCAAACCCGTCCATACCCGGCATCATCACATCCAGAATGATGATGCCGGGTATTTTTTTCGCCATCACCGTCAGCGCCTCTTGCCCGGAGGCCGCTGTTGTAATCTGTGTATATCCGGCGCTCTCAAAAATGGAGCGGATCATTGTCCGCAAATCTTTTTCATCATCTACAACGAGGATTTCTCTGTCCAGCATATAAGCCCCTCCTGTCCGCACTCATTATAGCGCAGAAACTAAAAATTGTATATGCCGCCAGCGCAATCTCAAGGTTATCTCAAGGTTCCCTCAAGGATCGCTCAAGGATGGTGTTGTATATTGACCCTACAAAGGAGGTAACCGCTATGAGCGAAATAGTCATCGAAACAAAACAACTGACCAAACAGTACGGAACGCAAAAGAGCGTGGCGGAGCTGAACATCCATGTTCAAAGAGGCCGCATCTATGGTCTGCTGGGCCGAAACGGAGCCGGAAAAACCACCACCATGAAGATGCTGCTGGGCCTGACCCAGCCCACGTCAGGGAAGGTGACGATCTGGGGGAAGTCCCTGCTGGGCAATGAGAAGAAGCTGCTGCCCCGCATCGGCAGCCTGATTGAATCCCCGGGCTTTTATCCCAACCTGACGGGAACGGAGAACCTACGCATTTTCGCTGCCCTGCGGGGATTGAAAAACCAGAACGCCATCAAAAGCGCCCTGGAGCTGGTGGGCCTGCCCTATCGGGATAAAAAGCTCTTTTCTCAATACTCCCTGGGCATGAAGCAACGGCTGGCCATTGCCCTGGCGGTGATGCACGACCCGGAGCTGCTGATTCTGGACGAGCCTATCAACGGCCTGGACCCCATCGGCATCGCGGAGGTTCGCTCTTTTATTCGGGCGCTGTGCGACGAGCGGGGCAAGACCATCCTGATCTCCAGCCATATTCTCTCCGAGGTGGCGCTTCTGGCGGACGACATCGGCATCATCGACCACGGTGTGCTGCTGGAGGAGGAAAGCCTTGCGGACCTGGAGGCTAAAAGTGAACGGTACGTCCGTTTCACCGTCTCCGACACGGAGCGAGCGGCGGAGGTCTTGAACGGTTTGTTTCACGAAAATCAGTTTGCCGTACAGGACGGCCATCATCTGCGGCTGGATTCTGCCAAGGTTCCCGTGGCAAAGATCGTCTCCGCCTTTGTGCAGTATGGTCTGGAGGTGTCGGAGGCCGCGACCGTGGAGGAAAGCCTGGAGGATTACTTCAAGCGGGTGACCGGGGGTGAGGGGATTGCTTAAACTGATTTCCTGTGAACTGGCGAAGCTGAAACGGAAGAAGTTCATTCCTTTTGTGATCCTCTCCGCGTTCCTGTTCCCGCCCCCGGTGGCGCTGATGATGCTGACGCCCCGCATGATGGAGCGGTACGACACGAAAGCCGAGCTTTTTGACGACTTTTATCAGTTTGTCCTGGGCTATGGGGTGGAGCTGCTTTTGCCCTGTATCATCGGTGTCATAGCCGCCATGCTGTTCTTTATGGAACGAGACAACGACACCTTCAAAAACCTGCGGACCATCCCGGTGACCAGCACCCAGATGATTTTCGCTAAAATTATCGTTCTGTTCCTGTTCGGGCTGATCTTCTGCCTGTCCACAGCCGCCGTCACCATTGTCTGCGGGAGCCTGATTGCCGAGGTCGGCGGGCTGGGCTACAAGCTGTGGTTGGCGGTGGAGATGGGGATTTTCATCACAGCGGGCACCCTGCCGTTGATAGTGCTGGTGGTCTTTTTCAGCAGAACCTATATCTTTTCCGTCCTGCTGTGCATCTTTTACAGTGTATTAAGCCTGACCGCTGAAAGCAGCTTTGGTGCCCTGCCGAAGTTTCTGTGCTGGCTGATGCCGATTCCCCTCACAAACCTTTGGTGCGCGGGGGATATGGTTCGGCATGGCGTCAAGGGCAGCCTGGGGGAACTGCAATACCTGATTCCCTCAACAATGCAGACCGTCTTGATTTTGAGTGCAATGACTGTCCTGTCCATTCTGCTGATTGACCGGCTGTATAAAAAGAGAGGGGGGAATTGAAATGCTGGTATTGATGAAAACCGAGTTTTGGAAACTGAAACGGTATCACATGGTCTGGGCAGGGGTTTTCCTGATGCTGCTGTCCGTCCTGCTTACGGTTTTCTCCACCACCGCCCAGGATGGAAGTGTATGGACCTTCTCCTTTTTCGTGGAGCAGGTCCTGAAGAACAACATCACAACGATTTTCCCTATGTGTATCGCGTTGATTACCGGATATATCATCAGCCGGGAAGGAACGGATGATACGCTGAAAAACATTCTGACGGTTCCCCTGTCGTTTCCCGCTCTGCTGGCTGGCAAGCTGGCCGTCTGCGGACTGCTCTCCCTGTTCCTGGGGATCGTCAGCGCCGTGTTCACTGTGACGGCATCCTTCCTTTTGGGCTTTCCCGGCGGTGATTTGCCAGCAGTTATGCAGGCTGGGTTGCAGATTACGGCCAACTGCCTGTTCCTCTATATCGCGGTTCTGCCAATCATCGCCATCGCCGCCCGTATCCCAAACGGGCACTTAATTGGAGCGGTGGTAGCCTTTGTCTACGGCTACGGCGGGATGTTTGCGGCAGGGAGCATGACCTTGGCGAATTTGTATCCCGTGACCGCAAGCATGGGGCTGATCGGATACCGTAGCTATGATGCGGCCGTCCATTGGAATCCGTTGCTTTGTATGCTCAGTTTGCTGGCCGCTCTGCTGATTGCCGCCGCTTTTGTGGCGACAGCAAAAAAAGGCGCGGCTCCAAAGACAGCAAAAAAGCCCAAGCGGGTCATCACAAAAAAAGGTTGGTAAGGGGTGTCAAACAATATGAAGAAAAAATTGAAAATCATAATAGGCGTCGTTGCTGTCTTTCTCATTGGTCTGGTCGGCTTTTGCGCATGGTTTCTCTCCGGCTCCGGCAGCGCCGAGTATTACGCCCAGATCGACAACACCAAGGTGGAACAGGTGGATTCTAACGGAGGTGTCATTAACTTCAAAGGCAACCTGCCCTATTCCTACACGCTGCTGTCCTGTGACGAAAACGGGAGCGAAAAAGAGATCACCTTCGGGACCTCCAGAGAACTGCGGGAGGGGGCCTTTATCCGTCTGACCGTCATGCCGGTCCGGGGCGTTCTGGATTGGAGCGAGGTACAGTATGACGAACTTCCGGCAGAAGTGCAGAAGCATTATTCTGCTCCATTAAACAATGAAGGATAATTTTAGCGAATAGTAGAAGCTCTATCCATTTAAGGCTTATTTTCTGCGGCGGTTTATTAAAGCCGCCGCCTTTCCATTTGCTTTCTCGACATATAGGAGAATGCCGCTATGCAATTACAGATAGATAGGAGCTTGTCAAAAAAAGCCTGACCCCCGCAGCGGCGCACTCCACCCAAGATTGCGAA
>CAJUJI010000130.1 GCA_910586875.1 uncultured Anaerotruncus sp. | reverse complement strand
GGCACCTAATTACCTCTGGGCGGTATTCGGTTGTATCGCTTCAGGAATCTCCAAGGCTGATGCCGCTCCTTTCCCGTCCTATTTTCTGGCCCCGTCCGGGTCTAATGGTGTAACACAATAAGATTCTACATTTCGTAGATCATTACATTTTGTATACATCATCCGATAAGTTCAAAATTATACTAATTTCCTTTTCATTTGGCAAATAGTCAATGGGAATATCAAGATGACCTATTCATGTTTTATAAACTATTTGACCAATTCTTGATAAAATACGCCGAGGGAGCCGTGGTAATGCTCCTTCCAGGGCTTCGACCTGCCGCAGTAATGGACGATGACACTGTTTTTTCGTACCCATTCAACATCCAGCTTTTCCTGTTGAGATTTGGCATTATGGAATGCCAGCACCCGGTCGCTGAGATTGTACCGCAAGCTGTCCAACAGTTTCACATGATCGCCGTAAAGAGCAGTTAGGATGTCCTGATCCGGGAGAAAAAGGATGCTTTTTTTCTTGTTAGTAAATGCGCGTATCTCGGCTAAATCCAAGTGTTTCCGAAATAGTGGAAGATTCAGTAGCATCACGCCGGAATTGATGTATGGGACCTCCTGCTCTATGCCAAGGCGCGCCTGATTCAGCTTTGCCAGTGGCTTTTGCACATGGGTACAAGCCATAAAACAGGCTTCGCCAAAGGGCATAGTTTCCAGTTCTGTTAATGAGTTGATGACTATCGTGTCTACATCCAGATAAAGAACGCGTTTCAGCTCCGGGGGCAGCAGCAACGGCGCAGCCAGCCGGTAATAAATCTGCTGAGGATAGCGTCTGGATATCGGAAACCCCTCAAATAAGCTGATAGGTACGGAAACAAAGTGAAAGTTCATCTGTTTTCCAACAGCGGATTGGATTGAGGACATATCCTCCGTTTCCAAATCGGAGTGGAGGACGTAGGCAACATATTCATCTATATCTCCATTTTTCAGGATGGAATTGACGCAGTTCAACAGCAGCGGGATAAAGGTTCGGTTGATTGAAAACAAAAAGTTCACATGGTCCTCCAATCTGACGGCCTTATATGTTCACATACAAATCGCCGGTAAGGAAGTCCCAATTCGACAGGCAGAGAGACGCTAATTCCGGATCATACATAGTCCCAGCGTTCTTTTCAATCTCCTGGCGGCAGTCGCAATCGGTCATTCCTTTTCGGTAAGACCGGCTGGAACGCATTGCGTCAATGGAATCACACAACGCAATCATACGGGAATAAAGGGGAATTTCCGTACCTGCCTGCCCGTCTGGATAGCCGGACCCATCCCACCGCTCATGGTGATGCCACACACCGGCTGCGATCCTCTCATAACCTTGAATTTTCAAAAGGACATCCGCACCAATTCCCGGATGGTGCTTAATGACATCATATTCGTGCTTATCCAAAGATCCCTCCTTTAACAAAACACTGTCCGGAACCCCAACCTTTCCAATGTCGTGGACACCGGCGGCAATCGTGGCAACCGCAATTCTTGCGCGGGGCAGGCGGAGCATTACCGCAAGGCGAAGACACATTTTGGCTACCCGCGCGGAATGCTCTGCCGTATAGGGGTCCTTGGCATCAAGCATATTAACGACTGCCAAACACGCAGTATAATGCCGGATTAAATGTCTGGTTTGCATCACCCTTTGGGGATTTGAAGGCGGCAGGAAAAGTTTTTTTCCATTGTATGCGTGCCATCGGGTACATTCTGCACGCACTTGATTATTAAAAGTTCGATACATTTTGCGGTATTGCTCCTTTTAGCAGGGGAGACGAGAATTTATCCTTCGGAATCCTGCGCGTTCAGAATTTTCATAAATTCCTCTCCGGTGATTGTCTCTTTTTCGTACAGGTATTTAGCCAACTCATCCAGCTTTTTGCGGTTCTCCATCAAAATGGCCGCAGCCTTCTCGTGCTGCTTTTTCACCAGCTCCACCACCTGACGGTCGATCTCCGTCTGTGTATCGGCGGAGCAGGCCAACGACGCGTCGCCGCCCAGGTACTGGTTGTTTACCGTTTCCAACGCCACCATATCAAAATTTTTGCTCATGC
This sequence comes from uncultured Anaerotruncus sp., assembly GCA_910586875.1. Lineage (GTDB taxonomy): Bacteria > Bacillota > Clostridia > Oscillospirales > Ruminococcaceae > Anaerotruncus. Next base: position 5,801 of record CAJUJI010000130.1, on the reverse strand, counting down.
CGTACCGGGTAATCATGGCGCGGGCCAGCTTTGTGGCCTGCTCAATATCGTTTGAGGCTCCCGTGGAAATGGTGCCAAATACCACTTCCTCAGCGGCGCGGCCCCCGGTGTAGGTGGCGATCTTGTTCTCGATCTCCTCCTTGGTCATCAGGTAATGGTTGCCGTCCTCCGCCTGCATGGTGTAGCCCAAGGCCCCGGAGGTGCGGGGGATAATGGTAATCTTCTGTACCGGGGCCGATTGGGTCTGCTTGGCCGCGACCAGGGCGTGGCCAATTTCATGGTAAGCTACCATCCACTTTTCCTTGTCCGTGAGGATGGCGTTTTTCTTTTGATAACCAGCGATGACCACCTCGATGCTCTCCTCCAGATCGGACTGCGTGGCGTACTTCCGCCCGTCCCGCACTGCCCGGAGCGCCGCCTCGTTGATAATATTGGCCAGCTCCGCACCGGAGGCTCCCGAAGCCATCCTGGCGATCCGCTGAAAATCCACCTCATCAGACACCTTGATTTTCTTAGCGTGGACCTTCAGGATTTCCTCCCGACCCTTCAAATCAGGCAGTTCTACCGGTACACGGCGGTCAAACCGGCCTGGGCGGGTCAGAGCGGGGTCCAGGGATTCCGGACGGTTGGTCGCGGCCAGAATAATGACGCCGGTGTTGCCCTCAAAGCCATCCATCTCCGTCAAGAGCTGGTTTAGCGTTTGCTCCCGTTCATCGTTACCACCCATCTTGCCGGAGTTACGCTTCTGACCAATGGCGTCAATTTCATCAATGAATACGATGCAGGGAGCCTTTTCCTTGGCCTGCTTAAACAGGTCCCGCACCTTGGAGGCCCCCATACCCACGAACATCTCCACAAACTCTGAGCCAGACATAGAGAAAAAAGGGACATTGGCCTCGCCCGCCACAGCCTTGGCCAGCATGGTCTTGCCAGTGCCCGGAGGGCCTACCAGCAAAATTCCCTTGGGCATAGACGCACCGATTTCTTTATACTTGTCCGGGTTGTGGAGATAATCCACAATTTCAGTCAAGTTCTCCTTGGCCTCATCTTCTCCCGCCACATCCGAGAATCTAATCCCCTCGGAAGATTTCACATAGACCTTGGCGTTGGATTTTCCCATGCCGAACATCATGGAGTTGGGGCCACCCGCCTTCTCCATCATCTTTCTTGACATCAACTGTCCCAACCCGGCAAAAATGGCAATCGGCAGGACCCAGCTTAACAGGAAACTAAGAAACGGAGACATTTGCTCCACGATTTCACCCGCGAAAACTGCGCCGGAATCTTTGAGCCGGTAAATCAAATCCGGGTCATTCATCAAGCCGGTCTTATAAATCTGGGTATCCTCTTTGTCTGTAAAAAGGATTTGGTTTTCCTGCACCTCCACCCGGCCAATCTCCTGATTTTCTGTCATCTGCATAAAAGTGCCATAGTCCACTTCCCGAATCTGCCGCTGGGCCAGCCAGGGCATCGCCAGGAAGTTGAACAGCATCAGCACAAGCATGACAACGCCGTAATAGTAGATTAACGGCTTTCTGGGGCTTTTCACTTCGTTCATATAGAGTCCTCCTGTTTTTGTTCTTCTAAGCTGATTTGTGCGTCAATCGCAGATAACACAACCAAATGTGCGTAGCGCATGGCCTGGGCGGCGAAGTCGATGGCATACTCTCCGTACAGGCTGATTGCTTCTACCTGGTCTGCGGAAAAACTGCTGTCTCCTCTGTGGAGGCAACCGGGCAATTCATCCTGGAGGATTCTCCGAACACGGCGGTCATAACTGAGCTGCGCCTCGGACAGAGCGGCAACCGTCGGAGAGCGACCAGTGTTAACGGCCTTTTGCAGAAGATGCTCGTTTTCCTGATACGCTCCAAGGACCTGCTTCAATTCCTCACGGATTTTTCGGTGATCTCTCTCCTGATACAGACGAAGCCGGTTCAATGTTTGTCCACATTGATATTCTAATTGGCTGAGCTTAACTGCGAATGCTCCTTCTTGGCTCATGATTGTAATTCCTCCTGTCTCTGGTGATGTCAGTCTCTTTATAGCAGATAGAGGACCGTCTTCGCCACTATCAGTTTTGAATAACTGTATGGACAGATTCCCGGATGTGTCAGTCTCTTTGACACATCCGGGAATCTGTCCATACAGAATTGAAAAATTGCCAATACACTCCAAACCCTGTTTTTGTTATGCTGTCATCATTCATACAGATGCGGGAAATTTTTGGGATGGCAATGGTCGATGGTTTTTGCGCTTGTTTTCCTACTGTCTGTTTGGGCCTCCATCACACCGGAACGGCATACCGTACAAGAGTTTATGCTCGGAAGGTTCTGCTACGTTGACGGGTTCGCGATTGGGTGGTTTCAAAATACGCTTCGGATGGAGAACGCTCCCGACTGGAAAACACACAGCAGATGCTTTTCGGCCTTCAAGCTGCTCTCCATAAAGCAGAAATAGAGGATGCTGCACGTCGGGATCGGGATTATCAGTGGGCCGTATCCATATTGTATCGCAATCCGACCGCTATTTCCCGGCAGAACAATGGGGCATTTCGAGAATTGCTTACACTGAAAAAAGACAAGACAAATAGGAAGGAGAAATCATAAAATGACCTTTACAGAGATATTGGTGTGCTTGATTGCAGGGTTAGATGCAGGATTGGGGACCGGATTTGCCGGAATGAGTGCGGCTGCGGTGATTTCCCCCATGCTCATCACCTTTTTGGATGTTCCCGCCTATCAGGCAGTGGGGATCGCCTTGGCATCCGATATTTTGGCCAGCGCGGTATCTGCTTATACCTACAAGAAAAACAGAAATCTGGACATTAAAAACGGCCTCATTATGATGGTAAGCGTCTTGTCCTTTACTTTGGTAGGCAGTTGGGTGTCCAGCTTAGTGCCAAATCAGACTATGGGCGGTTTTTCCACTGTAATGACCTTGATAATGGGCATTAAATTCCTGGTAAAGCCAGTCATGACGACCCGCGAAGCAATGGGGGATGTATCGCCCCGAAAGCGAGCAACGCAGTCTGTGATCTGTGGTGCAGGTGTTGGATTTATCTGCGGATTTATTGGAGCTGGCGGCGGAATTATGATGCTGTTGGTATTGACCTCTGTGCTGGGATATGAACTGAAAACCGCAGTTGGCACCAGTGTGTTCATCATGACATTCACGGCCTTGACGGGAGCAGTCTCTCACTTTGCTATCGGTGGATTACCGAATATAACGCTGTTGGTACTATGCGTTGTATTTACGCTGCTATGGGCCAGAGTTGCCGCCCGTTTTGCCAATAAAGCATCGCCAGTCGTTCTAAACCGGGCCACTGGTGCGGTACTGACAGTGCTTGGTATTGTCATTCTTGTAGTAAGCTATTTATAACAAGAAAAAAGAGCGGGGATACGAGATTGCATCCTCACTCTTTTTCATTCAGCATATCAATTCTATCAAAGATCAATCTTTGCATTTGGCGCGCCATTTTTTCTTTGTCCAAGGATTTTTTACCGCAGTTCTCCAACAGCAGTCCAACGATCCCATAGGTGCAGAAATCCAGCATGACCTTTGCATCCGCCAGTGGAAGGTCTGGCTTTGAATCCTGGCGGTTCAGTACTTCCTGCAAATAGGAGCGTACTGCGTTTACAAGTATAGTTTCAATTTGCTCACGTCTTTGAGAATGGAGCAGCTTTTTCAGAAGCGCATCGGCCTCAGATGAGGATTCAATGAACGAGCGAAGAGTATCCTCCGGGCCCTCTGTGTCCATGTTGTGCGCCAGGATTTCCTGGAATGCCTGTTGCACAGACCACTCCAACACCTCTAAAATGTCCTGAAAATGATAGTAAAAAGTCTGTCGTGATATATGGCAAGCCTTCACTAAATCCGTAACTGTAATTTTGTCTACGTCTTTTGTTTTAGATAGGGTCATAAAGGCATCCGCTATCATAGATTTCATATTAACAGCCAATTACATCCCTCCTATGGCGGTTATTTTACCATAAAACCTCCTGATTGTCTACAAACGCTTTGTAAAAACTATATATGAGACAACCGAGGAAAACGAGAGTTGGAGAAACACGCAAGCAATGCCCCAGGATAGCCATTCGGCTCCTGGCGCTGCTTGTTGGGGATTCCCCAAGCCCCTTTTGAACACAGAATTTCATTCTGTGGCTGCGCGTTCCTGCGGAACGCTTTTCACCTGCCTGCGGCGGTGAGAAAATACGAAAAAACGGGCGCGTCAGCGGTCCTGCCCCTGTTCCTTTTCCCGGTCATTCTGGCGTTCCTCCCCATATCCCATCAGCCGGTCCACGTTGGCTTTTGCGGCCAGCAGTTCCCGCATTTCCTCGCGGGAGCGCCGGTACTCGGCATAGTCTTTTTTCTTTCCTTCCAACAATGTTGCGTACTCGGCCTGCAAGCTCTTGACGGTGGGCAGCTTCTTGATACCCAAATCGTCAAATGCCTGCTTTGCCGCCTTGTGGAGCAGAATATCCGCTTCATGTTCCGCTAAAAATTTCTTGGAATATCCCGCCTTGCGGTAGGCCGCATAGACCTCGCGGGTTTTCACATAATTGATGATGTGGGTCCGCAGTACGGCTATCTCCGCCATGCGGGTTTCCGCCGCCTTGATCTGCGCCGACAGCTCATTGTGGCGGGTGGTAGCAGCAGCCGCTTTTTCTTCCAACATCGCATATTCCAGCAGGCCATGCTCAGTAAGATAGTTCATCGTCTGCGCCATCTGTTTCAGATTGAATACCTTTGCCCAGCGCGTGTAGCCAGCGCCTTTTCCGGCCTGCAATTTCTCCTGAATATCCATCAGAAGATTGACCTTGGGCGGCTCTGATTGAACAGCCGGTTTCTTTCTTGGGGTATGCTCTTTTTCCCCAGCCAGTACCTCCCGGATTTCATCTTCGCTGTACCCTTGCCCCAGCTTTTCATCCATGCGGGCAACATTCTTCCAGCCAGGGGCTTTGAGCCGGATTGCCTGTCCCCGGCGTGACACCTCACAACCCATTTCCGCAAGCAGCTTTAACAGCCCGTCAAAGTCTGCCGGTTTCTGTTCTAATGCCTGGTCAACCATCACGCGGAGCTGTTCCCTGTGAGAGGGCTTTGCCCGGTCCCCCAGCCATTTGTTGTAGCTTTTTCCATGCGGTTTTGGGTCCTCTACAATGGAATAGCCGTTCTCAACGCAGATGGTATCATTCAGCCGCCGGACCGCGCGGGTACTGCCCCAGAAGTTTCGGAATTTCCGGTCACAGTTCAGATTGACCGCGTTCCAGATGATGTGATTATGGATATGGGACTTGTCGATATGGGTGCAGACCACAAAAGCGTGATTTCCCTTGGTGAACCGCTTTGCAAACTCCACGCCCAGCCGGTTGGCTTCTTCCGGGGTGATCTCACCGGGGACAAAGGACTGCCGGACATGGTAGGCCAGCACATCGTCCGCGCCGCGTACCCGTCCGGTGGCGGAAATGTACTCCCGTTTTGACAGCAGAAACTGCGTGTGGTTGCCATGATGGAATCCTCCCTTCATAACAAAACGGCCTGCATACGCAGACCGCTTGCTTCTTTTATTCACCATTTTTATATCGGATTACCGGAATTTGTTTGACCTTTTTTTCAATGGTCCGGCGTTCTAACGCAAAGACCATATCGCTGGTGCGCTCAAAAAATCCGATGTCCTTTTTCCAGCTTTATTCCGCATTTACAATGCTGCAAGCCGATGAATTGCTGTTTCATTTTTCTGCCGCAGCCTGGGCAGACTTTATTACTGGTTCCCATCTGATTCTTCCAGCTTATAAAAGCTGTCC
>CAJUJI010000129.1 GCA_910586875.1 uncultured Anaerotruncus sp. | reverse complement strand
CTCAAAGTAGTTTTTGCAAATGCTCCCTGAAAAGAGCATCAGAACAACGATAGTTAAAAATCTTGCGAGGATAGTGGTTAATCCAATCTTCAATCTGTTGGATTTCTTCAGTACTATAAGTTTCAATCGCTGTACCCTTGGGAATGAATCGCCGGATTAGACAGTTTGCATTCTCATTCGAGCCACACTCCCAGCTGGAATAAGGATGACAATAGTAAATTTTTGTGCGTGGCTGTTTTGTATGTAAGGAGCGCTCCATACCAGCACAATCCATAAACTCTGCTCCATTATCGACCGTAATAGTTTGAAAGAGCTGCCAGAAGCACTTCCCATAACGGCGTTCCAGCCTATTTAAAGCGGCTATTACTTCTTTTGCTGTTTTGTGCTTTAATTTCAAGTGTTGATAAAATGATAAAGTATTAAAACTCAACTGTAAGTATTTTTACACATTTATTTTCCCAAATCAATTGGAAGCACTTGACAAGCCTTTTATCAACTGGTATACTTTATAAGTTAGTTTAGAGGCATTTGCCTCTGTACAAACATTCCTTGCCCTGCACACCGATGCAGAGCCTAAAGTCCAAAAGGAGGTGTTCAAACATGGCACAGGTTACAGCCAAATACGAAACTGTAATGGTTTTCAGCATGAAGAACGGTGAGGAGAGCGTAAATGCTCTGGTTGACAAATTCAACAAGCTCATCAGCGACAATGGCACGATTGACAATGTCGATACCTGGGGACAGCGCCAGCTGGCTTACCCAATCAACGACGAAACGGTTGCTTATTATGTAGTTGTAGAGTTTACTTCTGTTCCGAGCTTTCCAGCCGAGTTGGATCGTATCTACAAGATTACCGATGGCGTTCTGCGCAGTCTAATTGTTGCGAAAAACGCATAAGAAGGATGGTGTTTTGTTATGCTCAACCGGGCAATTCTGATGGGACGGCTTGCTGCCGACCCTGAACTGAAGCAGACACCAAACGGCATTTCTGTTTGTTCGTTCCGCATCGCGGTGAATCGCAACTATGCAGGAAAGGACCGTGAGCGCCAAACCGACTGGATTGATATTGTCGCCTGGAGACAAACAGCCGAGTTTGTTTCCCGCAACTTCTGCAAGGGAAAAATGATTATTGTGGAGGGCTCCATTCAGACGCGCAACTATGAGGACAAAAACGGCAACAAACGCACCGCTGTAGAGGTGGTTGCTGATAATGTGATGTTTGGTGAGAGCAAGAGCGCCAATCCCAATTCTGGTTATGGCGCACCAATGCCCACTCAGGCACCACCAGAGCCGACCTCGTATGCAAGTGGTGCAGCGGATGATTTTGCGGAGATGGCTTCCGATTCAGCGGATCTCCCGTTCTAAATTCATGTTAGGAGGTTTGTAATTATGGCTTTTGATAAAGGCGAAAACAGAGGCCCACGCGGCGGCAGAAAAGGCAGAAAAAAGGTCTGCTCCTTCTGTGTTGACAAGCTGGGCGAAATTGATTATAAGGATGTTCCGCGTCTGAGAAGATATCTCAGCGAGCGCGCAAAGATCGTCCCCCGCCGTGTCACCGGCACCTGTGCGCGCCATCAGCGTGATTTAACCGTCGCAATCAAGCGTGCACGTCACCTGGGACTGCTGCCTTATATCAGTGATTAAATTGTTACCTAAAAAAGCCTTTGGAGCAATCCAAAGGCTTTTTTGTCATTTTAACCGGTTGCTTGTGTTTGCAGAATTAGCGCTTCTAAAGCTTGTTCAAATACTCTGTTATCCGCAGCTGTGCGCTTTCTGGGATTTTTACCGGCTTTTCCACCTGAACGCCGAATTTTCGCGCTCAGATGCCGTTCAAACAATAGTTGACCTATATTGTCCTGGCTATACACCAATCCGTTCTGGTTGAGCGCACGCGCTCCCTTGCCCAACGCCATCGCCGCTACCCCATAATCCTGTGAGATAACAATATCCTCTGCATGTAATAGGTTAATCAGCTTGATATCTACACTGTCTCGCGCCTTATCCACCACAATTACTTCACTGTACCCATCATGTAGCTCATGGCTGGTATCAATCAGCATAATCACCGGCAGTGCGTGCCGCTTTGCCACCCGCAAAATTTGCTCCTTCACAGGGCAGGCATCCGCATCCACCAATATTCTCATGAAAACATCTCCCGAAAAGGCCGCAAAGCATCTGCTCTGCGGCCTTCGCTTTTATTTACTTTAATAAGATTGTACAATCTGGAACATTTCAGCAGGACTCAAACGGGTTGCGTTAAACTGTACCACGATTCCCTGCTCCTCCAAAAATAGGCTAAATTGCCCCTGAAATTTTTCATCGCCCGGTTCGTTTTGATACAAAATTCTAGCAGCAACCTGCTCCTCTGAAAAGTCCTCCAGTCGGAAAAGCGGATTTTGTATAGTCTCCCAATACTGCTCTGGCACCGAATCCGCATAGGGCACCTCATACAACCGCAGGTCATAGCATTCTTTCTGGTTGATATCCACCAAATAGGCAGCATCCTGTTCGGTGTAATCAAAAATACTCACCAATAACTCCTGTCCTGCGCTTCCACTGTAAAATACGCTGAGGGTTTTCTGTTCATACAAACCACCAGACTCGTAAACAAGGCTTTCTGGAAGCCACTGCGGAAGATACGCGCCCCAAGGCTGCTGCTCCCTCGCCTGCGCTTGTGTTTCGAAGGGAAGCATCTCGCTCGCTTTACATGTCGCAATATCTGTGCTTTGGTTCTCCTGTGCGCTTTCTGACAGAGATTTCTCCATAACACCACGAGACTGTATTCCCTCTGGCGCATCATCCGCCATTTCCGCCTCTGGCGCATCATCCGCCATTTCCGGAATCATCTCATCGTCATAAGCCCCTATCCCAGCATCCACACCATTGCTCAGGCCTGCGCTTGTACCCGCTGTGGCGGCAGCATATTGTACAATCCCCTGTTCCTCCAGCTGCGGCGCAGATTTACTACCCCCATTCTCGTTCATCACCCACATTGCCGTAAAAACAAACACAAAGCAGGCAGCAAGCCCTGCATATTTTTTCCAGGGAAATAAACGGACCTGTCCAGTGGTTCCTTCCTCCTGACCCAGCTGCTCTAAGCGGTGGCATAGAACATCAGAATGCAGCGAATGGGGCAATTTAATTTCCTGGTTCAGTTCGTTGAATCTGCTGCGCAAAAACTCCAAATCATTTTGCAGCTCCAACTCCTGTTCATGTGTCATACCTGCTCATCCGCTCCTTTCTTCCAAAATCAGGATTCCAACTGGGCACGCAGCTTTTTTAGCGTTCGATGCAGCTTAGAACTGATCGTTCCCTGCGGCGCTCCTAAAATTTCGGCAGTCTCCCGCACCGTATAGCCCTGTACAACCGCCAGTGCAACAATCTGACGCTCCTGCGGGGTCAATGTTTCCAACGCCCGTACCAGTGCAATTTTGCGGGTGGAGGTTTCCTCCAAGCCCTCGCTATCTTCGCTGATATCCAGAAAATCATCGATATCAACCTCACTGCGGCTGGTAATATATTGGCCGATCTTGCGCTTGCAGCGAATCGAGAGAATCCGCATAATCCAGGATTTGAAGCTGCTATCCTCCCGTAGATTTTTCAGTCCTTTAAACGCCTCTATGAAGGTTTCACTCACAACATCCTGTGCGTCATGGGAGTTCCCCAGTGAATAAAGCGCAACTCGATAAAGGTCATCCGCAATCTGCTGATAAACCAAAGCAAAGCTATCTTTATCTCCAAGCCGCGCCTTTCTGACGACCTCTACATCCACAACCATATTTGTTCTCTCAATCTCGTTTTAAACGATTCACTCATATAGTGTCTGGGAACAGCAAAATTGTTGCATGGCTCCCAACAAAAATTTACAAAACTTTTTCCGCGCCACAGCAGGTCCCAAAAGTTTCGCTAACCTTTTGCACCCACCTAGGAGCCCCCGCTATGCAGTGATTGGCTTCTGCACGCTGCTGCAACGACAGACGGAAAACATCGTGACCAGCCATATGCTAACACGGTGTATCATTGGCAATTTCACTGGTTGCTGCTTTGCGGCGAGGCGAATACCATTTGAATAGTTGGTATAATGGCCTGCGGACATTATAGCACATCTTGTTGGCCTTGGCTAGCCCTCTATAATATCGTTTGGATTTTCTACCGTCAAAATTGCGTATACGCAGGTAGTCACCACCGACAAAAAGTTTGCCAACAGGTTGATCTGTGTTTGACTCAGATTGTCACAAAGAATATTGGCAACCGTTGCTGCCGAATAAATGAACTGCGCGCCTTGCCCGCTCATCGGCTGTACCTGTTGGGAAAGCGGTGGAACAGATGGGTCTGCGGCCATCGCTGCCGCACCCTTTTGCCCTTTGATCGGCCCCATACTGCCTACTGTGCTCGCAGTTCCCGGCGGGTTGGAGTTTACGCCGCCGCTGGAGGCACCCACCACTCCAGTTGAACCTGTCGCCATCTGCACCACCTCCTTTCCCCATCCTATGCAGAATGGAGATGAGATGTCAGCCCGCTGAAATTTTCAAATCACCCTTTTGTATCCATCCCAGATGGCAAAACCAGGTATGAAACAACAGTGTCAAAATTGCAGGCAGAATAAAATGTAAAACCGCCATCTCTAGCAGTAATGTGTTAATCGGTGTGCTCTCCATCGCCGCAAGCGTGCCAATCTGTCCAACCAGTCCACTTGTGCCCATCCCTGCGCCGGATGCAGTATTGGTCATCCGCAATAGACAGGTAGAAACAGGACCTAAAATTGCGCTGGCCAGCGTTGGCGCAAGCCATAATATCGGGCGCCGCATGATATTGGAGAATTGCAGCATGGAAGTTCCCAACCCTACACTTACCAAGCCGCCCCAACCGTTATCACGGAAGCCAGCTACCGCAAAGCCGACCATCTGTGCACAACAGCCAACCGTTGCAGCGCCAGCTGCAATTCCGTTTAAATCCAACATAATACACAGCGCTGCGGAGGAAATCGGCGCTGTCAGAGCCAGCCCTACCACTACAGAAACGATGATTCCCATTGGGAATGGAGACATTTCGGTTGCACTGTTGATAATGCCGCCCAGCAGAGACATGAACTGCTGCACATAGCCGCCTGCAAAGCGCCCGATCAACCCGCCAGACAGAATGGTAACAATCGGCGTTACAAGGATATCTACCCCTGTTTTTCCTGCCACCAGCGAGCCTACCTCGCTGCCTGCGACCGCCGCAAGGTAGGCGCCGACCGGTCCACCTGCTACATAGCCAATCGCACCACAAGCGACACAGGAAAATGTCACCAGCGGCTTTGCTTTCAGCCCCCAGGCGACCGCTGTACCAATTGCAGCACCTACTACTGGCGACGAGGCGCCCAAAACCTCTGTAAGCGGCGCAAGAAAGCTCAAAAACGGCAGCTTCGCAAGCTGAGAAATCACCAATCCAATAATAAGTGAGGAAAATAGGCCGAGTGCCATCGCACTCATCGCTTCAATCAAATAGCGACGAAATAGTTTTTTTGCAAATTCCATAATATCACACACCCCTTATGTAATCAAAGTAAGACTGTCTATAAACAGCCTTAAACAAAGCAGTTCGATTATACTACAATTTCCAGATTATGTCAAGACTTATGTCAAGACATCTTGTAATTTATTTTTCGACCCTGGTATTTGTAGAGTGCAACCCTTCATAGACTGTACAAAATGAGGAGTGTGAAGTGAGTATGGAGCTTTGGTTGGTAGGGGTTTTGTTTCTTGCAGGGCTTGTAGCACTAATTTGGGGTGGTGATACCTTTGTTTCCGCCGCAAGCTGGATTGCAGAGCGCACTGGTATTCCAAAATTTGTGATTGGCGCAACTATTGTCAGCTTAGCAACGACCCTGCCTGAGTTGACAGTATCTCTTATGGCGACGGTAGACGGCTCGGTTGATATGGCTGTTGGCAATGCAATTGGCTCAGTTTCCGCCAATATTGGCTTAATCATGGGTATCTCACTATTGGTACTGCCCGCAAAATTGGAGGACAACAGCTTTTGGGCCAAGGGTGCCGTTATGATTGCCTCCTCCGCATTCTTGGGTGCATTCATTATAGATGGCAAGCTGGGAGTGTTGGAAAGCATTCTGTTGATGCTGTGGTTATTGGTATTTATTCGCCTAAATCTGCGTTCTATGAAACAATCGCAGGAAAACCGCCTGCCGCGCATTCGTTCAACCTTTGGAGAAACAGTCTTCCATCTTATTAAATTTGTGCTCGGGCTGGCTGGCATTTTTCTCGGCGCGAATTTACTAGTGGACAATGGCTCTCGTCTGGCAATTGCAATCGGTGTCCCAGAGGCGCTGGTTGGATTGACCTTTGTAGCGGTTGGCACCTCACTGCCCGAATTGATTACCACCTTAACTGCTATCGCAAAACGGGAGCCATCTTTGTCAGTTGGCAATATCCTTGGCGCAAATATCATTGATATTACGATGATTCTCGCCTGTTGCGCTTTCGCCAGCGGAGGAACCCTCTCTGTAAGCGCACAAACCTCCAATCTGGATCTTCCGCTTGCACTGCTGCTGATGGTGATTGCGGTGGTTCCCGCGGTGCTGCGCAGGCGCTTCTCTCGCTGGCAAGGGGTCGTGCTGCTGCTCACCTATGGAGCCTATGTCACCCACCTTGCATTGACCATGTAAAACCAGCAGGCTCCTTTCCATATAAGCGGAGAGGAGCCTGCCTTTAAACGATCTAAGATATATGAAAAGCAATGGATCTGTATATAGCTTTTATTTTTGAAACATTTATGGTTGTTCCTGCATTACAGATTTGATTTTTCCTTTTATAATTGGCAAAAGTTTGTACATTCTACGCATGAAATACATATAAATAAATGCTACCGCCAGTGCACAGAATAAAAATATAAACTTTTGCTGATATAGATTGTTAATGTCCTGATAATAAATATGCTGAAATACATATAATACAGGGCGATGAGTCAGATATAAGCTAAGTGAGTATTCCGCACAAAAGCTAGTAAGACTATTTGCTGGGAGATTTCTCCCAGCAAAGCTTTTCCCGGAAAAGCCGATTGACACAGTAAGTGTCATTATAACAATAAAACAAAATTGATAATTCCTACTATTTTTTTGACATGCTATCAAAATACAAATCAGATACCCCATCAATTCCATCACAGTCAGCGTGATACTTCCGACTTTCGTCCAATGACCATGGCTTAATTTTTGGCATATTTTATATGCAAATATGCCAAAACAGGTAAGTAGATAAACGCGTATCGTTGCAAATGTAGTAAAGTGTACAAACATGGTTTCGGGATTGTTCATATTAGCCCAATAGCCGGTTCCACATAACACACTTAAAGGCATAAATAGGTTTAAAAAGGGTTCTTCCCAATAGACAAGCATCCCTAATATAAAAAATTCTGTGATCAGCATACTGCTTAGTGTCCATACGGGAGCGTTTAATAAGCCCTTACCTTGGTTCAAGCCATTCATTTTCACAAGCAAGATTTCCCAGATATCACTGGACAACTTGTTGGCAATTTCGGCGGGATTATATAGATGATCTCGCCAAAAATACACTAAGATAAATGTAATGATAAACGCACCTAGGGAGTACCAGAAAAAGCGAATATATCGCCTTTTCATACACCCCATCCAATAGTTTTTACGGGCTTGATAAGATATAAGCGCATTGCGATGATGATTCCAGGTAGAATAAAATAAATATCCTGATAAAATAACAAAAAACTCCACACCAAGTGCGCCACCGGAAAAATGACGCTTATCACGGCCATAAAAGTGAAACATCATAACGATCAAAGTAAACACCAGCCGCATAATGTCAACTAAGCCATTTCTTTTAATCTTTTTCGTTTCCATATCAGAACGTCCCTTCTTCTGATATACTAAACATAATAC
>CAJUJI010000128.1 GCA_910586875.1 uncultured Anaerotruncus sp. | reverse complement strand
CGAAAGCATTTCCGCACTCAAGGGCGCCGACCGGGTCCGCAAGCGTCCAAGCGTTATTTTCGGCTCTGACGGACTGGAAGGCTGCCAGCACGCGATGTTTGAGATCCTCTCCAACTCGATTGATGAGGCGCGAGAGGGGCATGGAGATAAAATTATCGTCACCCGTTATCTGGATCATTCCATTGAGATAGAAGATTTTGGCCGTGGCATTCCGGTGGATTACAACCCGCATGAGGAGAGATACAACTGGGAGTTGTTATTTTGCGAGCTGTATGCAGGCGGAAAATATGCGACCAATGAAGGCGAAAGCTACGAATATTCCCTAGGTCTGAATGGACTGGGGCTATGTGCGACCCAGTATTCTTCAGAATATATGGATGTGGAAATTTATCGTGACGGTCAAAAATATACCTTGCATTTTGAACATGGCGAGAATGTAGGAGGTTTACACAAGGAAGCGACCCGCCGCAAGCAGACCGGCAGCCGGATACGCTGGAAACCGGATTTGCAGGTATTTACTGAAATTGATATCCCGCTGGCGCATTTTGTGGATGTGATCAAGCGGCAGGCGGTGGTAAATGATAATCTGCGTTTTGTGCTGCGCGACCAAACGCAGGATGGTTTTACCGAGCAGGAGTTTTTGTATCAAAACGGGATTGTGGATTATGCACTTGAGATTGCTACGGAGAATACACTCACACCTGTGCAGCATTGGAGGGCGGAACGCCGCGGCCGTGATCGTGCGGATAAGCCGGAATATAAGGTCCGGCTGGGGGTGGCGTTTTGCTTTTCCAATCGGGTGAAACGCACCGAATATTATCACAATTCCAGCTGGCTGGAATATGGCGGTTCACCCGAGCGCGCGGTCAAGTTGGCATTCGTGTATATGATTGACAACTATCTGAAAAATGCGGGCAAGTATACAAAGGGAGAAAGCAAGATCACCTTTGCAGATGTGGAAGATTGTTTGGTGCTGATTTCCAGCAGCTTTTCTACACAGACTTCCTATGAGAACCAGACCAAAAAGGCGATTACCAATAAATTTATCTATGAGGCGATGAACGATTTTCTGCGGCATCAGCTGGAGGTATACTTCATCGAGAATCCCGACGATGCGGCGCGAATTGCGGAACAGGTGTTGATCAACAAGCGCAGCCGCGAAAATGCCGAGCGGACCCGGTTGAATCTCAAGAAAAAATTGGCGGGCACGATAGATCTGTCCAATCGGGTGCAGAAATTTGTTGACTGCCGTACACGAGATACCTCCCGACGGGAAATTTATATTGTGGAGGGAGATTCCGCGTTGGGCGCCTGCAAATTGGGGCGGGATTCCGAATTTCAAGCGATTATCCCTGTGCGTGGAAAGATTCTCAATTGCCTGAAGGCGGAGTATGACAAGATTTTTAAAAACGAGATTATCACAGATATTTTCAAGGTGTTGGGCTGTGGGGTTGAGGTCACCAGCAAGGCGAATAAAGACTTGTCTTCGTTTGATCTGTCGGGGCTGCGCTGGAACAAGGTGGTCATCTGTACAGATGCGGATGTTGACGGATTTCAGATACGCACCTTGATTTTGACGATGATTTACCGGTTGGCGCCGACACTGATTGAACAGGGGTATGTTTATATCGCAGAGTCTCCGCTCTATGAAATTACAACAAAGGATAAAACCTATTTTGCCTATACCGAGCAGGAAAAAGCAGACGCGCTTGCAAGAATTGGGAAGGCCAAATATACCATCCAGCGTTCAAAGGGCTTGGGTGAAAACGAGCCGGATATGATGTGGATGACCACGATGAATCCGGAAACCCGCAGACTGATTAAGGTAACGCCTTCCCAGGCGGAGGCCACAAGTGAGATGTTTGATCTGCTGTTGGGGGATAACCTGCCTGGGCGCAAGGAGTATATCGCGGAAAATGGCTATCAGTATTTGGAGCTAGCGGATATTTCCTGAGAAAAGCGGCCGCTTCTGTATCCGTTCGCGCCTAGAGGCGCAAAAAAACTTTGTGGGCCTTTTTGCAAAAGGTCGCAGGGGCTTGTGGGGTGTACGCCCTTTTTGGACTTCTTATAGCGTGAAAAGGTGGCCTGCGATTTGGGACAAGGCCAGGATCGAATTGAAAAACTGAGGTGAAAAAATGGCTGCCAAAAAGCCAAAAAAGGAACAAAAACGTTCGGTGAACCCATCCGCTGTAATCGAAAACGCGGGCGTGATGCTGGAACAACCGATTGTAGATACTTTGCGGGAAAACTATATGCCCTATGCGATGAGTGTGATTGTCAGCCGTGCAATCCCCGAAATTGATGGGTTCAAGCCATCCCATCGAAAACTATTGTATACAATGTATAAGATGGGACTGCTTACTGGCGCACGTACAAAATCTGCAAATGTGGTGGGCTCGACCATGCGTCTGAACCCGCATGGAGACGCGGCGATTTATGAGACATTGGTTCGGCTGGCGCGTGGCTGTGAGGCGCTGCTGCATCCGTATGTGGACAGTAAGGGAAATTTTGGAAAGGCATATAGTCGGGATATGGCGTATGCGGCCTCCCGTTACACAGAGGTCAAGCTGGACGCCATCTGTGCGGAGCTGTTTGGCGACATTGACAAGGACACCGTGGACATGGTGGATAACTATGACAATACCATGAAAGAGCCAACTCTGCTGCCGGTGACCTTTCCCTCCATTCTGGTAAATTCCAACATTGGCATTGCGGTAGGAATGGCATCCTCCATTTGTCCGTTTAATCTGGCGGAGGTGTGTGAAACTACCATTGCGTTGCTGCGCAATCCCGAGCATGATGTTTTAGAGACGCTCAAGGCGCCAGATTTTCCGGGCGGTGGGTATATTCTTTACAATGAGGGGGACCTGCGCCGCATTTATGAGACAGGCCGCGGCGGTGTGCGGGTGCGCTGCCGTTATCAATATGATAAAGCAAACAACTGTATTGATGTGCTGGAAATTCCGCCAACCACCACAGTAGAAGCGATCATGGATAAAATCGTGGACCTGGTAAAATCCGGTAAGGTCCGCGAAATTTCTGATATGCGGGATGAAACCGATCTGAACGGTTTAAAGCTGACGATGGATCTAAAGCGCGGTGTGGACCCGGATACCTTGATGCGCAAGCTGTTTCGGCTCACGCCGCTGGAGGACAGCTTCTCCTGCAATTTTAATGTATTGATTGGCGGTATGCCCAGGGTTTGTGGAATTCGGGAGCTCGTGGAGGAATGGGAGGCATTCCGTGCAGATTGCGTGCGCCGCAGAGTTTACTTTGAGCTGACACGCAAAAAGGAAAAGCTGCATCTGCTGCGTGGATTGGGTAAAATTTTGCTGGATATCGACAAAGCAATCAAAATCGTGCGGGAGACCCAGGAAGAAAAAGAGGTGGTTCCGAACCTGATGATTGGCTTTGGAATCGATGAGCTCCAAGCGGAGTATGTTGCAGAGATCCGGCTGCGCCAGCTCAATCGGGAGCATATCCTAAAACGCTTGGAGGAAACCGAGCAATTGGAGAAGGATATTGCGCAGATGGAGGGCATCCTGGCAGACAAGAAAAAGGTTCGCGCGATTATCATTAGTGAGCTGAAACAGGTTAGCAAGAAATATGCGAAGCCTCGCAGGTCGCTGCTTTACTATCCAACCGACGAAGACCAAAATGATCCTGAGGAATCGGTACCGGATTATCCGGTGAATCTGTTTTTTACCTGCGAGGGCTATTTTAAAAAGATTACACCGCAGTCCTTGCGGATGAGTGGGGAGCAGAAACTAAAAGAAGGGGACAGGGTAATCCAGCAGCTAGAAAGCAATAACAATACAGAATTGTTGTTTTTTACCGACCGTGGACAGGTCTATAAAACCCGTGCAAGTGAATTTGATGACACCAAGGCCAGCGTGATGGGGGATTATATCCCCGCCAAGCTAGGGATGGATGAGGGAGAGAACGCGGTTTATATGGCAGTAACCAGTAATTACGCAGGCTGGATGCTGTTTCTTTTCCAAAATGGTAAGGCGGCAAAGGTTGAGCTTGCCAGCTACCAGACCAAGACCAATCGCCGAAAGCTAGTGGGTGCGTATAGCACGGCATCTCCGTTGGTGGGGATCTTCCAGTTGCCGGAGGACGGAGAGTTTCTGCTTACCTCCTCGGCAGGGCGGATGCTGCTGCTGCATAGCGGGGCGGTTGTAGCAAAGGCAACACGAAATACACAGGGAGTCGCAGTATTGGTGCTGAAAAAGAACCAGAATTTGGTGTCGGTGCAGCCGTATGCGGAAGGCATACTCCAGAATCCGAATCGCTACCGTGCAAAAGCCTTGCCCGCTACAGGGGCGTTGCTGCGGCCAGAGGACCAGGGCGAGCAGTTGACCCTGTAAAACGAAGCGTAGAAATTTTTACTGACAGAAGCTGCAAAAAAATGAGGGCCGGACGGTATTCCGTCCGGCCCAGGGTTTTTCCCCCGCGCAAACGCAAGAACGGAGTAAAAACCAAAGCTAGTATGTGTAAGGATGCAGCAACTATACAAAGTTGAGGAACAATTTTTGCGATAAGAATGGATGCTTGGCGGATAACAACGACCCCTAGTTGGCTAATTAAAAATTTTTGGCAATATTTGTTTTAGTAGATCCACCGGCTGTATGATAGAACCCGGCAGTTTAGCCTTTTTTGACTAAGCTGCTGGGTTTTATCTAATACAATGGATTTTAGCGCAGTAGAATAGAGGCAACGTTTTTTCATTCCCGGAATATATTAGTAAAAAAGGAGGGAGCGGGATGCAGCCAATCACAATTCGGATAAGCCGCAAGCGGCGCAGGGCACTCAAGCTGTTGATGGTAGGGATGCTGCTTGCAGGGCTAGCATTTTTTACAGATAGCCGGCTGCGTCCTTTGGTTACGACGATTTCCACCTATCAGGCACAGCTAGCAGCAACCCGCTCTATCAATTATGCGGTATTGCAGGTGTTGGACCAGCAGGACATCGACTATGACAGTATGATCACCTTATCGCGCGACCAGGAAGGGGAGGTCTCCTCCATCTCCACCAATATGGTTGCAATCAATCGGCTGAAAGCGCAGGTGGAGACACAGGTTTCCAGCCAGCTTTTGGTGGATGCGGACCATCCAATTTTAATCCCGATTGGTACTGTGTTTGGCGGACAATTTTTTGCAGGTCGCGGCCCCAATATGGAGTTTCAAATTCTGCCTGCGGGCTATGTGACGACCGAAATTTATAACAGTTTTCGCTCCGCGGGCATCAATCAAACGCTGCATCAAATTATGCTTTCCATCCGTGCAACCGTCAGCGCGGTTGCACCGGTATATACAGTAACAACCAATGTCAATACCAATATCTGTATTGCAGAGACGGTCATCGTCGGGCGGGTTCCAGAGGCGTTCACAGATATTAACGGCGACCGTTCGGATACGATTGGTCTGTATAACGATTATGTAGCAGAGCCGCCAAGGACATGAGATTTTCTATAGGGCTAAGACAAAAATAGCTGGATTCAAAAATTTGTTTGTGTTATAATCAATATAAATCTTGATAATATCCAAACGTGGAGGAAAGAAAAATGGATTTGCAAATGGCAACCGAACGTATCACTACACTGCGAAAGACAATAGAACAACACAACCACAGCTATTATGTGCTGGACAATCCGACCATTTCTGACTATGAATATGATAAACTGCTGCACGAACTGATCGATCTGGAGGCAGCGTTTCCAGAGCTGGCAACCGATAATTCCCCCACTCGACGGGTGGGTGGTGCTGCACTGAACACCTTCGCGCCGGTACGTCATGAAGTGCAGATGGGTTCGCTCCAGGATGTGTTTGGTGTAGAGGAGCTGCGCGCGTTTGACACACGGGTGCGGGAAACCATTCCCAACCCAATTTATATTGTGGAACCAAAGATTGATGGGCTTTCGGTCTCGCTGGAATATCGCAACGGCGCGTTTGTACGCGGCTCTACCCGCGGCGATGGTATAATTGGAGAGGATGTTTCGGAAAATTTGAAAACGGTGGGCTCCATTCCGATGCAGCTGCGCCAACCGGTGGAATTCCTCGAGGTGCGCGGGGAAGTTTATATGCCGCGGTCCAGCTTTGATCGGGTGGTAGCGCGCCAACTGGAAAATGAAGAGGAGCCCTTTAAAAACCCACGCAATGCAGCAGCAGGGTCGCTGCGGCAGAAGGACAGCCGGATTACAGCACAGCGGGGTCTGGATATTTTTGTATTCAATATTCAACAGTTGGAGGGCCAGACACTAGATGGGCACAAGCAATCGCTGGAATTTTTGGAGGAGCAGGGCTTCAAGGTGATTCCATCCTATAAGGCGTTTCATGACATTGAGGATGCCATTCGAGAAATCGATAAAATCGGAGAACAGCGCTATCAGTTCCCTTTTGATATCGATGGTGCGGTTATCAAGGTGGATGATTTTGCACAGCGGGAGCAGTTGGGTGCAACCTCTAAATTCCCGCGTTGGGCGGTTGCTTTCAAATATCCACCAGAGCAGAAGGAAACCCGCTTGCTGGATATCACCATTCAGGTGGGGCGAACCGGTGCACTCACCCCAACAGCGGTATTTGAGCCGATTACTCTGGCAGGAACTACCGTCAGTCGCGCGGTACTGCACAATCAGGATTTTATCAATGAAAAGAATATTGCGATCGGGGACGTGATTGTAGTACGCAAGGCGGGTGACATCATCCCCGAGGTCGTGACCGTCGCACAACATCAGGAGGGAAAGCCGCCATATCAAATTCCGCAGATCTGTCCCTCCTGTGGCAGCGTTGCCGAGCGCGAGGAAGGGGAGGCGGTCCTGCGCTGTGTCAACATGGCTTGCCCTGCACAGGTGGCACGCAACCTGGTGCATTTTGCCAGCCGTGATGCAATGGACATCGATGGTCTAGGACCCGCTATTGTGCACCAACTTTTAGATGCAAAGCTGGTGCAGTCGACGGCTGACCTCTATATGTTGACCATCGAGCAGCTCGCTGGATTGGAGCGGATGGGAAAACGCAGTGCTGCCAATCTGATAAAAGCGCTGGAAAAATCCAAGCAGCAGGATTTGTCGCGGCTGCTGTTTGCACTGGGCATTCGCGGGATCGGTGCGCGTGCCTCCCAGCTATTGGCGCAGCGGTTTGGTGATATGGATGGGATCTTGAATGCGCCAGCGCAGGAGATCGCCTCGATTGAGGGATATGGTGAGATTATGGCACAAAGCGTAGTGGACTTTTTCTCGCTTGAGGCTAATCGCGCTTTGGTGGAACGTTTGCGGGAGCTGGGGCTAAACCTGCGCTGTGAGTCTGCGCCAGCGGGAGATATCCTAACGGGCAAGACGTTCGTGCTGACCGGAACATTGCCCACGATGGCGCGCAGTGAGGCAAAGGCACTGATAGAGGCGGCTGGCGGCAAGGTAAGTGGCAGCGTTTCCAAGAAAACTAGCTATGTAGTAGCGGGCGAGGAGGCTGGAAGTAAGCTGACCAAAGCAAATGAGTTAGGCATCACTATATTGACCGAGGCAGAATTGCTGGAAATGCTAAAAGGTGCTAGCGTGTGAAATAAGAGATGCAGTTGCATGAGCGATCCGTTTGTTGCCAACTGAGGCATAGAGACCTGCAAGGCGGGCGATGTCCTACGGAAGAAGAGGCCCTGCCAATGTGACGGATCAAAAGTTTCAGGGTAATCCATCCCGTTCATATCGAACACGAGAACCATTGCGTGTCATAGGAGAAATCGAAAAATGGGAGAGCTTCCCATAAGAGGCTTTGAGCAAAATTCGAGCACATATGCAGAAGGCTGTACATCTGTGTATTGAAGTGATTAACGAGTGAGCTATCACTTGATAGTTCTATTGTTTAGTTGGCCTTATCAAATTAGAAAAAGGCAGAGCGTTTGCCCTGCCTTTTTTAGTTTCTTAATTCCCCAAAATACGCTCTCAAGGTGGTTTTTACAAGTGTTCGCTAAAAAGAGCATCAGAACAACGACAGTTTAAAAGCTTGCAGAGAGGGTAGTTAAATTTAATCTTTAATTTGCTAAATTTCTCCTAATATGGCCGCTGATGAGTAATACTCCTTCAAAATTTTCTGATTAACATACGATATAAATT
>CAJUJI010000127.1 GCA_910586875.1 uncultured Anaerotruncus sp. | reverse complement strand
AAGGCAAGCTGGATTTTCACTTTTTCAACAGCTTGCCTTATCCCATTCGATTTATCGCTTATTTCTCACCAGTAAGCACATACTTCATCAGCTGTTCTTTATTCATACCAGCAATGCCCAGATCCTTTGCCGTCAGGCCCTTCTCACGCCAGTCGGTCTCATGGATCACATTATAGATATCAATACAGGAATTGGTCATCGACATCGGCACGCCAACAATCTGTGCAATTGCAGTCCACGGAACCAGACCAAACGGAGCATCCTCGGTCAGATACCGGTCATAGATGCTGTTCGGGCCGCAGATCGGGGTCAGCGAGATTGCGCCATGTCCGGCCGCATACAGCTGCTGCCAGGTGAAGTTATCCGGCATACCGCTGAAATCCTCCATTGGGCGCAGCTTGTAGCCCAACGCCTCACCAACCGCCTTGCGCTCCTTATCCAGAACGATGTTCAGCTTACAAGCGGACGGGGTCCAGCCGTGCTCATAAACAAAGAAGTTGGTGGTTGGCAGCTCGATTGCGGTGACGCTCAGCAGGCATGGGCCGGTGTGCCATGCAGGATTTACGATCGAAAGTCCGCACTCGAGAACATCCTTGTAAACCTTCTCAAACGGGAACAGGTCCTCACGCATCACGTCAATCAGGCCCTCGCCCGCGTTTGCCGGCAAAAATGCAATATTAACCGCGTTGCGTCCGAACAGATTCACCTTTGCCGGACCACACAGGCGGGTGTCATACGGCAGATTGTTGACATCTGCAAAAACAGGGCACTCCGGATCATCCCCAAAGATGCTCTTGATCTGGAGCGCTGCGAAAGCACCTGGGAAGCTCACAATTACCTGGTTTTTCTTAACCTTGCCTTTGAGCAGATTGCCATAATAAGCGTGCACAAATGCAGGGGTCACGATGCAGATATAATCCGCGCCATCGATTACCTTATCGATCTCGCAGCTTACATCATGGAGCTTTACGGATGTTTTGATAATTCCGTCAATCTCGATGGTTTTCGTCTGCATCAGCTTGCGGACCTCTTCGCGCTCCTGATAGATATACATGCTCACCTGATGACCCTTGAGTGCAAAGTCTGCTGCCATCATATGCGCGCCATTTCCATCGCCCAGAATCGCTATCTTCTTCGGTACCATATCCTATTCCTCCCATGCTTTCTGTCATTGATTCCTGCGGTTATCTTTGGAACCTATTTTTAGTATAGGAGGAATTTATCTCAGAATCATCCACCGATTCTTACAAACTTTTTTGTCGAATGATGTCCATTGTTTGTATTTTTCTCACATTTTTATTCTTCATTTAGTTATTATTTTATCAATATCGACGACAAGACCCCTCTTTTTTCTATTTTACACCAATTAAAAAAGGACTCATGCAGCCATTTGCTACATGAGTCCTTTGCCCACTTCTATATTTTACATGTAATTTATTATGCGTGTGTTTGGCTCGTGATGCGCACACCACCCACTGGGCGGATCGACAATACATGACAATGCCCTTCGCCAAACACCGCCTCCAAGGCAACGCGGTATTCTTCCAACGACTTCTCTGGTACAAACGCCTGGATGGTGCCCGCTAGACCGCCACCATGTACCCGCCAGGCGCCCTTTCCTCCCAGCAGCCGCTCACTGATGGCCAAGCCCAACGAAAGCCCCTGTTCTGCGGGATTTTTACAGGTATACACATTTTGCAGATACATAAAGGAGCTGCGCCCGCTCTCGATGACCAACCGCTTAAAGCGCTCAAAATCGCCCTGCTCCAATGCAGCCACCTGCTGCGGCACCCGCTCGTTGTCCGCAAAAAAGTGGAACGCACGCAAAACCGCACGGTCGCTGCAATGTGCGCGCACCTGTGGAAGGTTGGCATAAAACTCCGTGGGCTCTACCTCGCGCAGCACCTGCTTGCCAAATACCTGCGCGACCGACCGCATCTCCTGCGGCATTGCCGCATAATCATCGGTCAAATCCGCATGATTGCCGCCGGTATCCACCACGCACAGCCGGTATCCAAACCGTGAAAAGTCCACCTGTACCTGTTGCACCACCGGACGCTCTGAATCCTGAAAGTCGATGCTCACAAGCCCGCCTACCGAGGACGCCATCTGGTCTTCGAGGCCGCAGGGTTTGCCAAAATAAACGTTTTCCGCATATTGGCTGATCTGTGCAAGCTGCACAGCATTTGCACGTTCCCCTGCATACAGACAGTTAAGTATCACACCCACCAACGTTTCAAATGCCGCTGAGGAGGAAAGTCCTGAGCCCTTGAGCACATTGCTAGTGGTATATGCGTCAAAGCCACCGATTTCCAGTCCCAGCTGCTGAAAACGCGCGGCAATGCCACGGATCAGCGAAATCGCCTGGTTGGACTCCTCCGGATGCACCGTGAGATCCCGCAGATCGACCGTGTCCATCGGG
Source organism: uncultured Anaerotruncus sp. (assembly GCA_910586875.1). Lineage (GTDB taxonomy): Bacteria > Bacillota > Clostridia > Oscillospirales > Ruminococcaceae > Anaerotruncus. Next base: position 5,722 of record CAJUJI010000127.1, on the reverse strand, counting down.
AAGCCCTCCGACTGAATTCGGATAACCGGTTCCTCATTTTTGCTAGCCACCGCAATTACATCCAGGTTGATACCCGCTGCCAGCACTCGTCCGCGCTGATGATCGGTATGGTTGCCGCCCACCTCCGAACGTCCGGGCGCAGAAAACAGCTCCACCTGCCGCTCGGCGCCGAACAGCTTCGCAAACTGGTCAAGCGCCCGGGCATAACGCGCCGGCTGAGCTGCGGCACGCTCCTGATAAAGCCACGCAAAGGTTTGTTGGAAGTTTCCGCTATCGATCTGCGCTTTCAGCTGTGCTGTATTCATTTTAACTACCTCCGTTTACGTGTATCGTTTCTATTCTTAGCCTACTGCAAATCGCTGCTGATTACAACCCTCAATCTTCTCTTGTTTATGGACAATTGTTGCGTCCTTTATGGATTTCTGTTATACTATTATTTTAGCAGCAGAAAAATCTGCCTAATTTTAAAGGGGGGTGGAACACTTGCCTTTGGAAAGCTTCAAGCATTCTTACAAAAATAAAACGCGCGAAAGCTTGCCCATCGCGGTTTATAACAGCGGTGAGCAGCAGTGTGAGCCCGGCTATTCCTGGGGGCCCGGTTTGCGTGACCACTATCTGGTACATTATGTGATCTCCGGACGCGGGATTTACTGCGCCGATGGAATCACCTACCCAGTTCAGGCGGGAGACACTTTTTTGCTCTATCCCTCGGTTGTGTCCTCCTACACCGCAGATGAGCAGGAGCCCTGGTCCTATTGCTGGGTCGGCTTCAACGGCGCAGAAGCCAAACTGATGATGGCACAAACCCCATTTTCCCGCACAAATCCGGTTTTCCATGCAGCACAGCCCGCACAAATTCACCAAGCTATCACCGCGATCTATCAGGCGTCCGGCAGCACGCCCGCTTCCGAGCTGCGCGCCATCGGTCGGCTTTATGTTTTTCTGGCGCTGCTGGTCGAGCTGGCCGACCTGCCGCCAGTCAATAGCGACCTCTCTTTGGAGTATGTGGAAGGTGCAATACGATTTATTGCACATAACTATTCGCGTTCTATTGATATCCGCGACATCTCCGCAAGCGTTGGCATCAGCCGCAGCCATCTTTATCGCATGTTTATGCGTCATATCGGAACTCCACCAAATGAATATCTCACCCGCTATCGAATTTCGCAGGCGTGTGAATTATTAGAGCATTCTAACCTGCCAGTTTCAGGCGTTGCAGCATCGGTTGGCTATGAGGATCAGCTTTACTTCTCAAGGGTATTTAAACGGGTTATGGGGGTCCCTCCAACCGGCTATCTCAAAGCGCAAACGCTGTCTTCCGGGGTATAGCATCCGATACCCCCCTTCCCTTTCACTTCACACATGCAGCCGCGTCAACAGCTGATCGCAATAGCGCTGATGTACGGCGCAGTTGCTCTCAAAACGGTGGCGCAGCTGTGGGTCACTGGCCAGCCTCGCATAATACGCATATTTCTTCACCAACAGCCGTTCTTCCTTCAGCTGTTCCTCCAGCATTAAAAATTCCTTTGTGGTCATTGGCATAAAAAAGCCCTCCTTTTTATGGGATGCTCTTAGTATACCCATAAAAGGAAGGCTTTATTGCTTTTAATGCTTGCGCACCGAGAATGCGATGAATCCATCAACCAACTGATCCAAATATTCAAACGAGCGCCCTGTCCCGATCGCCACGCATTCAACCGGATTTTCTGCGCGGCGCACCGGCATTTTCAGGTAATGGCTCAAATAGGTGTCCAATCCATGCAACAGACAGCCGCCTCCGGTCATCACCAATCCGTTTTCGTACAGATCGCCTACCAGCTCAGGTGGCGTGCGCTCAACCACCGAATGGACCGCCCGCCGGATTTCTACTGCACAATCCAACATTGATTCATACAGCTCTGCGCGCGTCACCAGCCGCTTTCCAGGCAGTCCGGTCGCCAGATTGCGCCCCTTCACCTCAAAGGTACGGGCCTCTGCATTTTCATCCACGCTGGCAATTTCCATCTTCATCCGCTCCGCCATGCGCTCCCCGATCAGCAGGTTGTATTTTCCACGGATATATTTCATCAGCGCTTCATTAAATTTATTCCCTGCCATTTTGATCGAGTTTTTACAGACAATTCCTCCCAGTGAAAGCACCGCTATATCACTGGTGCCTCCGCCGATATCCAAAATCAGGTTGCCGTTGGAACGGGTGATATCCAGCCCTGCGCCCACTGCTGCCGCCACCGGCTCCTCAATCAGATAAACGCTGCGCGCATCCGCTGCCAGCGCCGCATCTCCGGCCGCTTGTGCCTCGACCGTTGTAATGAGCGACGGCACACACAGTGCCACCCGCGGACGCATCCCGCTATTCGGGCAGGCCTTCTTGAGGAAATGTTTGATCATAACTTCTGTCATCTTATAGTTGGAGATTACCCCATCCGCCAACGGGCGAATTGCGGTGATGTGTGCTGGCGTTTTACCCAGCATCGCATGAGCGGATTCCCCCACATCCAAAATTTCGCCGGTTTTGGTGTTCACTGCCACCACCGATGGCTCCCGCAAAATAATCCCATCCTCGCCGCTATATACCAGGACCGTTGCAGTCCCCAGGTCGATTCCAATATCCATTGACGCCAAATGAATCCCTCCTAAAGCTCGCGTTCTGAGCTTTTCTTCTGCTGCCCATTATACACCACTTTATCAGATTTTGCAATCTTTTGCCGAACGACGGTTGCTGCTGTCACAACAAAAATTTCTGCTGCGCCAAGCGTTTTCAGCAATGCGGCACAGCTTGCAGTTGTACTTCCGGTAGTAAGCACATCATCCACCAACAGAATTCGCTTCCCTGTCAATGACACCTCTTTCTGTATTGCAAACGAAAGTGTTGCATTCTCCTTGCGCGCCTGGATCTGATGTAGCTGCATCTGCGTATGTCCTTTGCCTGTATGCCGCAACAAACCGCCCACCACCGGAACACCCAGACGCTTCGCAAGCGCCTGCGCCAAAAGCTCGGTCTGGCAATATCCTCTCTGCCGCTTTTTACGGCGGTGAAGCGGCACATAGGTGATCAGATCAAACGAAACATCACAAAACCGTTCTTTTACACAGTCCGCCATCAGCTGCGCTAAAAATTGTGCGTAATAGGAGCGTCCTTCATATTTGAACGCATGGATTCCATGCCGCACCCCATCCTGATAGAAAAGCGGCGCGGCTGCCCTTGTGATGTGATCGCTTAGCCGTGAACAGATACATTCGGACTGCGGTTTGCCGCAATTGGCACAGCAGTCGGATGCGAGCGGAAGTGCTTGCTCACATACCGCACAAAGATAAACCGCATCCGGCACCAAATCCCCGCAGCAAAAGCATTTATGCGGATATAGCAGGGTCAGCAGCCGTTCCCACAGCCTATTCATCACACACCTGATGCAGCAGATAAATGAGATTGGTATACCGGCGGGTTTTCTTATGGTTGTCCACCATATAGCAAACCGCCTGTTTGGAACCAATCAAAATCAGCAGCTTTTTCGCACGGGTCACGGCTGTGTACAGTAAGCTTCTGTAATACATCCGGCTGCGTCCATCCGCTAATGGAATCACAACCGCGTCGTATTCATTTCCCTGGCTTTTATGTACGGTGATCGCATAGGCAAGCTCCAGCTCGTTAACCATCTCAAACGAGTATTCCGCGCGCCGCCCGTCAAAGCTGATAATCAACGAGGCCGAAGGGCGGTTGATCAGCTCAATCACCCCGATATCTCCATTAAAGATGCCCATGCCATCCTCGCCGTTGTCCTTTTCCCAAACAATGTCGTAATTATTGCGTACCTGCATCACCTTGTCACCCTCGCGAAGGGTCACACTGCCCGCCTTAAATTCCTTTTTATGCGGGGCTGGCGGATTCAGCGATTCCTGCAACACCCTGTTCAGCTCTCCGGTTCCCAGCGCGCCCACCCGCATGGGTGCAATGACCTGGATGTCCCACATCGGGGAAAACTGGTAACGATTCGGTAGCCGCCGCGCGCATAGATCGGCTGTCACCGCCGCAATTTTAGCGGTGCCGCTTTCCGAAAGAAAAAAGAAGTCGTTATCCTGTCCACTGAACTGCAAGGAAGGATAATTGCCGGATACAATTCTATGCGCATTGGTAATAATTTTGCTTTTTTGCGCTTGGCGAAACACCGCATCCAAATGCACCACCGGCATCACCTCACTGTCAATTAGATCACTGAGGATATTGCCTGCGCCCACCGACGGCAGCTGATCCGGGTCCCCCACCAAAATGAGGCGGCAGGTGAACTTTAAGGCCCGCAGCAGACTCTCGAACAGCAGGGTATCCATCATCGAGCTTTCATCGATAATCACCGCATCACAAGCCAGCGGATTCTTCTCCCCGCGCTTAAATCGAGTGAGCCCGCTACCATCCCCATAGTCCACCTCTAACATTCGATGAACGGTTTTTGCCTCTACGCCGGTCAGATCGCTCATCCGCTTTGCTGCACGGCCGGTCGGCGCTGCCAAAGCCACCTTTTCCCCCATCTGCCCCAGCAACCGAATAATTCCAGAGATTGTGGTGGTCTTTCCGGTGCCAGGTCCGCCGGTCAAAATCATCATTGGCTGGGAGACCGCAGTAAACATCGCCTTTCGCTGCAAATTTGCATAGGTGATGCCCAGCTCCTGTTCCTGCTGCGCCACAAACCGCTCCACATCCGGTGTCAAGCCGGCCCCCTTTGACTCGCGCATCAGCGAAAGCTTTGAAACAATATAAGACTCCGCATCAAAATAACGCGGCAGATAAAGAAACTGATTTTTGTCTGTTTCCAGTCGGGTAAGCTCCTCCCGCTGTACCATCTCCTCCAAAATATCCCCGATTACCTGGCTGTCCACCTCCACCAGCTTTTGGCAAACCTCTATGAGCTTGTGCTCCGGCAAGCAAACATGCCCGTTACCGGTATTGTGCCGCAAAATGTGGACGAGCGCCGCCGACACTCGCTCGTAGCCATCCATCTGAATCCCATTTGCCAACGCAATCGCATCCGCAACCTCAAACGAAACACCAATTTCATCAATGCACAGCAGATAGGGATTGTTGGTAATCGTCTCCTGCGCAGTCAAACCAAATTTTTTCCAGGTCTTTATCGCATAGGTCGCAGGAATGTTGTAACGCGCCAAAAATAGCATTACTGTTCGTATACCAAATAGCTTATGATACTCTTTGGCAATATTTTCTGCGCGTTTTGGAGAAATTCCAGGCACCACCGTCAGCCGTTCGGGGTGCTGTTCAATCACTGTGAGAGTATCATCACCAAACGCCTGCACCAATTTTTTGGCGATTACCGGCCCGATTCCTTTGATCGCACCAGAGGAAAGATAGTTGGAAATTGCGGCAGCAGTTGCAGGCAATAAACGTTCATAGGTTTGTGCTTTGAGTTGCAAGCCATATTTCGCATGGGTGGTATAGCTGCCGGTCACTACCAGCGTCTCACCTACAGAAATATCCGCAAACTCCCCTACAACCGTCACCAATTCCTGGTCGGTTGTCAGCTCCAAAACAGTGTAACCATTGTCCTCGTTACGAAAGATGATATTCTCCACACTGCCTTCCAGCTTGTAAAGCGTTGCACCTTCCAACCTTCGTTCTCCTTTCCAAACATAAGGTGATATCTTCGACCGCTCGGGCACAAACCCTATTGGATTCGTGCCCGAGCGAAATACATTATAATAGCCATATGGCTATTAT
>CAJUJI010000126.1 GCA_910586875.1 uncultured Anaerotruncus sp. | reverse complement strand
GACAGATACAGAATAATCCAAAAGTCATCTTGTTGAATTTCATCCGTTTTTGTGTTTTCGACAGCTATATTGACATTTTATCGTTTTGTCGTATAATATTGTCAACAACATTGTTTTCCTGGTTATTTTGTGGAGGACCTGATATGCTAAATGTCAATATGTTATTAGAGAAAGCTCTTGAAGAAACGGAAAATCTTTCGCCAGGAGAGGTATTCCTTGTTAAAGACTTGTTCCGCGGTTATGAATGGAATCGTATTTCAAGGAGCGAACGATTACTGCTTGGAACATTATTTCTGAATTTCGTTAAAACTCATCCTAAGCATATCGATATTCTTGAAAAAACATCTTCTGGGCAACAAAAATATGCAAAACAGTAGAATAAATTTACTTTTTCAGGAAAAGAGGTGAAATTGGTGAATTACTCCCCCTTGCGTTATCCTGGTGGAAAAAGTAAAATCGCACCACTTATTCAGCTTATCATTGAGAAGATTGAAGATCCTGCAATCACATATATTGAACCATTTGCCGGAGGTGCTGGCGTTGCACTAAATTTGCTTATTGACGGTACGGTAAATCAAATTGTTATTAATGATTATGACAAAGCCATTTATTCTTTTTGGCGTGCCCTAAAAGAATCCCATCAAGAACTGATTGAGCTTATAAAACACACCCCGCTAACAATAACAGAATGGCGGCGTCAAAAAAATATATACTGTACACAAAACAAAAAATACTCTGTGGAATTAGGTTTTGCCGCGTTTTATCTCAATCGCACAATTGGAAATAAAGCGTAATCCTCCATTCACAGAGATTGAGAGTGATTTAATGATTATTTCTGCTGTTCAAAACAGAAACAAAATAAAATTGTATTCCGAAGATGCAGAAGCGAGATGGTTCTTAAAATATCTTGTTCGAGATTTTTTATCATATGTGGAGCTACTTGATATTACAATTGGTTGTGACCAACTGATAAATCTTTATGGCGCAGATTTACAGTATTTTGGAAATACTTTGATTGTACTTGATGGAGATGTTACCGAAAAACAACTTAATAAAATTCCCAAGCTCACACGAGATCGTTTTGGAAACATACTCAAACTCCCTGGTGAAAAGAACCCGGAAGAAATACTATATGAATATCTTCTTTCTCTTAGCCCTGACCACGATTATTGGTCAAGTGGTGCTGAGCAAGTAGGATTTACATGGGATTACTTTAATGAACATGGTCCAAAATCTGATGACTATACACAGGAGAAAGATCGAGAAAAACACAAAAAGTGGTTTATTGACCATCGGCAACTCTTTGAAAGTACAAAGCTAATGGAATTCTGGTTAAGAGATAATCCACAGCTTGTACAAATTTTTAGAGAAGCATTTGTTGTTACCTATAATCGTATCGCTAAACGGACAATGGCTATGTCTATTGAGGGGTAATAGCTGTACTCATTAGGGAAATTCAATATGATAGACTTCTGCCATAAAACTGATAGCAGGATGGAATTGACCCTGAGAGAATGAGGTGTTACACTAAGTACAGTCAAAATTCTATTTCGGCACAAAAGCGGCCGCCTTTCATCTTCGGATGCAGGGCGGCTGTTTTTGTATCCCATGAATTTTGACAGTCCTCATTCCGTGCATATCCCTATGGGGATGTGCGGCCAATTTACTTACAGGAGGTAGCCAATGAAACTGAAAGAGCACAATCCCGACAGCGAGACCCCTATCAGCAAGCCGGACCGGATCGGCAGGCGGATGTACCAGGCGGCGGTGGCAGCCACCATGATGGCCATGTGCAGCATCCATGCCTTTGCCGCAGGAGAAACGGTCTGGACCAAGGCCCAGCAGATCATGAACGATGTCTATGGCCAGATCGTCACCATCAGCACCATCGCCGCCGTGATGACGGCCAGCGTCGCCCTGCTGCTAATGAACTTCTCCAAAAACGGGCGCACGGTGGATGAATCCAGGGCCTGGCTCAAGCGTATCTGCATTACATGGGCCATCATCAACGGCCTGGGCTTCGTCATGGCCTATGTCACCCCGTTCTTTGAAGGAGGCAGATGGAGCGCATAACAGCGGCTTCTTAAACATCTTACCGGAAAGGAGGCGAACCGCGTATCGGAATCTTAGACGGCATTGTGGAATGGATCGCCGAACAGGTGATGAACCTGCTGGATATGATAAACGGCTCTGTCCTGGGGGCTCTGGGCTGCAACATGAACACCTTCACCAGGTATTTCCCTGCGGCGGAAACCATGTATGGCATCTTTGTGGGCCTGGGGCTGGGCATCCTGCTTCTGAACTTCATCTGGCAGCTTTTCCAAAATTTTGGCCTGGGCATCGGGCTGGAGGCCGAGGACCCCCTGAAGCTCACCTTTCGCACCATCCTGTTTATGGGACTGGTCTTTTTCTCCCAGGACATCGTAAACCTGGTTCTGGACATCGGCGGCACACCCTATGAATGGATCGTAGATGCCAGCCTGCCGCCCATCCAGTTTGCCAGCTTTATGAGTGTGATCACCGTCGTCATCGGCGGCACGGTGGGTGGCTCTGTCCTGCTCATCGCTTTGGTGCTGCTCATCATCCTGGCCTGGAACTACATAAAGCTGCTGTTTGAGGCGGCGGAACGGTATATCCTGCTGGGAGTGCTGGTCTTTACCGCACCGGTGGCCTTTGCCCTGGGCGGCGCCCAAAGCACTTCCAATATTTTTAAGAGCTGGTGCCGGATGCTGGGCGGCCAGCTCTTTCTGCTGGTGATGAACGCCTGGTGCCTCAAGCTCTTCACCAATATGTTCGGGGAGTTCATCGCCAATCCCCTGGGCACCGGTGATGGAGGCAACCTGTTCATCTGGTTTCTCTGCGCCATCGCCTTCCTCAAGGTTTCCCAGAAGATCGACAGCTTTATGGCGGGCCTGGGCATCTCGGTGGGCCATACCGGCGGCAATATGCTGGGCGAGGCCATGATCGCAGCAAAAAGCCTTGGCGGCTTCAAAAAAGGCGGCATGGGCCCAAGCGTTACCTCCGGGAAGGCCGGCGGTATCCCCAATCCGGCCGGTGCGGCTGCCGGGGCTTTCTCCGGCGGTCTGGCCGGTATGGTCAGCCGCAAGGCAGCAGCCGGGGCGGCAAGCAATCTCACCTCCGAAAAGGGCCATTCCGGCGGTTTCTTTGGCAGCCTGGGCAGTAAGATGTATGAAGGCTCTGTGGGGAAACCGGTGGCTTTGCCAGCCGGGTGATCGGCGGCGTTGCCACCGGTACAGCCTCTCAGAGCGGCGTCATCAGCGGCGAAAAGGCGGTAGACGCCTTCCAGGCATATATGGGGCCGATGGGCGGCGGGATCCCCGCCGCGGCCGCGGAGGAAGCCGGCAGCCCCTCTGGGATGCAGCCCACGGTTACGCCGGAAACCTCCATTCCCACCAGCCCGGATACAGCAACGGAAACAGAGCCCGATATGGCTCCTCTCTCTGCTGATAACCTGCAAGCCGGGGAAAACCAGATTACCATGAGCCCGGAAGAGGAAGGTGAAGCCTCTGTCTCCATGGACACCGGTCCCGAAAGCTACGCTGGCGCTATGCCGGATACACCTCAAGATATTCCATACGGCCCGGAAAGCGTCGAGGCAGATATAACGAACGATCTTTCAGAAGTATCCTTTGGTTCTTCTGAGGTCAGCCAAACCGAGGGCATCCCTGCCGGTATGGAACAGGGCGGCATAGACATTGCTGCTGGGGCAGAGATCCCGGCCAGCGCCAGTACAGGTGGGACTGTTCAGGAAGCAGCTTCTTTGGAAAGCGGTTCGGATACACAAACCGCTTTGGGCGGTGGAACCACCATTCCCTCTGCCGCGGCCACAGCTACTCCTTCCGGCAGCAGCGGCCGGGTATCGGAGGATACCTATTCTCCAGGCGCCCAGTCGGCGGCTTTCGCCGGCCAGTATGCCGGGAGGAGCGGCGCCTCCCCCTACACCGAACCGCCCACCTTCCGCAATATCGAGATGGGCAGCGGCAGGATCACCGGTACCGAAATCTCTCCCCAGCACCCCACCGGCATCCGGTTTGCCATGTACCATGCGGGCCAGTACACCCAGCCGGAAGGGAAATTCACCACTGTCACCTCCAAGGATGGCGAGAAGTGGTACAAGCAGTACGCTGTCCCCACCGTGGAACGCACACCGGTCCGCACCGAAACCGACAAGCGCACCCAGCAGGAGAAGGTGATCTGTGACGAAAAGATCGTCCAGAAGCTCCCCAGGGCGCCTGCCAGAAGGGACCGTTAGCCATGCCAGATAACCGACAAACCAGCGGCCTGGAGGATGTCCTGAACGCCGCCCAGAAGGTGAAGGGCGCCGCCAAAATAGGCAAGGCAATCGCCAACATCGCCAAGGGCGCGGCAGCGGGCGGGCTTGCGGGGGCAGCCGCTGAAGCTGTGAAGTCCTTCAAAAAGGAACTGGCAATCGTGGCTGTCACCCTGCTGGCCCTGCCCATACTTTTCATCGCGCTGCTCCCAACGGTGATCTTCGGCGGCCTGGACCCGCCGGACACCGGGGAGCAGCCCATCCTCAACGATAACCCGCAGATCGTGGAAAACATCAGCACCATTAACAGCACCATCGGCCAGATCCTCACCGAAGCCTACACCGAGGCGCTGGAGGAGGCCGAAAGCGAGGCCGCGGCCCTGGAGTATGCCGAGGTGGTGGACACCGTGGGCGGCAATATCGCCTATGACGCCAACCGGATCCTCTGCTGGTACTGCGCCTCCCAGGACAAAAGCGTGGACAACATCTCCATCCCCCATCTGGCCGCCATGGTCACCGCCCACAAGGGGCAGCTTTACTACTACACCACCCACGAGGAGCCGAGGACCATCACCTGGACGGATGAGGATGGCGAGGAACAGTCCGAAACGGTGATCTACACCATCTTCACCATCCTGTACGCCGGGGAAGAGTATTTCCCCAACCAACTGTTTCAGCTGACCGAGGGGCAGAAGGAGTTGTCCGGCTACTACGCCGATAACCTCACCATCTTCCTCTACGACAGCTATGAGGCAGCCGGTAACGGCACTCATGGTGACATCGGCGGTCTGATCAAGGACGACCAGACCCCGCTGGAGGAGGGCGCCTTTGGCAGCCCCTTCCCCGGACTGGATTGGTCGGGGCTCATCACCTCCACCTTTGGCAAGCGCCCCTATCCCGGCGTGGGGACCGGCACCAGCAACCATACCGGCCTGGATATTGCGCCGGGCCTGGGCACCGAGATCAGCGCGGTCAAGGGCGGCACCGTCCTCTTTGTGCGGGACTCCGGCAGCTCCGGCTACGGGAAGCATCTCGCCATCAACCACGGCGGCGGATATGTCACCCTGTACGCCCATTGCAGCCAGATCCTTGTACGAGAAGGGGAACAGGTCACCGCCGGACAGGCCATCGCAAAGGTGGGAAAAACCGGCTGGGTCACAGGGCCGCACCTGCATATCGAGGTCATCATCGACGGGACGCCGGTGGACCCGTTGGGCTATCTGAGCCGGTAAAAATACGGGCGGTCTCCGCTTTGGAGGCCGCCTTTTCGTTAGGAGAATGCCATGAGAAGAAATGAAGAGGAGCAGGATGTCTATATCATCCCCCAAAACTTTATCGAAGGCGGCAAGGTGTTCGGCGAAATGTTCCGCTGGCGGAATGTGGCGGAGGCCGTCGTTCTGGGGCTGGCCACCGGCTTTCCCCTTTTTCATCCGCCTATCCGCCTTTACTATCGCATCATCCTTCTGTGCCTGATCCCCCTGCCGCTGGCCCTGTTCGGCCTCATCGGCATTGGGGACGACAGCCTTAGTGAGTTTGTCCTGAACTTTTTCGGCTGGCTCCGGCGGAGGAGGATCATCGGCAACACCCCGGAAGAACTTCAGGATAAACGCCGTTGGTGGGAGCCGGGCTTTGTCCGCAAGGCTTTGGACCGCCTGCGGACGAAACTCCCCGCCAAAGAGGTCCGGGCCGACGAGGAGGACTTCGAGATCGTCTTCTACGACAGCGAGACCGAGGTACCGGAAAATGCTGCCCGGTGGGACGAATTCCAAAACCGTCCCCTATCGCCGGCAGCCACTGACCAGAAGAAGCCCCGCAAAAGGGTGAAGCGCAAGCTGGAGGACGCCAAGGTCCTCAAGGACTACCTCCCCATCGACCGCATTGAAAACGGTATCGTCGTCACCAAGGACGGCCGGTACATCAAGATTTTGGAGGTGGAGCCGCTGAATTTCCTGCTGCGGGGCCCCAGGGAGCAGCGGGGGATCGTCTATTCCTTTGCCAGCCTTCTGAAGATCAGCCCGGTAAAGCTGCAGTTCAAGGTCATTTCCAAAAAGGCGGATGTGGGGCGGCATCTGGAAAAGCTGCGGGAATGTATGCAGCAGGAGCCGGAGCCCCGGTGCCGGGAGCTGCAGAAGGATTACTACAACCTCATCCGGCGGCTGGGCTCCCGTGAGGCCGTCACCCGGCGGTTCTTCCTCATCTTCGAGTACGAGAACGACTACGCCAACCGCCGCCCCGACTACCGGGAGGTCCTCTCGGTGCTGGAAACCACCGCCCGAAACGCCCGCAGCTTTCTGCTCCAGTGCGGCAACCACATCGTGGAACACGACAACGAGGACGAGTTCATCAGCGAGATTTTCTACATCCTCTTTAACCGCAAGACCTCGGCTCAGGTCCCCTTGGGGGAACGGGTAGCGGAGGTGCTGGGCCGGTACATTATGAGCGATGAGCCCACAAAATTGGAGGAGGTGGATGTCAACGAGCTGGTGGCTCCGCCCTCCATCGACTTCACCCATTCCCGGTATATCCTCATGGACGGCCTCTACCACAGCTATCTGATCATCCCGGCGGACGCCTACAAGGTGCAGGTGGTGGCGGGCTGGCTTTCCCTCATCGTCAACGCCGGGGAGGGGATCGATGTAGACCTGTTCTTCCACAAAGAGCCCAAGGAGCGCGTCCAGCAGAAGATCGGACAGCAGATCCGCATCAACCGCAGCAAGATCAAGGATACCAGCGACACCAATACCGACTTTGACGACCTCTCCAATGCCATTCAGTCTGGATACTTCCTCAAGCGGGGCATCGCCAACAACGAGGATTTTTACTATCTGTCCATTCTCATCACCATTACGGCGGACAGCGTAAAGAACCTGGAATGGCGGGTCAAGGAGATGCGAAAGCTGCTGATCTCCCAGGACATGGACGCCAGGGTGTGCAGCTTTTTGCAGGAGGACGCATTGCTCAGTACCCTGCCCATCGCCGGGATCGGCAAGAAGCTCTATCAAAAGACCAGGCGGAATGTTCTGACTACCGGGGCGGCCAGCTGCTACCCCTTCACCAGCTTTGAGATGAGCGATGACAACGGCATCCTCATGGGGGTCAACAAGTACAACAACTCCCTGGTTGTGGTGGACATCTTCAATTCCCGGCTCTACAAAAACGCCAACATGGCCATTCTCGGCACCAGCGGCGCGGGAAAGACCTTCACCATGCAGCTGATGGCCCTGCGCCTGCGGCAGCATGGGATACAGGTCTTTATCCTGGCTCCCCTAAAGGGTCACGAGTTCCGCCGGGCCTGCCAGAACATCGGCGGGGAGTTCATCCAGATTTCCCCCGCCTCCAAAAACTGCATTAACATCATGGAAATCCGCAAGGTGGACACCTCCGCTAACGACCTGCTGGACGGCCCCCAGGGCGACCGCTCGGAGCTGGCCGCCAAAATTCAGAAGCTGCATATCTTCTTCAGCCTCCTCATTCCTGATATGAGCTACGAGGAGAAGCAGCTGCTGGATGAGGCCATCGTCCGCACCTACAACCGGTTTGGCATCACCCACGACAACGATTCTCTGGAGGACCCAGAGCGGCCCGGCAGCTACCGCCGGATGCCCATTCTGGGCGACCTGTACTCGCTGCTGAAGGAGAGCCCCGAAACCAAACGGCTTGCCAATATCCTGAACCGCCTGGTGAACGGTTCTGCCTCCACCTTCAACCAGTCCACCAATGTTTCCCTGGACAACAAGTACACGGTCATCGACATCAGCGAGCTGTCCGGCGACCTGCTCTCGGTGGGGATGTTCTCCGGCCTGGACTACATCTTCGATACCGTCAAGGCCGACCGCACCATCCGCAAGATGATCTTCATTCCGGAG
>CAJUJI010000125.1 GCA_910586875.1 uncultured Anaerotruncus sp. | reverse complement strand
TAATAAAAAAATATTTTACAAACGCATGAAATAAGATTACAATAAAACTGTCGAGAGATTAACAATCTAAAAAAATTGGTTAATCCGGATGATAGTTTTTCGTAAATTCAACAAATTTCGCCACATCACTGTAAAGATGTTTGCTCCGATTCCAGATTAGCTCGATGCGTGCGGTAACAGGCTCTTCAAATGGGACCTGGGCAATGCCCTCGTTCGGGGAGACGATGCCGCGGAAGAAGACCGTTGCAGCCACGCCGTTTGCAACCAGCTCTTTGATGGTGTGGACCTGTCCGGAATAAAGGATCACATTCGGCGCGATGTTCTGCTTGCGGTAAAGATTTTTGAGGACGGTTGACTGATAGGAATCCTCCTTGAGCAGCACCAATGGCTCGTTCTTGATGCGGTCGATGGTAACAGCCTGTAGACTGGCAAACGGATGGTTCTTGGAAACACAGAATAGAATTTCGGTGTCCAGAATATTTACCCGCTCAAAATTGGAGCTTTCCCGTCCGCTGCTTGAGATGATTGCTGCATCGAGTGTGCCATCAGCGACCAGGTCGCGGATTTGCACCGAGCCTTGCTCGTGAATGCTCAGGTTGACTTCTGGGTGCTGCTCACGAAAACGGCGGAACATGTTGGGAAACAGGATGGTACCGATCATCGGCGGCACGCCGATTTTGATTCCCTTTTCTTTGTTGCCCAATGTGCGCATGAGCTTGCAGAGTGCATCAGCGCTGTCCAGAATTTCGTTGGCCTTCTCTAAAAAAATGCGGCCTTCGTCGGTAAGCGAAATCCCCTTGCTCAGCCGGTAAAACAGGCTGACGCCAAACTCCTCCTCCAAGTCCTTGATAGCGTTGGAGATGGAGGGCTGGGTAATGTGCAGTTCGGTGGCAGCTTTGGTGATATTGTTGTATTTACAAACCGCCCGAAAGTATTGGAGCTGAACGAGCTTCAAGCAATCCCCTCCCTTAGTTTTGCAATATGTTTTTATTATAACATGATTGTGGGAGGATTACAAGAGCGCAAAATTTATTATAGATAAAAAGGAAGGGAAGCAAGGCATGATTACCAGAACTGAAAGAGCCTGGGATACCCACAGGAAGGAAAAAATCGCTCGGATGCAGGCCGCTGCTGTGCTGGCCGATGGCAAGGTTTTGCCGGAGGAAAACATTGTAAAGCTGCTCGAGGCGGTTATCCGTCCTGGCGACATCGTTGCAATGGAGGGCGACAACCAGAAGCAAGCTGCTACACTCAGCCGCTGCATGACAAAGGTTGACCCGAAGGTAGTCCACGACCTGCATATTGTAATGTCCAGTCCGCAGATGAAGGAACATCTGGATTTGTTCGAGCTGGGAATTGCACGGGATTTGGATTTCTCCTTCTCCGGTAACTCCGCAAACCGCATCTCTGATATGATTGACGCTGGCACCGTGCGTGTGGGTGCAATCCACACCTATCTGGAGCTGTTCAGCCGCCTGTTTACCGACCTGATTCCGAAGGTCTGCCTGGTAGTTGCGGATGAGGCGGACAAGGATGGAAACCTCTACACCGGCAATAACACCGAGGAAACCCCGACCATTGTTGAGGCAACCGCATTCAAGGATGGTATCGTAATTTGCCAGGTTAACAAGCTGGTGGATAAGGTAACCCGTGTGGACATCCCTGGCGAGTGGGTGGACTTTGTGGTGGAAACCTCTGAGCCATATGCAATTGAGCCGCTGATGACCCGCGATCCTGCGATCATCAAGGACGTTCATGTACTGCAAGGTATGATGGCGCTCAAGGGCATCTATGCAAAACATCTTGTCACCCGTATGAACCACGGCATCGGCTTTAACACCGCTGCAATCGAGCTGTTGCTGCCGACCTATGGCGAGGAGCTGGGGCTCAAAGGCAAAATCTGCCGCAACTGGGTTGCAAACCCAATTCCTGCGATGATTCCTGCAATCGAGACCGGCTGGATCGAGAGCGTTGTAGCATTCGGTTCTGAGGCCGGTATGGAAGACTATGTTGCAGCGCATCCGGACATCTTCTTCACCGGACGCGACGGTAGCCTGCGCTCCAACCGCTGCTATGCGCAGATGGCGGGCCTGTATGGCATGGATATGTTCACCGGTTCCACCCTGCAAATGGACGCAGTCGGCAACTCCTCCACAGTAACCAAGGGCAGAATCACCGGCTTTGGTGGCGCTCCGAACATGGGCAGCAACCCGCACGGCCGCCGTCACTCCTCCGATGCGTGGAACAGCATGATTCTTGACCGCAATGACCCGATGGCAAAAGGCCGCAAGCTGGTAACCCAGATTGTGCGCACCACTATAAAAGGCAATCCGACCTTTGTTGATCAGCTGGATGCTGTAGAGGTTGGTAAGAAGGCAGGCTTCCCGGAGGCTCCTGTCATGATTTACGGTGAGGATGTCACCCATCTGATCACCGAGGTTGGTCTGTCCTATGTTTACATGGCGGAGAACCTGGAAGAGCGCAAGAAACTCATCGCGGCTGTTGCAGGCGACACCCCGATTGGACACACCATTACGGATAAGGAGATTAAAGAGCTGCGCGCTGCTGGAAAGGTTCAGTTCCCAGAGGATCTGGGCATCGACCCGTCCGAGGCGACCCGTGAGCGTCTGGCTGCGAAGAACCTGCAAGATCTGGTTGAGTGGTCCGGCGGCCTGTACAAGATTCCGCCGAAGTTCCTAAAGCCCCGCGAGCCCAAAAAATAATCAAATGGTAAAAAGCGGCTATACCGCCTAAAAATTTTATAAAAAGATAGGAGAATGGGACATGGACAAGAAAGACATCAACTATCAGGAATATGTTGCTGGCCTGGTTGCACGTGCAAAGAAGGCACAGGAGATCGCTGAGACCTACGATCAGGCTCGCGTTGATCAGCTGTGCGCTGCTGTTGCATGGGCTGCTTGCAACGAGGAGTTCCGTCAGAAGGCTGCTGAGATGCTGGTTGAGGAGTCCAAGATTGGTGTAGTTCAGGATAAATTCAACAAGATCCGCAACAAGGCTCTGGGCGTATTCCGTGATATGAAGGATGAGAAATCTGTTGGCGTGATCGCTACCGATTCCGAGAAGAACACCATCACCTACATCAAGCCGATGGGCGTTATCGGTGCGCTGATTCCGGTTACCAACGGTGAGGCTACCCCGATTGTTAAGACCCTGTGGGTTCTCAAGAGCCGCAATGCACTGGTTATGGCTCCGCATCCGCATGGCAAGAAGACCTGCCAGTTTGTTGTAAACTACATCCGTGAAGTGCTCAAGAAATATGATGCTCCAGAGGATCTGGTTATCGCAATCGAGCCGGAGTATGTTGCAGTTGAGTGCTCTGCACAGCTGATGAAGCAGGTTGATTTCGTAGTTGCGACTGGTGGTACCCCAATGGTTCGCGCTGCTTACTCCTCTGGTACCCCGACCATCGGCGTTGGTACTGGTAACGTTACCACCTTCATCGACAGCACTGCTGATCTGGATGACGCTGCTGAGAAGATCATGAAGTCCAAGACCTTTGATAACGCTTCCTCCTGCTCGTCCGAGAACAGCGCAGTGGTTGACAAGAGCGTTTATGACGCATTTGTTGCTGCTTGCCAGAAGCAGGGCGCATTCCTGATCAAGGAGCATACTCCTGAGAAGGAGAAATTCCAGAAGACCATTTGGCCTGAGTGGCCGGCAAACCACAACCTGAACCGTCTCATCACCGGTAAGACCGCTGCTGAGATTGCAAAGGTTGCAGGTCTGGAGATTCCGGAAGGAACCACCTGGTTCATCGTTGAGGAGAACGACGGCATCGGTCACGAGCATCCGTTCACCGGCGAGAAGCTGTCTCCGATCACCACTTTGGTGAAGGCTGACGACTTTGCAGATGGTCTGTCCAAGATGGAGAAGATCCTACAGTACCAGGGCAATGGCCACAGCTGTGGTATCCACACCAAGGATCAGAAGAAGATCGAGGAGATCGGCGCTCGCATGAAGGTTGCTCGTATCCTGGTCAACCAGCCGCAGGCACTCGGCAACTCCGGCGCTTACTTCAATGGTCTGCCGATCACCATGTCTCTGGGCTGCGCAACCTGGGGCCACAACAGCACCTGCAACAACCTGACCTGGCATGATATCACCAACACCACCACCGTTTCTATGCCGATCACTCCGGTTGTTCCGACCGAGGAAGAGCTGTTCTCTGAGGAGATCAGAAACGCTTAATGGTTTGATTTGGACAGTTCGGGGATAGGTCCGACTGTTTCACAGTGCCGCCAGTTGCCGGAAACGGCGGCTGGCGGTTTCACTGCCTTTGTCGAAATTGTTTGTCTTTGTGTTCTATCACAATGACATAGAATTATTTTTGTTGTTTTGTACAAAAGGCAAGCGGTTCCTTTTTTGGGTTTTTTATGGTATAATACTGATGCAGGCAACAATTGCCCCTGCTATTCTATGCGGGGGATCAATTTAAAGTGAAAGGATGAATTGACATGAGAGAGTCTATTCACAAGTATTTCCAAATCGGTACCATTCAATGGATGAGCCATCCGCCCGCAAACTATAACATTTTGGATTCTGTCAAGACCATCGCTTGCGATGAGTTCTTTGATGCACTGGAAATCGGCAAACAGCCGGATGACGAAACCCGTGCGGCTGTGAAAAAGATTCTGGAAGAGTCCCACCTGAAGGTTTGCTACGGTGCACAGCCCCGTCTGCTCGGGCCGAAGTTGAACCCGAACGACATCGACGAGGAAGGCCGCAAGAAGGCAGAGGCTACTCTGATTGAGGCAGTGGACGAGGCGGAGTACTTGGGTGCAAAGGGCATCGCGTTCCTGTCCGGTAAATGGGAGCCTGCTACCCAGGCAGAGGCTTATGCACAGCTGCTCAAGACCACCCGCGCTGTCTGCGATTATGCAAAGACCAAGGGCATGATGGTAGAGCTGGAAGTATTTGACTTTGATATGGACAAAGCATCCCTGATCGGACCGGCTCCATATGCGGCACAGTTTGCTGCTGATATGCGCAAGACCCACAACAACTTTGGCCTGATGGTCGACCTGTCGCACTTCCCGACCACCTACGAGACCAGCAAGTTCGTAATCCAAACCTGCCGTCCGTACATCACCCATTTCCACATTGGTAATGCAGTGGTTGAAGAGGGCAAGCCTGCTTATGGCGACAAGCATCCGCGTTTCGGCTTCCCGAACAGCGCGAACGATGTTGCAGAGCTGACCGATTTCTTCACCGTGCTCAAGGAAGAGGGCTTCTTCAATGCGGAGAATCCGTATGTGCTGTCGATGGAGGTTACTCCGTTCGGCGACGAGGATGGCGATATTATCCTGGCAAACACCAAGCGTGTGATCAACCGCGCATGGGCAATGGTGGAAGACTAATTTGCCCTAAAGTTTCGCAGTTCCGCTGGCCGGTGGCAAAACGCCGGCCGGTTGGATGAAATATTGTGTAGGAGGAGATTTCCAATGAAAATTGTTATTTTGGACGGCTACACCGAGAATCCTGGCGACCTGAGCTGGGAGGGCTTTGAGAACCTGGGTGAACTGACCGTCTATGACCGCACCCCACTGAATGACGACGACGAGATCATCAAGCGCATTGGTGATGCTGAGGTCGTTATCACCAACAAAACTCCGATCCGCAAGGTTGTGTTCGATGCTTGCCCGAACATCAAATACATCGGTGTTCTTGCAACCGGCTACAATGTTGTTGATTACGAGACTGCAAAATCCAAGGGGATTCCGGTAACCAACATCCCGACCTATGGCACCGACGCTGTTGGTCAGTTTGCAATTGCGATGCTGCTGGAAATCTGCCATCATGTTGCACATCACAGCGATGCTGTTCATGAGGGCCGCTGGACCTCTTGCCCGGACTTCTGCTTCTGGGATTATCCGCTGATCGAGCTGGCTGGCAAGACCATGGGTATCATCGGCTTTGGCCGCATTGGTCAGTCGACTGGTAGAATCGCGAAGGCGCTGAACATGAAGGTAATCGCATATGACGAGTACCCGAATGACGCTGGCAAGGAGATTGCTGAGTATGTTTCTCTGGACGAGCTGCTGGCGCAGTCGGATGTCATTTCGCTGCACTGCCCGCTGTTCCCATCCACCGAGGGCATCATCAACAAGAACAACATTGCAAAGATGAAGGATGGCGTTATCATCCTGAATAACTCTCGTGGTCCGCTGATTGTCGAGCAGGATCTGTGCGATGCGCTGAACTCCGGTAAGGTCTTCGCGGCTGGTCTGGACGTTGTTTCCACCGAGCCGATCAAGGCTGATAACGTACTGCTCAAGGCGAAAAACTGCATCATCACCCCACACATCTCCTGGGCGCCCAAGGAGTCCCGCGCTCGTCTGATGAACATTGCGGTTGACAACCTCAAGGCATTTGTGGATGGCAACCCGATTAACGTGGTGAACAAATAAGAATGATGGATAACAGAATCATCGTCACCTATGGTGAAGACGCTTTTCGGATGACGACGGAACTGTTAGAAGCGGTTAAGCTCGACCAGATGATCCCGCAAGGGGCGCTGGTCGGGCTTAAACCGAATCTAGTGGTTGCGAAGCCGGCCGAAACTGGCGCCACCACCCATATTGAAATTGTTGCGGCCACCATCGAGTATCTCCAGAAGCATGGGCATAATAACCTGCTGATTTTGGAGGGTTCTTGGGTGGGAGACAGCACCAAACGCGCATTCAAAGTATGCGGTTTTGAGGAGGTCTCCCGCAAATATAAAGTTCCGCTGTTCGATACCAAAGGCGACAGCGTGACAATCAAGTCGTTTAATGGGCTGAATATGGAGGTTTGCAACAAGGCGCTTGCAGTTGATTTTCTAATCAATATGCCGGTGCTAAAGGGGCATTGTCAAACGATTGTGACAGGCGCACTCAAAAATTTGAAGGGCTGCATTTCCGACCGCGAAAAGCGTCATTTCCATGCGCTGGGGCTTGACCGCCCGATTGCCTATTTAAATAAGGTGCTCAAACCCTCCTTTATTTTAGGGGATGGGCTTTGTGGGGATCTCGACTTTGAAGAAGGCGGCAATCCGGTACGGATGAACCGGATGTTCTGTGGTACGGACCCGGTGCTGATTGACAGCTATATCGCATCGAGCATGGGCTATGCGCCGCATGATATTGAGTATATCAAAATTGCGGAGGAAATTGGTGTTGGCAGCAGCGATATCGAACATGCAGAGATTATCGAGCTGAACAGGGATACGACGATTGCACGCCCAACCTCCTCAAGAAAGGTAGCGCGGCTGGCGAAAGCAGCAAATGCGAAAGAAGCCTGCTCTGCGTGTTATGCAAATCTAATTCAAGCGTTTGCGCGCTTGGATGATGAGGGCTGGCTGGACAGCTATGTGAAGCAGCCGGTTTGCATCGGGCAGGGCTTTGAAGGAAAAGACGGCGAAATTGGTGTAGGAAAATGCACCTGTGGGATGAAGCATTCGCTGGCAGGTTGCCCACCAAAAACGCCGGAGATGCTCGCATTTTTACGTGAGTATGTGAAAAAACGGTAAATAAGCATCATATAAAAGAAAAAGCCCCATCAGGGCTTTTTCTTTTATATAATTCGTTAGGCGGTTTTTTGCGCGCGAATAATTTGCTGCCGGATTTCCTGTTCCAGCTGGCGCAATTGCTCTTTGGTAAGCCCCGTGACCTCCACAGGCGGCAGTACCTGTAACCGGACCTTTGCAGGCGTGATGCGCAGTCCCTGGTTGGCCTCCATCGCGCGATAGGAGCCATCAATTCGGATGGGCACAATCGGAGTGCCGGTTTTATAGGCAATTTTAAAGGCGCCAGACTTGAATTCGCCTACGGTATCCCCGCGGCTGCGGGTTCCTTCTGGAAAAATAATCATAGAATAGCCGTCCTGAAGATTCTTTGCAGCTTCATTGAGCGCCGCGGCAGATTTTCGCAAATTTTCGCGGTCAAGAAAGACGCATCCTAGATAACGCATCCAAATGCGCACAAACGGCAGCTTTTGCAGCTCTACCTTGGCGACCAATCCGTGTGGACGGTCCAGATGGCGCAGCAGAATCGGAATATCAAAGTTTCCTTGGTGGTTGCTGACAAATACAACCGGATGCTTCGGAATATGTTCCAGCCCGCAGACCTCCACTTTAACGCCTGCCAGCTTGAGCAGGCTGCCCATCCAACCGGTGACCATCCGTGCAACAAAGGCGTCACGGCGTTTGAGCTGCCCGCTGCGGTTCAAATACCAGGCATATAGCATGAATGGGACCATCGCCACAAGTGTAATCCAAAAATAAACAAACCAAATCAATGTTCTCATGTTGCAACCTCACAGAAAGGATTATCTGCCTCGAGATTTGCTGTCACCAGAAAAACCTCGAAAACTCTTATATTATAG
>CAJUJI010000124.1 GCA_910586875.1 uncultured Anaerotruncus sp. | reverse complement strand
GCCGGGTCTCGGCGCCCCTGCTGCTGCTCTCCAAACGGATGCAGAAGCAGGTGTTACAGGTGCTGAAGGACCGCAGGCAGGGAGGCAAACAAAATGGCCTTCTGATGGGCCGGCGGCTGGAGGCCAGAAGCCTGGTGCGAAACGATGGGCGGTATTTCTACAAGAACAATCTCCCCCAGGACAAGGCTGAGCTGGCAGTGGCGCTGCTGGTAGATGAATCCGGCAGTATGTGCTGTCTGGATCGGATCACCACGGCACGGGCGGCCAGCATCGTCATCTATGATTTCTGCAAAAGGCTGCATATCCCTGTGATGATCATGGGACATACCACGGGTGGCAAGCAGGTGGAGCTTTTCTCCTACGCCGATTTTCATTCCATCGACGGCAAGGACTGCTACCGCATGATGGATATGTCCGCGCGGGGCTGCAACCGGGACGGCGCTGCTTTACGCTATGTGGCGGAGCAGCTGGTCAAGCGGCCGGAACAGCACAAGCTGCTGATCCTCATTTCAGACGGGCAGCCAAACGATGACGGATATACCGGAACAGGGGCGGAAGCCGACCTGCGGGGTATCCGCCGGGAGTACACCAACAAGGGCATCACCCTGTTCGCCGCGGCAATCGGGGACGACCGGGAAAACATCGAACGCATCTACCAGGAGAGGTATCTGAACATCACCGACCTGAACCAGCTGCCCCAGAACCTGGCTAAGCTGATCGCCCGGTACATCCGGGTGGCGTGAGGTTGTACGAGCCGCTTTTGCGGCAGGAAATAGACAAAAACAGAAAGCGAGGAAAAGAATCATGTTGATCGCAAAGGAAAACAGCGAGCGTATCCCCCGATGCCCGAAGGTATGTATGAGGCTGTCTGCACCATGCTCATTGATATGGGGTGCAGAACAATCCCCGGTTCGGAACCAGCTCCCGTAAGATCCGTCTTGTCTGGGAGGTGCTGGGCCAGACCGTCAGGATCGGCGACCAGGAGTACCCCCGGCAGATCTCCAAGGAGTTCACCAACTCCCTTTCGGACAGGAGCAATCTGCGTAAGGCGCTCCAGTCCTGGCGTGGCAAGTCCTTTACGCCCCAGGAGCTGAAGGGCTTTGATCTGCGTAAGGTCCTGGGGGCAGGGGCCGTTCTCCAGGTGATGCACAAGACCGGCGAGAACGGCGACTACGCCAATATTGAGACCATCATTCCCATGGTGGGAAAGAAGCCCCCGGCGGTGAGTCCGGTGGTCTTTGACCTGGACGATGCGGGTACCTACCCGGCCTTTCAGACCCTTCCCCGGTACATCCAGGAGGGAATCGCCAAGTCTGAGGGCTTTGAGTTTACCGGGCTCACGGTAGCGCCGAAGAACAACCAGGCGCAGTCTCCTCTGCCGGATGATTCCTGCGTGCCCCCTGCTCAGACAGGCGGTATGTATCCTCCGGTGGACGACCGGTATGAGGAGCCCCCTGCGGGTGAATTTTACGATATTCCGGATCAGGTGCCGGCAGCGGCATTTTAAGGGTTCGGTTTCATCAGGCGCCGCAGATGCGGCAGGAACAGAGGCAGGCGGCAAAACGGCCGTCTGCCTCTGTATTATCATTTTGAAGGGCGGAATGAATTTGAAAAATGATGCTTCTGTGGAAATATTAAGGCGGCTTGACCAAGTCTATGGCAGGTTTGACAGAAGGCAGGTCTTTACGGACTTTCTGTATCTGACGGCCTATCAAATCAGTAACCGGATAGACCCGGTCCACCTGAACAAGCGGCTAAAACTGGCCAACGAAATTTGGAAGAAATATACCAGGCAGGAAGCCATGCTGTTTGCCGAAATGTTAGGGCTACTGCTTGATGCAATTTCTAAAAACAGCCACGCCGGACAACTTGAGGATATTCTGGGAACGATTTTTGAACAGCTGGGAAGCGGCAGCAAAGCAATGGGGCAAGATTTTACCCCGTCCTCTGTTTGCCGTTTAATGGCACAGCTAACCGGTGTTCCGGCGGAGGAAAAAATCATTACCTTAAATGAACCTTCCTGCGGTTCCGGCTCCATGATCCTTGCCTATGCGGAATTGATGCAAAGCTAGGGACGCAACTACTGTTCGGATCTGGTCGTTTTGGCCCAGGATCTGGACATTCATTGTGTCCTGATGGCCTACATCCAGCTTTCCCTTTATGGCATTCCGGCGGTGGTTCTCCATGGAAATACCATCACCACCGAGGAGTTCGACCGGTGGTACACACCTGTCTATATTCTGGACAGATGGGTATGGAGAATGCCGCTTGGGATGACGGACAGGCGCAGCTTGGATGATGAAAAGCTGAAAGTCTGCCAGGAACCGATGTACGGTTTGATCCGGTATCCGGAATGGATAGGCGTCCATAAGGAAAATGCGAAGGAGGCGTGCTGCGATGCGGTCTGATGACAGCATAAAAGTATCCTGCCTGAATGGGGAGCTACAGGTCGGCGATATGGTCCTGTCCATACCGGCCTGTGACTATCCCAACATGGTGGGCGTGGTAATTGAGATCCATTTCCTTGGTTCTCCGGAGCATGAATCGGGGAATCCGGAGGACGATGTCCTTGTAAACTTTAATGAAAGGTATTTCCCTCAGCGAGTCAGAGAGCTGGAAAAGCATTTTTCCAGGTTGTATGGCATTGAGAAAACATTTGAGGAGAGCCCCATTGATTCGGTGATCATGAGCCCTAAAACTTTGTTGCGGATCACCGGGGTCGGAGAAAAGATACTGCACGAGATCCTGGCTTTTGAAGAGAACGCCCAGCAGTTTGGGGAAGCGCTTCTCAACAGCCACAAGCAGACGAATCCGTATGAAAAATCAAATTGAGCTAAGGATCGAGCAGGGAACTGGCAAGCTGTATCCACCCTTTTTCGGCGGAGGACTCGCTGCCATCTCCCAACAGGAAAGGAAGTTTTATATGAATAAGATCGCGCAGATACATGAACTGGTTGCAAAGCTCAACCGGTACCGGCACGAGTATTACAACCTGGCGGCCCCTTCTGTCTCCGATGCCCAGTACGACCTGCTTTTTGACCTGCTGGCCTCGCTGGAGAAGGAGACAGGCTGCGTCATGGCCAACTCCCCCACCCAAACGGTGGGCTATCAGGTGGTAGACGGTTTGGAAAAGGTTTCACACCCCATCCCCCTGCTTTCCCTTGATAAGACCAAGTCGGTGAAGGAGGTATCGGCCTTTATCGGGAGCCGCCCGGTGATGCTCATGTACAAATACGATGGCCTGACCGTGAAGCTGGAATATGAAAACGGCAGTCTGGTGCGGGCCTCCACCCGCGGAAACGGCGATGTGGGCGAAGACATCACCCACAACACACTGGCCATCGACGGCATCCCTCAGCAGATCCCCTACCGGGACCGGCTGGTGGTGACCGGCGAGGCGTACATCCGAAAGGGTGATTTTGAAAAGGTAAAGGCAAATCTGCTGGACAGCTCCGGCAGACCCTACAAAAACTCCCGCAACCTTGCAGCGGGCTCGATCCGCAGCTTTGATGCCTCGGCATGTGCCCAGCGCCGCCTGCGGTTCAGCCCCTTCGGTGTGCTGGAGGGCCTGGACGACCTTGCGGCCACTCCCAACAGCAAACACGCCAAGCTGGTTGCCTTGAAAGCTCTGGGCTTTTCCGCCTGCGGCCATTTCCTGCTGAAAAATCCCACTCCGCCCATTACGGCGGATGAACTGGAACAGTGGATCGGCAACCTGCAGAACAAGGCAAAAGCAGAAGGCATTCCCATAGATGGGATCGTGGTTTCCTTTGATGAGATCGACTATTCCCGTTCTCTGGGACGGACAGGGCACCACTATCGGGACGGCCTGGCCTTTAAGTTTGACGATGAGCTGTATGAAACGGTACTGCGGGAGATCCAGTGGAATCCCACCCGCACCGGCCTTATCAGCCCGGTAGCGGTTTTCGACCCGGTAGAAATTGACGGGGCGACCGTTTCCCGCGCAACGCTGCACAACATCAGCTATATCAAAAAGCTGCGTCTGCGGCCCGGCTGCCGTATCCTGGTCTGTAAGAGGAATCTCATTATCCCCCATGTGGAGAAGAATCTGGATAGCAGCAAACGGATCGGCCCGGAGGAGCTGCCAACGGCCTGCCCCTGCTGTGGCGGTCAGGCTGTCATCCAGACATCGGAAAAGCCCAATGAGGATGGCGTCTGTGTGGAAACACTGGTCTGCAATAACCTGGACTGCCTGGCCAAGCATATTGCCCGGCTGACCCACTTTGTAGCCAAGCCGGCGATGAACATAGAGGGGCTGTCCGAAACCACCCTGGAGAAATTCGTGGACCGGGGCTTGGATCCATTCCTACCTGGACCTGTTCCATCTGAATGAACACCGGGAAGAAATTTTGGAGATGGATGGCTTCGGCCCCAGGTCCTATGAGCGGCTGTGGGCAGCAATCGAGGAGAGCAGAAAGGTCACTCTGGAGCATTTTCTGGTGGCCATCGACATCCCCCTGATTGGCAAGACGGCCAGCGAGGCCGTCGCTCGATATTTCGGCGGTGACATTGCGGCCTTTGAGCAGGCCATCCGGGAGCGGTTCGATTTTACCCAGCTGCCGGATTTCGGGGATACCCTCTGCGGGAACATCTACGAATGGTTCGGGGAGAAAGGGCATCAGGTCCTTTGGGAAGCAATGAAAAGGGAGGTCATTTTTATGGATATGGAGATCAAAAAGGCTGCGGAGAATCCGTTCTCCGGTAAAACCGTTGTTGTGACCGGCACGCTGGAGAACTTCACCCGCGCCGGTATCCAGGCCCGGATCGAGGAACTGGGCGGCAGGGCCGCCGGCAGCGTCTCCAAGAAGACAGATTTTGTTCTGGCGGGAGAAAAGGCCGGCAGCAAGCTGACAAAAGCGAGGGATCTGGGAATCCCGGTCATCACAGAGGAGCAGTTTCTTCAGATGACCGCCGAATAACAAAAAAGGGGTGCCGGGGGAGAAATCCTCCGGCGCTCTGTATCAAGAAAGGAAAATGAAGATGGAACAGAATTTCAGAGTCGTTGTCTGTGACGGCAAAAAGCTCATACGGCTCGACCCCGCCGATTTTGGCGTTCCTGTAAGATTGGGAATCCCCAATAGGATTGGCAGGGAAAACCGGCTTGCCAACGCTGTCTACATCCTTCTTTCTCAAAGGCCCTATCGGGTCAGTTGGATGGGCTCGCTTGCCGATGAACCTTACCAGCCGGGTGTTGACCTTTATGCGGACGCCTTGCCGGAGGAGGAGTTCATGGAGTATTACGAAACAGCTTGGGGCGGAGTCAGTGCCGGACGGACCATTTTGCCAAGACAGTTCGCTCCGGATATGCTCCAACTCGCTGTTCAGCTGAAAACAAAAGAGGCGTATCTCATCAACCACAGCAAAATGGCCTACCTCGACATGGGGAATTATATTGGCTTCAACCGCACCGGCGACAGCTGCCCGGACCCACTCCCCCTGCTGACGGTCTGCGGGAATGGCCGGGGGGACAGAGAATATCCCCCCTCTGCTCCGGGAGCAGAACGGATCAGGACATGGGCCTTCGACCTGCTTTCCTATACCAACAAGAAACCGGGTGGAGAGTATCAGGAAACGAGGCCCTGTTTCAAAGAGAGACGAACCACCGTCCTTAGTTCCCTTGCAGGGAAAACGGTAGTTGTAACCGGGACAGTTCCCAACTACACGCGGTCGGAGGTGGAATTTATGATTCAACAGGCCGGCGGTAAAATGGGATCTTCCGTGACCCGTTCTACCGATTACCTGGTGGTAGCGGACAATCCCGGCGCGACCAAACTGAACAAGGCTGCCTCTCTTGGTATCCCAAAGATCACGGCTTCGGATCTCATGACCATGCTGAATTAAGAAAAGGAGAGAGAAGAAATGGCAAAAGACTTTAGAAAAGATATTGATTATATGATGAGCTACAAGATGGGGCTGGACGATACCTTCCAGTTCCGCTGCAAAGCCTGCGGAAAGTGCTGCAAAAACCGGGAGGATGTGCTGCTGACCCCCTATGACCTCTTTCGGATCGCCCGGTATTTGGGGCGGACCCCTGCTGAGATCGTAGACAAATACTGCGATACCTACGCAGGGCCGGACAGCCATCTACCTGTGGTGCGGATCAAACCCGTCCCGCCGGACAATTCCTGCCCCTTCCTTCGGAACAAAAAGTGCATCATCCATCAGGATAAGCCGATGGTCTGTGCCGTTTATCCTCTGGCCCGGATTACTCAGCAGGGAGAACCTGCCCCCTTCTATGTGCTGCAGCCGGGGAAGTCATGCGGCGGCACCGACCGCACCGTAACAGTGCGCCAGTGGCTGGGCCATCTTTGCAGCGAGGAGGGGGAGCAGACCGGCATGATGTGGGGAGAATTGATCGCTCTGTTTGTACGGGCCCTCCACTTTCTCTGGCCGCAGATACCCGATGAACAGAAGGAAAGTCTTTGCTCCTCCCTCTTTGTGTTCTTCTATCTCAACTATGATGTCAAAGAGTCTTTTGTTCCCCAGCTGAAGGCCAATGCTATGGGAGCGGTGATTCTTTGGCAGAAGGAATTATCCTTTTCGGAGGTTCCGGCATGGTTCCCCATTGAGGAACTGCCGAAAGGCGAGCGCCAGCAACACCTACTTCTCTTAAAAGCCTACGGCCTCTACAAACGGGACTGGTGCGCCGCACGCGGCCTCCGTCCCGAACAGATTGACGAGGAGACTGGCGTGGACGGAAACTGCTATGCCTGCCTGGAGGAGTTCCAGGACAGCGAGTACCGGGACGCTTCCTATATGGAAGCGCTGCTGGGAGTAGAGGATTTTTCTCTGTGGAAGCAATACTTCCAGAGAAAGTAAAACAGGCCGGTCCTGCTGCCATAAATCTTGCTGACAACGGAGAAGGCTTATGATATAATGAACATAGGAATGAGGTGATCGACCATGACTTTTATAACAGGGGAGCAGCTGAGCCTGCTTACAACTCCCAAGGAGCCGCGCCGCCAGCTGAATGACCTGATGAACTATTTAGACAGCCAGAACAATGGCTGCCTGCGTGTCTGCGCCTTATACGGATTGCGGCGGACAGGGAAAACCACCCTTTTGCTGCAAGCGATCAAAAAGCTGCTGATGCAGGGCGTTTCCGCCAATGAGATCGGCTATTTCACCGGGATGAAGGGCGACAACTTTGACGACCTTTACCTGGAGCTGGAGGCCCATCAGGAGCTTTCCTATATCTTTATAGATGAGATCGGCTTTTTCGCCAACTTCTTAAAAAGCGGAAGCTATCTCTACGACACCCAGGTGCGGCTTTACGGCCACAAGGTCGTGATCGCGGGGACGAATCTGCTGGCCCTTTATGTGGCCGGGAAACGGACCCTGTATGACCGCTGCGATGTGATTCGAGTCCCCTACCTGAGTTTCTATGAACACTGCCGCTTTGTGCTGCAAACCGATTCCCCCAGCTTCGACCAGTTCAAAGAGTATATGAAGTCCGGGGGGCTGTTCCAGGCCCCGGCGGATATTCCCGACTATGTGCAGACCAGCATCACCGACTCCATCGTGGAACTGTTCCATGAACAACCGGAAAACGAAGTCTTTGTCTGGCTGAAGCCGGAGAGTGAAACGGTGGACTGGAAGGGCTATGTCAACACGGCGCTCTTTCTCTCCAGCAACTATGTTTCCAACAAGAGCTTTCAGATGCCGGTCTCTCTGATTCAGGATTTTGAGGTACTGGACGCCCAGATCTCCAAGCAGGTGGCCAGGGATTTCAAGGAATACTTCAGCCTGAACCGCACAGACCGGGGATACCGGATGAGGCGGACCGAAACGGTGGCGCTGTTGGATTTCCTGGTGGACTGTGGCGTGATCACGGTGCTTCCCAATTTGTACGAGGACACCGAGCCCTACAAATGCTATGTACAGGCGCCGTTCCTGCGGTTCCACTTTACCGAGAAGCTGCGGAGGATGACGGACGCACAAATCATGGATGAACACAAGCCCTTGTTTGGCGATCTGCTGGAGGCGGCTGTTGTCAGCGAGTACCAACAGAGCCACAGGGATGCAAACATCCGGTTTGCTCGCACCCACTGTCCCCCTGGGGGCGAGCTGGTGGCGGAGATCGATCTGGTTGGCCTGGATGAGAAACAGGCTTTTGAGGTGAAGCTCACCGATGGGGCTGGCTACAAGGGCTTCTCCCTCCTATCCGAACGCCAGGAACTGAAGGGATTCACCTTCACGCTGTTGGAGGGTGAGGCGTGTATGCGGCACATCTACCAGTGGGGGAAATCCCTCTACCAAAACGGATAACCGCTTCTCTTGTGACAGGATTCGACAAAAATTCAGAGGTGCCTGTGGAATAATATCCCTTGCACAAACCATTCCGAAGCGGTCGTTGGTTTATGCCAACGGCCGCCTCGTTGTTTCAGTATATTGATA
>CAJUJI010000123.1 GCA_910586875.1 uncultured Anaerotruncus sp. | reverse complement strand
TGCCGCGCAGCGGCAAGAGGGGTGCTTTTTGCAAGAAAAAAAGCATCCCTTGCTTGCATTCCTGATGCCGCCTGCGGAGAAACTTGGCTTTACCGCACTACACACAACAGCAGTTCTTAGGCCGAGATATGAAAAATTTTTGCCATTGTGCAGTGTGACAAAAAGGAGAGAAACAGAATGGCAGCATCAAAAAAGGAGCGGTTGGACAAGCTGATTGCAGCACAAACGGCGCTTTCTCGCAAAGACGTGCACAAGCTGCTCAGTCGCGGACAAATTTCGGTAAATGGCGTTGTGGTACGCAATTTTGACAGTCGTATCGATTGGGAAACAGACCTCGTAACCGTGGAAGGTCAGCCTCTGGCGCTTCAAAAATATAGCTATCTAATGATGAATAAACCGCGTGGGGTGGTCTGCGCAACCAAGGACTTGGCGTTGCCGACCGTGCTGGATTTCGTGCCGGACGAGCTGTGCCGAAGTGGATTGTTTCCAGCTGGGCGGCTGGATAAGGAGACAACAGGATTTGTATTGCTGACCAATGACGGTGCATTTGGGCACCGGATTCTGGCGCCGAAAAGCCATCTGCCGAAACGCTATTTTGTGCAGCTGGACAAGCCGGTACCCTGCGAGCTGGTATCAGCGTTTGCAGCAGGAGTAAAATTACCGCCAGAAAAGCAGGAGCGCCGCCAGATGGAAAAATCTCCCGAAGGGCGCGACAGAAGCATCTGTTTGCCGGCGCAGCTGGAGCTGTTGGATGATATTTGCACTGCACGGGTAACCTTACACCAGGGGATGTACCATCAGGTCCGGCGGATGTTTGCGGTCTTTGGGCTGGAGGTGGTAGCGCTGCATCGCGAGCAGATCGGCGGCTTGCGCTTAGATCCCATGTTGCAACCAGGGCAGTGTCGTATCATTACATCGGAGGAGTTAACCCAACTAAAAATGGAAGAATAAGGGTGGAACACAGAGGTTTCGTCGATGTGTTCAAAGTTGTGTCAAAAATTCTTCACACTTTTTGAAGGAATCTATTGTATGATAGAGCCTAGGCGGTTTAAACATGAAAAATATAAAGATTTTGTGGTCTACTGTTTCGGGAAAACTTGCACAAAAACTTTTCACCAAAAACCGCTAAACGCCGTATTTTAGGGGCTTTGTGCGCTTTCAACATCGGGAAACGCTTGTTTGACAATTTTCAGTCGAAAAAAAATAATGATTATTCCACAACAAAAATGCTAAATTGTGTTGCAATATACACAAATTTGTTGTAAAATATTCGTAATAGCTTGTCTGGATACAAAGCTGTGATTTTGACCAGTATTTTTCACCGGCGAAATTGCACACGATTGGTTGATTTCCAATCTATTACGAGTAAAGAGGGGATAGAAATGTCAAATAGGCTTTTCCAGGGAATCGTTCACCAGATGCGCGACTGTATCGACCGAGTAATCGGGGTTGTAGATGACAGCGCTACGATTATCTCTTGCAGCGATCTGACCAAAATTGGCGAAACTAGCGACTTCTTTGCAATGGATGCTGGCGATATGAATGAAGTTTTTGTGCGGGATGGCTACACCTATAAGCCGTTCGACAACAAAATGAAACCAGAGTTTGCGGTATTTGTGGAAGGGGTTGACGACCTTGCGGCAAAGTATTGCAATCTGTTGGCAATTTCGCTATCCTCCATCAAGCAGTATTACGATGAAAAATATGACCGCAACAATTTTATTAAGAATGTAATTTTGGATAATATTCTGCCGGGAGATATTTATGTCAAAGCGCGGGAGCTGCATTTCAATACAGACGCAACCCGTGTAGTACTGCTCATCCGAATTGTCGCATCCAATGATATTTCCGCATTCGATGTCATCCAAAATCTGTTCCCAGACAAGCAAAAGGATTTCGTGTTCAATATTTCCGAAAGTGACATTGTATTGGTGAAGGAAACAAAACCAGGTATTGAAAGCAGAGATTTGGAAAAGCTTGCGCGTTCGATTGTGGACACGCTGGGCAGCGAGTTTTACACCAAGGTAGTGGTAGGAATTGGCACCTCGATTATGGGGGTAAAGGATCTGGCGCGCTCGTTTAAAGAAGCACAGGTCGCGCTGGAGGTTGGCAAGGTGTTCGACACGGAAAAAGC
Organism: uncultured Anaerotruncus sp.; assembly: GCA_910586875.1. GTDB lineage: Bacteria > Bacillota > Clostridia > Oscillospirales > Ruminococcaceae > Anaerotruncus. The sequence continues at coordinate 6,327 of CAJUJI010000123.1, read as the reverse complement.
GATTGTCAGCTATGATAACCTTGGAATTGCGCGGCTGATTTACCAGCTGCCCACCACCCTTTGCGATATGTTTTTGCGCGAGGTGTTTAAAAAAGGCTCGATTGAAAGCTTGGATCATGAGACCTTGTTTACCATTCAGAAGTTCTTTGAAAATAATCTGAATGTTTCCGAGACCTCCCGCAAGCTGTTTGTCCATCGCAATACGCTGGTTTACCGTTTGGAGAAGATCAAAAAGCTGACAGGGCTGGACCTGCGGGAGTTTGATCATGCGATTGTGTTTAAGGTAGCATTGATGGTCAAGCGGTATCTGACAGCGAATCCGATCAAATATTAAAGTCTATTGGCGGCGGGCGAAGGCAATATGGCTGGTGCTCGCCGCATATGGCATCGGGGAGGTGGCCTGGGGGTGCTTTTTCTCTTGCAAAAGGCATCCCTTTGCGGCTGGCAGAGTAAGCTGCAATTTACCCCGTAAAAATGCGCTCTTAGCAAAAGATGCGCTTCGTTTGTTGTACAATAAGCCACACAACAAATGACCAAAGGCTCCGCCTTTGGAATCCGCAGTCTTTGAATGCTGCCGCGGTGGCTCAGCCAAAGCAAAAGCCGGCGAAGTCTACCGCGATGAACATGTAAACAGGCTGGCGGAATTGAGAGAAACTGCAACAAACAAAGGCGGTGTCGAAGTGATAGAATTTGTCAACGTCTCAAAGGTCTACAAGACAGGGACGCACGCGCTGAATAATTTCAGCATTCACATCGAACGGGGAGAGTTCGTGTTCGTTGTGGGGCCTTCTGGCTCGGGAAAAAGCACCTTTATCAAGCTGCTGATGCGCGAGGAGAAACCGACCTCGGGCGAAATACGGGTGAACGGACAGAATATTGTAAAGCTTAAACGGCGTAAGGTACCCTATTTCCGCCGTTCGTTGGGGGTTGTTTTTCAGGATTTCCGCTTGATCCCAAACATGAATGTTTACGACAATGTGGCGTTTGCGCTGCGGGTAACCAACGTAGCCGGCAAGGAAATCCGCAATCGGGTGCCATACATACTGGGACTGGTGGGGTTGGCCAGCAAAGCGCGCAGCCTGCCGGAGCATCTGTCCGGTGGTGAGCAGCAGCGTGTGGCGCTTGCACGTGCGCTGGTCAACAATCCATTACTGATTATTGCGGACGAGCCGACCGGAAATATTGACCCGGACCTTTCCTTTGAGATTGTTGACCTGCTTTCGGAGATCAATAAGCTGGGTACTACCGTTGTCATGGTAACCCATGAGCATGACCTTGTGCGGGAGTTTAACCATCGGGTCATTACCATTGATGAAGGCACAGTTGTTTCGGATGACTGGAACGGGGGGTACTATATCGAATGAAGCTTAGTAGTTTTGGCTACCTCATCAAAGAAGGCGCAAAGAATATTTATGCCAATCGGATGATGTCGTTTGCATCGATCGGCACATTGGTGGCATGTATGCTGTTGATTGGCAGCTCGCTGTTGCTTTCAATGAACGTCAACCAGATTGTTGGCTATGCAGAGCAGCAAAATGAGCTGACCGTCTTTTTGCGGGATGATGTCACCGATGAGGATGTTGCAGAAATCGATGAGCAGCTGTCCCAGATTGAAAATGTGATGGACCCGATTTATTTAAATAAAGATGCGGTGCTCAAGGAGCAGATGAGCTTGATGGGGGATGCGGCGATTCTGTTTGAAGGGCTGGAGGGGGAGGAAAACCCATTTCCGCCCACCATTCGGCTACGCATCCGCGATCTTTCTCAGCTGACCGGCACGGTAATGCGCATCGAATCGATCGATGGCGTACAGCGCACCGTCCCGCCAGATGTGATGGCGGAGATTGTGACCAGCCTAAAAAAAGCAATTTCAAGCGGTGGAATGCTGATCGTTGTAATCCTAATTGTAGTATCTTTGGTAATTATTGCAAATACCATCAAAATCACTGTGTTTAACCGGCGCAAAGAAATCAGCATCATGAAGTATGTCGGAGCGACCGATGCGTTTATTCGGCTTCCCTTTTTTGTGGAAGGGTTTCTATTAGGGCTGCTTTCCGCGATGATTTCGTTTGGACTGCTCTGGTTGACCTACAACTATATTATGGAGATTATTTCGCAGAGCGGCGCGGAATGGCTGCGTCAAGCCCAGCAGAGCATGATTTTATTTAAGGATGTCGCAATCAGACTGGCAGCTTGGTTTGCAGGCGGTGGCATCGGCATCGGTGTGTTTGGCAGCATGTTCTTTGTCAGCAAGTATCTCAAGGTCTGATGGGAGCTTTTTGCAAGAGAAAAGCCTGCCAAAAAACAGGAAAGCAATTACAGTTTACGTATAGATAGGAGGAAGTTTGCTTGAACCCCAGAACGCCGAAAGGCAAGCGGATTTTTGCAGCTGTGATGGCCGTTATAGTCGCTATCATGTTTATCTTGCCATCGCTGTCGCTGCTGGTTAGAGCAGACGACGATTTTTCGGAAGAACAGGCGCAAATTAGTGATTTAAACAGCCAGTATAAGGACTTGCAACAGCGGCAAAATCAAATACAGTCGCAGATTAACCAGGCCAGCAGTGAAAAGGCGCGGCAGGAGGTGCTCAAGGAGCAGATTGGTGAGCAGATTGACACCACCCAACAGCAGATCAATATCTTAACCCAGCGCATCGGACTGCTCAATCAAAATATTGCCAAAAAAGAGGATGAGGCGGAGCAAAAGCAGCAGGAGATCAACCAAAGCTTTGAGCTGCTCAAACAGCGGATGCGCGCGATGTACATGACCACCGGCAATACCAGCACGTTGGGGATGGTGCTGGATGCGGATTCATACAGCCAAATGGTGATGCGTGCGGAGGTTACCAGCAGGGTAGCTGAACACGACAAAGGAATGATTGAACAGCTCACGTTGGAGATGAAGGAGCTCAACCGCATTAAAGAAAGCATCGAGGACGATAAACAGCGGGTGGAGGAAGACAAGCGCGAGATGGGCGAAAAGAAGGACGAGCTGGACAGCCAAATGGAACAGGCAGAAAGCAAGATCCATGAATACGCCGCGATGGAGCAGCAGTTCCTTGCAAACAAAACCCAGTTGCAAAAGCAGATGCAGCAGGTACAGGCGGAGATCAGCGCCATTTATGCGGAGATCAACAAAGCCTCCCAGAAGGCGCCCTATGTGGGCGGTGACCTGCAATGGCCGTCTGCGACACTGTTTCAGGTGACCTCCGGCTTTGGCGGACGTTTTGGAGGCAGCGATTATCATACCGGCATTGATATTAGCGGCGGCGGCGCTTACGGCTCAGCGGTGCTGGCAGCGGGTACCGGTACGGTGGTAAAAGCGAATACGACCTATACAGACGGCTATGGCTATGGCATTTATGTGATTGTAGACCACGGCGGCGGGGTGCAGACCTTATATGCACATTGTAGCGCACTGAATGTAACCGAAGGGCAGGTGGTTGCCACCGGACAAAAAATCGCACAGGTCGGCTCTACCGGCTGGTCAAGCGGTCCGCACATTCATTTTGAAGTGCGGGTGAACGGTCAGGCACAAAATCCTGTCACCTACCTGAAGGGGTAAGCGGATGAAATTAACAGGCAAGCGATTGATTGCAGCGATGATGGCGGCTGTAATCTGTATTTTTTCAGCACCAGCTTCTGCGGCGGAGGGCGAGGAAAATAGCACTCCGGACTTTTCCGAGGAGCGAGCACAGATTGATGCACTGAGCAATCAATATAAGCAGTTGCAGCAAAAGCAAAATCAGATACAGTCGCAGATCAATCAAGCGACCTCCGAGCGTGCAAAGCAGCAGGCGATTAAGGAGCAGATCAGCGAACAGATCAACAACACCCAGCAGCAGATAAACCTGTTAACCCAGCGTATCGGCCTGCTAAACGACAGCATTGCCGAAAAAGAGGTGGAGCTGGAGGAAAAACAGCTGGAGATTGATCAGGGGTTTGAGCTGCTTAAAAAGCGGATGCGCGCAATGTATATGAGCAACGGCAACAACAGCAAGCTGGGGATGGTACTGGACGCGGATTCATACAGCCAAATGGTGATGCGTACCGAGGTGACAAGCCGGATCGCTGAGCATGACCAGGAGATGCTCGAACGGCTGACCTCAGAAAAAAAGGAGCTGAACCGGATTAAGGAGGGCATCGAGTCGGACAAGGTCCGGGTCGAGGAGGATAAGAAGGAGATGGGCGAGAAAAAGGAGGAGCTGGACGGCCAGATGGTGCAGGCTCAGGATAAAATTCACGAGTATGCCTCAATGGAACAGCAATTTCTCGCCAACAAAACCGAGCTGCGCAAACAGATGCAGCAGGTGCAAGCAGAAATCAATGCTATTTACGATGAAATTAACAAAACCTCCCAGTCAGCCCCCTATATAGGCGGAGATTTGAAATGGCCGTCTGCGACGCTGTTCCAGGTGACCTCCAGCTTTGGAACCCGCTTTGGAGGCAGCGATTATCACACAGGTATCGATATCAGCGGCGGCGGTGCTTATGGCTCAGCGGTGCTGGCAGCAGGTGCGGGAACGGTTGTAAAAGCGAACCTTACTTATACAGCGGGTTATGGATATGGTATCTATGTGATTGTGGATCATGGCGGCGGTGTACAAACCCTGTATGGGCATTGTAGCGCATTGAACGTGACCCAAGGACAGACGGTTGCCGCAGGGCAGCAGATTGCACAGGTTGGATCAACCGGTTGGTCAACCGGTCCGCACATTCACTTTGAAGTGCGGGTGAACGGCAAGGCGCAAAATCCGGTGAGCTATCTGAAAGGGTAGGGGCTTCATCGGAAGATTCCAAAAAGGAGGAATAGGATGAATCGGAAAATTTCAATCGGTACGGCGATTGCCTTTGCTGCGATTGTGGCGGCGGCCGTTTTTTCTATCACCTGGATTAGCGCATTTAAGGAGTTTAATGTGACGGTGGACTCACTCAAAGAGCGTGAGCAGCGTTACAGCAAAATCGCAGAGATTGACAGTTATGTGCGTCAGAATTACATCAACAATATTCAAGAGGACATGCTGACTGATGAGACGGCGGCAGGGTTTATTGCGGGATTGGGAGACCCTTATGCGCAATATTATGATGCGGCGGCCTACCATGCACTAAACGCCGATTACAGTGGAAATTCTGTACAGATTGGCATTGTGACCGCGATGGATGACAGTGGGTATATTAAAATTACCGAGGTGTACCCCTCCTCCCCAGCACAGGCGGCGGGCATTGAAGTGGACAACCTGATTATTAAGGTGGACGACATCGATGTTACAAAAGAGAATTATTACGATGCGGTGACACGGCTTAAAGGCGAGCCGGGTACAAAAGTATCCATTATCCTGCGCAAAGGGGTGGAGGACAGCACGCTTGAGATGACACGGCGCTATGTCGAGGTGCCATCGGTCAGCAACCAGCTATTGGAAAATGGAGTTGGCGTAATTAAATTCCGTTTGTTCAATGACACAACGCCGGAGCAGTTCAATAAACAGGTTAATAACCTGATCGACCAGGGTGCTACCTCGTTGATTTTTGATGTGCGGGATGTTACAAGTGGTACACTGCGCTCGGTTTCGCAGATTTTGGACACGCTGTTGCCCAAGGGAGATATCATTTTCTCAACCGATAAGAACACAGAAGAGGATACAGTGCTTGCGACCTCTGACGCGCGGGAAATTACGTTGCCAATGGCGGTGATTGTCAACGAAAAAACCTCGGGGGAGTCGGAGCTGTTTGCACAGGTATTGCAGGATTTTGGCAAGGGAAAGCTGGTAGGGGTGAAAACCGCTGGCAAGGGCACCATGCAGCGGACCTTTACCCTGACAGATGGCAGTGCAATTCGCTTGACGACCGGACGCTATCGCACGCCATTTAGTCCCAGCTATGATGGCACAGGAGTACGGCCGGACTTTGAGGTACGGCTGAGCGAAGAACAGGCGGCTCTGGTTGCAGTTGGAAATGTGGACAACGATCCTCAGCTGAAAAAGGCGGTTGAGGCGGTCGCGGGTGGCAGTGCAGCAACCGAGCTGGTGCCAGTGGAAACAGCAGGCTCACCATCAAGCGAGAGCAGCACAGCAGAAAGCCTGCCGGAAGCTGACACAGAGGAGGATCAAGAGAGCGATGCTGCAAGTGCAGATAGCTCGAGCAGCGAAGAAGAACAGGCATCGTCAGAGAATCGTGTAGAGGATGCGCAAGAGGAGTCATAAGCTGTTTTAGACAACAAAGGCCGGTGAAGAAATTTGCTCGCCGGCCTTTTCGATTTAGATACATAAATTTGTGGACAGGCGCATAAATAAACAATAGATGTTTGGTAATAGAAAAAAGGGAATAAATG
>CAJUJI010000122.1 GCA_910586875.1 uncultured Anaerotruncus sp. | reverse complement strand
CTATAGAATTTGTACAATATTGTGATCTCGACAGAAGGGTATTTTATTATGACCTATTACGCCCGTTCCGCAAACCAAGCTGGTGAAAAAGAAACAATAGCCCATCATCTCCAGCGCACCGCTGACTTGTGTCGACTTTTTTGTGCCACATTAGGTGATGCGTCCATTGGGGAATGGATGGGCTTTTTTCATGATTTTGGGAAATACAGCGATCGTTTTCAGGATGTATTGGCAGGGCGTGCACAACACATTGATCATGCTTTGCCTGGTGCAGCGCTGTTGTATGGCAAAATATGCCGCAATGGGAACAATACCGCTTTGGGGCTACTTCCACTAGCTCTGGCTGTGCGCGCCCATCACAGCGCTCTAACAAATTTTGACACTGGCGAGCTGGACGCCTGGCTCACTGCTCATACCGATGGAAAAAGTCCTGATGGGCAGTGCTATGCTATTCCCAGTGCCAAAGATCCTGCCTGCCAAATAGCTCTTCAGGCTTTTATCAAAGAAAATAAAAATGCTTTGCCCACTTACCGACCGTTTCCTACGGATTTACCTCCTTTGAGACAGGTCGGTTTTTTAGAATGGATGCTATACACCCGCCTTCTTTACTCTGCGTTGACCGATGCAGATTACAGTGCTTCCGCTGAACATTTTTCTCCCAATTATCTAACACAAACCTCTGCTCCACCGCTGGATGTGACAGCCGCCTGGGAATCACTGGAACATTACCGCCAGACCTTACGGCAGCAAGCCGCTGCTTCTTGCGACCCGGCAATTGTCGTTTTACGGGACAGGCTGTTCCAACTTTGTCAGGCCGCTGGTGCGACAGCCGTTCCCGGCACCTATACCCTTACAGCACCTACTGGCGCAGGTAAAACTCTTGCTATGCTTGCCTTTGGTTTGCAGCAGATTCTCCATGGTAGACGGCGGATGATCTTTGTGTTACCCTTTATTTCCATCATTGAGCAGAATGCTGCCATCTATCGCAAAATTATCCCGCAGCTACTAGAGGACCATAGTCAAATGGCACCAAAGGACGAACAAGCTGCCAGGGACCTAGCGCAAAGATGGGACGCACCCTGCATCGTCACCACTTCGGTCAAATTTTTTGAGGGTTTGTTTTCCTGCCGCGGTCCGGATTGTCGGCGCCTTCACCAGATTGCTGGCAGTGTTATCCTGTTTGATGAGGCGCAAAGTTTGCCAGTGACATTAGCGGGTGCGACTCTTCGTACCCTCCAGGCGTTGTGCAGGTATTGGGGGTGCACAGTGGTGTTTTCCACCGCCACCCAACCCGCCTTTGATGTTTTGCCAGATTCCACCTGGACTCCCCGTGAACTGGTGCCAGATGTCCAATCCCTCTTTAACGCTGCTCGCAGGGTGGACTGCCATTGGCAGATGGAGCCGATCTCCTTTTCGGAAATTGCTTACCAGGCCGTCCAAACCCCCAATGCCTGCGTCATTGTCAATCTGCGCCGCCATGCTCACAATGTTTATACCGCTTTGCAGCAGCTTTGTCCGCCGGATTCTGTTTTTCTGCTCTCTACCGACCTGTGCCCTGCACACCGCACAGCGGTCCTCACAGAGATACGTTACCGCTTGCAGGCCGGTTTGCCATGCTATCTGGCAGCTACACAATGTATAGAAGCGGGTGTAGACATCAGCTTTGTTTCTATGTTCCGCGCGCTGGCTCCTTTAGAGGGGATCATCCAAGCAGCCGGACGTTGTAACCGCCATGATGCTCGTTGTCGGGGAAAACTGACCGTGTTCGTTCCTCAAACAGAAGATCCCGCTCAGGACCAGCGACTTTATCCGGAGGATTTCTACCGCCAAGGAGCAAATGCTGTGCGCACCCTCCTGGCCCGTCACCCTATCGATTTGGATGATCTATCCCATATCCGTGAATACTATACCATTCTTTACCAAGACGGTCAGTTGCATGACAAACCTGATTTGACCCATGCGATTGAAATTGGCGATTTCCAGGAAACACAGAGACAATACCAGCTTATCCAGCAGACAGGTGTACCAGTGATTGTCCCCTACCTGGAGGAGCAAGCATTATATGACCGGCTATGTCAGGCTGCTGCCGATGGTATCACCGGTGACTGGCTGCGTCAAGCTGCTCCCTTGATGGTGAATTGTTTCGATAAAAAATTAGTTTTTGACTGTTGCGAGCAGCTGCATACCCCCGCTCGTTATGGCATTCCCCCAACCCCCGCTGGCTGCTACCTTCTGCGTGATTCCAAACAATATGACAGTCAACGCACAGGTCTGCACCTGGATGCCCTTACCGAACAAATTTATTGAACCAGAAAGGATGTGATGCTGTGAGAGAAATTGCTGTAGATATCTGGGGAGACTTTGCCTGTTTTTCCCGCCCAGAGTCCAAGGTGGAACGCTTGACCTACCCTGTGCCGACCCCATCAGCGATGCGAGGGCTATTGAGTGCCATTTATAGCAAGCCTCAGGAATTTTACTGGCAAATCAACCGCATTGAGGTGCTTCGGCCACTGCGGTACATCAGCTTCAAACGCAACGAGGTAAAAGAGGTGCTGTCGGTCAAAGCCGATGGCCGCCCACGGTCCGACGGTCCGATTCTTGTGGATTATGCTGGAGAAGATGGCAATAAGGGCCGTACCCAGCGACAAACGGTGGCCTTACGAGATGTTCGTTATCGGGTGCACGCATCTATTTGCCGTCAGCCAGATTATCATGAACCGGAGGAACGCCTTTACAATCAGGCCCTGCGGCGCATCCAGCGAGGACAATGCTTTTATCAACCGTCGTTAGGATTGCGGGAATTTGTAGCCTATTTCGCGCTCGCAGATGGGGAGACACAGCCTATCTCCCTAGACCTGGACCTAGGGCTGATGCTATATGATGTATTTGATCTGCATAAATGGCAGGTAACGGAAAAAGCCAAACCGTATGTGACCCTGTTTCATGCTAGGTTACAGCAAGGGGTGCTGTGCATCCCACCCTTTGATAGCCCAGAGATCCTGCGCCCGGAGGTGATATGATATGCTTCAGGAATTATATGCCTATGCACTGGATCGCCAACTAATCGCCCGCCCTGGCTTTAAACGGAAAACGCCAAAAGCCTATGTATGTTTAGATCGCGAGGGGGAGTTTTTGGGAATTGACCCCCCTCCGATGGAAGCAGTTCTCTGTCCTGATCTGGGTTCCGCTGCCCAGGGAACTTCTAAATGTAACCTACTGGTGGAAAAAGCGCTCATTTCCCTGACAGAAGAAAAGCCGCAGAAACATGCGTTTTTCTTGGATTCCCTAGTTGCAGGGACAGCTGTTGAGCCTTTGTTCGATGTAGTACACACTGCGCTGACCCATTCAGAAACCGTAGAGGCTATCCAGGAAGCGCTAGAGAAGCACAAAATAAAGTCCAATGACACCATTGGTTACAAGGTAGATGGCATCGCTTTGGAGAGCCTCGACAGTTATCGGGATTGGTGGTGCGATTATGTCGCCCAGCAACGTGGCACACAGAAAACGACCCAAAAGGAGCGTTGTTTTATTACAGGAGATCTGACTGTGCCAGTAGCCACCGTCCCAAAAACATCTGGTTTACGGGCAGTAGGTGGTCATTCCAGTGGAGATGCGGTATTATGTTTTGACAAGAACGCATTCTGTTCCTATGGAAGATCAAAGGGAGCAAACGCGCCGGTATCCGAATCCGCCATTGCCGCTGTCAATGCTGCGTTAGAGGATCTGAGCGTCACGCAAAAGGCCCCCATCCTTGCAGGTGCCAAATGGCTGCACTGGTATAAGCGTGCTCTGCCTCAAGAGATTCCAGATTTTTTGGATGATTTTTTGGGCGGCTGGGGCGAGGAGGAGTCGGACACCACCGATAGCGACGATGGCGCTACCGCTTTATCTGCTACCATAGCCACGGAAAGAGCGAATCGGCTGCTGCAAAGCCTTTACACAGGAGAAATGCCCACAGCTGTATTGGAAAATGAATACTATATTCTAGCCCTGTCCGGAGCAGGGGGACGAATTATGGTACGGGTCTGGCAACAGGGAACTTTTCAGGAGCTCCACCAGGCACTAACCGCTTGGTGGAATGAACTCGAGTTGGTTTCCGGCGATGGGAAAGGACTTTTGCCCCGCCCACGTCTGGGACAGCTGAATGCTCGCTTGGTAAAGCCTCAAAAGGGCGGTAATCTGAGCGAGCAGATGTCCAAGGAATTGGCCGCTCTTGAGCCACAAATGATCCTTGCGGTGCTGAACCACAGCCCTTTGCCGGACCAGGTAGCCGCCAAAGCGCTACAAACCATCCGCACCCGGATGGTGAGTGCCGCAGAAAACGATGAAAGAAGAGAGCCTATACCCGACGCACGGGCTTGCCAGTTGTTAAAGGTTTGGCTGTTGCGTCAGGACGCCATAAAAAAAGGAGGATATTCCATGCAACCTGATTTGACCCCTGATTACCCCTCTGCTGCCTACCAGTGCGGCCGTATGATGGCGGTATATGCCGCTATCCAATCCAGAGCGATGGGCAATGTTGGCGCTGGTGTTTTACAGCGTTATTATACCTCTGCCAGTTGTACCCCTGCGTTGGTGCTAGGCCGACTGAGCTCCCTGTGCCAACATCATCTGGCTAAGCTAAAAAATGAAAAGCTTGCTGGTTATTATGAAAATCTTTTGGGGGAGATCTCTCAAAGGATTACACCCCCGCTCCCTGCTACCTTGGACTTGCGCGGCCAGTCGGAATTCGCGCTGGGATATTACCAGCAACGGGCAGCGCTGTGCAAGCCTGCCCAAAGTACCTGCACTGCTAGCACGGACGATTCTGAAGTATAAGGAGGAAAAAAAGATGGCTTTACAAAACCGTTATGAATTTATGTATTATGTCCAGTGTATCAACGCCAATCCCAATGGAGATCCCGATATGGGCAACGCTCCTCGTGTTGATCCTCAAACCATGTATGGATACATCACCGATGTAGCTACCAAGCGTCGGATCCGCAATTACATACAGATCGCTTATGAGGGTCAGCCTGGTATGGATATCATTATGCAGCAGGCCAGTAATATCAATAAGTTCATCGCCCGCGCCTATGAAGAAACGCAGTCAGAGATTGACACGGGCTGCGCCAAGGGCAAAGAAAAGACCTATGCTGCCCGCAGATATTGCTGCGATCACTTTTATGATGTGCGCACCTTCGGCGCGGTGCTTTCTACCGGTGCCAACGCAGGTCAGGTGCGAGGACCTGTGCAGCTGGCCTTTGGCCGTTCGGTTGATCCCATTCTGGTACAGGATATTTCAATCACCCGCATGTGTGTTGCTGATGGTCCCAAAGATGGTGATTTTGAAAAACACCAGGCGTGGGAGGATGAACAGCCAGAAGATCAGCTTCGTACCATGGGCCGTAAACAATTCATCCCCTTTGGGCTCTATGAAATCCGTGGTTTCATCAGTGGCAATCTAGCCAGAGAGACCGGTTTTGGAGAAAATGATCTCAAGGCTCTGTGTGAAGCGATTCTCAATATGTATGAACATGACCGCTCTGCTAGCAAGGGGCAGATGTCGGTGGTCTCACCGCTTATCCTATTTAAACACGTTGGTACTGATACCGACCAGACACAGCGCTGCCGGCAGGCTTTGCTGGGTTGTGCTCCCGCCCATAAACTTTTTGATCTCGTGCAGGTGCGTCGCAAGGAGGAGGTCTCGGTACCCCGCGATTATCGAGATTATACAGCGGTTATTGCATTGGATCGACTGCCTGCCGGTGTGCAGGTAGGGTTTCAGACCGGCGCCTTTTCCCCCATCATCTGGGACCGGTTGCCGGAAGATGAAAGCTGGTTGACCGATGGAAGATGAGGAGCGGATCCCCCTTTCCTATGTTGCCCAATATGGATACTGTCCGCGGCGGGCGGGCTTGCTGATGAACCAGCAGCTCTGGATGGAAAATGAGCATACTGCGGAGGGGCGCTTTCAGCATCAGCGCACCCATGACCATCGGGTGGAACGCCGCAGTGATCTACTGACCTTTTATGAGTTCCCCGTCGTCTCCAATACACTGGGCTTATCTGGAAAATGTGATTGTGTGGAGGCAAGCGCTTCACCGGATGGAGTCCCTTTGCCGGGGGAGCCATCCAGATATATTCTATATCCCGTGGAGTACAAACATGGTCCCCTGCGGCAGGAGTCCGAATATATGCAGCAGCTCTGCGCCCAAGCTTTGTGCCTGGAAGAGATGTATGATGCCAAAATCCATAAGGGGGCTTTATTCTATATCCAGTCCCATCGGCGGCAGGAGATTGCTTTCACCCCCGAACTTCGCCAGGCTACCCTTGAAACGATCCAGGCGCTGTGGCAGCTTTGGCACACCCAAGGTCTTCCATCTGCAAAGCCAGGTAAACATTGTGGCAAATGTTCCATGCAGGAGGTCTGTATGCCAAAGCTGACCACTTTTGCAGTTGCCTACCGCCACAAGCTGTTGCAGGAGCTTGCTGGTAGTCCATCAGAGGTCTGACATCGAAAGGAGGAGGACATCATACGGCCATTACAAAATACACTTTATGTTTTGACTCCAGACAGCTATCTCTTTTGGGAAAATGAATGTATTGGGATCCGAGTGGGAGGTGAAGAAAAGGTCCGTGTTCCAGCACACACCATTGAAAGCATCCTTTGCTTTGGCAATACCACCGTTTCTACTCCATTGATTCGGTTCTGTGGACAAAACGGTATCGCGTTGAGCTTTCTGTCTGAAAACGGACAGTTTTACGGTAGAATTTATGGACCGGTCAGCGGGAATATTTTGCTCCGTCGCCAACAATTTCTAATCGCTTCTGATCCTATTGCCTGTATCCGTTATGCGTCTGGGTTCCTATGCGGCAAGCTGCTGAATGAAAAAAATATGCTGCTGCGCGCTGCACGGGAGTCTCATGACTCCCAGGCAGCTGACCGGCTGCGACAAGCCGCCAATACCATCGCCGGAATGACCGAAATACTAGTGCTGGGTTCTTCTATAGATTCTCTCCGTGGTTTGGAAGGGGCAGCTGCACAGACCTATTTTGGCTGCTTTGATGATATGCTCAGGGCCAAAGATCCACAACTTCGTTTTGTCCAACGTTCTCGTAGACCTCCAAAAAATGAGATCAATGCCGTACTTTCCTTTGTCTATATGCTGCTAAAAAATGATATGCAGGCCGCTTTAGAGGCCACCGGCCTGGACCCTGCCTGTGGATTTCTGCATACATTGCGCCCTGGTAGACCAGCGTTGGCGCTGGATTTGATGGAGGAACTGCGCGCCCCCTTATGCGACCGTTTTGTCCTGGCGCTTTTCAATCGCGGGCAGCTGCGCGCCAAGGACTTTTGCAATGAAGCGGGACAGTTTTCCATCTCCGAAAATGCACGAAAGATGATCTTGTCCTCTTGGCAGGCCCGCAAGCGGGAAAGCATCCAGCATCCTTTTTTAAAGGAGAAAATATTGATTGGCATGATCCCCTTTACCCAGGCTACCTTACTAGCCCGAACCCTGCGTGGTGATCTGGACGAATACCCTCCTTTCGCTTGGCGGTGATGGGTTGGCTTTTATTTCTAGATTTTGTGGAGGTGATCGTTTGTGATGGTCGTTGTGACCTATGATGTAGATGTGACTGAAACTGCTGGTGCCAAACGTCTGCGTCGAGTTGCACGTATCTGCGAAAGTATGGGTGTGCGTGTGCAAAACTCAGTGTTCGAGGTAATGCTGGATCAAGCCAAATTTGTTCAGCTCAAGCAACGATTAAACACTGTTATTGACCCTGTACAAGACAGTATTCGGTTTTACCTTTTAGGAACGCATTATAAACACAGAATTGACAGTTTGGGAAAGCCACTGCGGATACAGCAAGATGGAGATTTGATATTATAGCTCCGTTTTCCTTGCACGAACCTCTGCGTCACATATTTTCCGAACCCTTTCGCGCATCAAAAAGGTGTGTTTTTAATGGAAATTGAGAATTTTCTCCTTTATAAAATCAGAACTATATAATTTATGATGTTATAAGATCTTTTCTTTTGGTATAATGCCAGTATTTAGCAAAATATTTTATATGTTTTTGCTGTTGCCCCCTCGCGGGGGCATGAATTGAAACATTATCGGAGAATCAATCCCGATGAAGAAACTGGGTTGCCCCCTCGCGGGGGCATGAATTGAAACTCAGTGGGTGATTCTAAAATTCTTGAAAAATTTCCGTTGCCCCCTCGCGGGGGCATGAATTGAAACAAGGTGATTGATAACAACAATGAGCATTCCATGGGTTGCCCCCTCGCGGGGGCATGAATTGAAACTGTAGCCCTCCGGCCACCTGAAGGATTGGCGCATAGTTGCCCCCTCGCGGGGGCATGAATTGAAACCTGCGACACCTGGAAATTACCGTCCTTGTCCCTGGTTGCCCCCTCGCGGGGGCATGAATTGAAACGTTGACATGGTAGCACGCGAGTGGTATCATGTCAAGTTGCCCCCTCGCGGGGGCATGAATTGAAACGGAGAATGGG
>CAJUJI010000121.1 GCA_910586875.1 uncultured Anaerotruncus sp. | reverse complement strand
CAATGAAATGTGATTAAAGATATATACTTTGTAAAATTATATCTGTAGTTTCATCGATTCCAAGAAAATCCCCATCCATTGCCGCTAATTCATTGTTAAAAAATCTGGCTATGTAGCCTCTTCTCAATTTCTTCATTTTAGAAAATTGGCGGAACATATATATCGTCTTGTCATTATGTGAAATTTTAAAGCAATAGAAACCAATCTTTGATATCTCAAGTAAAGACATATCTTTATAGACAGCATCACCCTCTATACTTTGCAAGAATGTTGTAATCTGCTCGATGTCATTTTTCATCAGATATTCTATTTCTCCATCAGCTACCCCCACCGGATTGTGTTCCACAATAGTCGAATTTTCCAGTTGCTGTTCAACATACGGAAATATTATTTCAATAATGTCTTTTTGAACCTCATTTGAAACTTGAAGTTGAAAAGATTGCATTTTCGATGCGGAAGGTTTTTTAACAAAATATGCGGTAAGAACATTAGACAGCACCCTGTTTGAAATACTCTGCCGTTTGGATTTGAGCAAGAGCCAGCGTCCGGGTATGCAAATCCCTATCCTCTGCGGCATATTGCTGAATGACTTGTTGCCGCACCGCTTCAAGCATGGCATTCATATCGTTGGTCCTGCTGTCGGCAATCCGGTCAACATAGACCTCGGCATCGACCATTAACTGCTGGAATTTGTCATGCACCAGCAACTCAGACAGCAGCCGCTTATTATATTTCCCATCCCGTATCGCATCTACTGCATCATCCCGCAGATGCAGGGCTTGTAGCTCTGCGTTTGCGGGATTTTTGTTTTCTGTCAGTCCCAGCAGATAGTCGGTAGACATGCCGTAGAACTTTGCCAGCGTCACGATGGCAAAGGGGCTTATATCCTTGAAATCATCAGACTCATATTTGCCGAGGGCGGATTTGGAAAGCCCTGTCTGCTCTGCAAGCTGTTCCAGGCTCAGACCCCGATCAACGACCCGTAAGTCCTTTAAACGCTCTTGTATCGTTAATTTTGATTCCATCTCTGCCCTCTGTTCATAAGCGTGGAAATCACGCTGATTTGCCGCCCTTTTCCACCCTCTTGGATATACGGGAAGGGGAGTATTTTTTCGCTACAATGTACCTGACACACACCATTGAACCTTGAAAATTGCCTGACCATCCGAATGGGATATGCTTTCCGGCAAAGTGCCGCCATGATAGGAGCGCGCCAAGGGGAGCAATACGCCGGGGTGAGATTCCGGGCAGGAATGGCATTCGGGGAGAACGGCGTCTTAAAATCCCAGTTTAGATTCAAGCCTTGTGAAATCTGCAAACAATCGGCTGTTTGCGTACCTGTATCTGCATCAAAGAGCGCTGTGCTCAATGGTGAATGTGGTATGCCGTCCGATAAACAGCTTTGCTAATTGATGAAAAAGCGCACCCATTGGTAAAGTCAAATGGCCGCTCATGTGAGCAAGGCATCACAGGCGAAAATCTGAACAAACAACCTAATACCGACAAACGACGCCCTGTGGCAAACAGATAGCGCACACTCGTATACTTATTATCCCACAGAGCGAAGCGAAAGAAAGGAAAATTTTTCACATGAACATGAAAAAAGCGGAAACCTATCGAAATGAGATCAAGTCCTACATTGTCCGGGCGGGTATGACCATGATGGAAGTGGTGGATTATCTGGCGGATGAATACGGCTGGAGCGCTAGTGTTCCCAATCTGTCCGGCAAACTGCGGCGCGGTTCCCTCCGCTACGGCGAGGCTGTGGAACTGGCCGATGCGCTGGGCTATGACATCATCTGGAAGAAGCGTGAGAGGTAAGACCAGGTGACCAAAGTTGATTTGGTAAGTGATCAATTTGGTCACTTACCAAAAATCAGCGGTTCAAAACGAACCACTGATACCATCAACATGGGGTGGACAAATTCTGTCCATCCCACTTTTTCGAGATAGAACAGCTATAATCAGCGATTTTCGGTAGCGGCTTCCGAAATTTGTGGTGGTGACCACATTGGTCACCACCAACTGTCGCAGCATAGGATCAACGGAGAAAGGTTATCCGTTGATTTTCGGTATTGTGGTGCGGGTCGTTTTGACCCGCACCATATCATCAGCACAAGCATCAACGGGTCAAAACGGCCCGTTGATTTTGCTTATGAGCAGTTTTACCGTGCTAAAGTGGTGCGGTTCATTTTGACCCGCACCACTTTAGCATAGCACAGCGTAAGAAAATCGAGCAGCGGAGGTGAGAAATTGGCGAATATCTACGGATATATCCGTGTCAGCACCAGGGAACAGAACGAGGATCGCCAGTTGATCGCATTGCGTGAAATGTCTGTTCCTGAAAAGAACATCTTTATGGACAAGCAGTCCGGCAAAGACTTCAACCGGCCACAGTACAAGAAGCTGGTGAAAAAACTCAAGCCGGGCGATTTGCTCTACATCAAGAGCATCGACCGGCTGGGGCGGAATTATGGCGAAATTCTGGAACAGTGGCGCATCCTCACCAAGGAAAAGGGCATCGACATCGTGGTACTGGATATGCCGCTGCTGGACGTGTTGCCGCCAAACACCTCTGGATATTATACACATTATCCCATCGATGATCCAGCAAATGATATCTACTTTGTTGTCTACTGTAATCTGACAAACATCTCCGCATCAGATATTGGTGCAGATGATATGATTTCCATAAAAGTTATATTTGATGGCAAGTACGAATATACTGCGAATATGTGTTTGGAAGAAAAAGATGGTGCTGGTTTTGATTATGCAAACATAACGAACATAGCCCCTTTGGAAACAAGAAAAGGAATTTTTATGTTTGAAGTTCCAAAGAGGGTTCAAGATATGAGTGTTGAATTATCTATCTATTTTTACGGGAATGAATACTCCTGCAAAGAATAAGATAGACCGTTTAGATTCCCCAAAGGGCGCACTGGGTGTTCCCCGTATGTGCGCTCTGCAAGGCTGAACGGCCCTGACTTCCGAAAGTCAGGGCCGTTTTCCGTCGCTCCGCTCCGAACAAGGGGCTGTCCGCCCCTTACACCACTTTGCGGCTATCCCCTTTGAAATTACATACGCATATCGTAACCGCTTGTCAAAGCTGACAGGCGGTTTTTCATATCAGCAT
The DNA here is from genome assembly GCA_910586875.1 of uncultured Anaerotruncus sp. Lineage (GTDB taxonomy): Bacteria > Bacillota > Clostridia > Oscillospirales > Ruminococcaceae > Anaerotruncus. The sequence goes on along the minus strand of CAJUJI010000121.1, from coordinate 5,518 downwards.
CAAAAATAAAGGAGGTCATCTGAATGTACGAGCCAAGCCCCGAACTGAAAAAGCTCGAAGCTGAACAGCGACTCATGCGGGAACAGCACAAATATCAGCGTCTTTGCAACCGGGAGCAGTATTACAAAAAGAGAGAACGCACCGCGAGAGCGCACCGCCTGATCACCCGCGGCGCGGCTGTGGAGAGTGTGTCCCCGCTGGTGAAGGTGCTGAGCGAAGTCGAGTTTTTCTCCCTTGTGGAACGCATCTTCTCCATGCTGGAAATCAAAGGCATGGTGATGGAGGCGGTCAACGCTCACAACGCCGCTGAGCAATCGGGAGGTGACTGATTATCGCTCTTTACCATTTCCACGCAACACAGATCAAGCGGAGCGCGGGACAGTCCGCCATCGCCTCCGCCGCTTACCGTTCCGGGGAAAAGCTGTTCAGCGAGTATTACGGCGAGGCCAGCGACTACACCCGCAAGGGCGGTGTATCCCATTCTGAAATCCTATTGCCGCCCCACGCCCCGCGGTCGTTCGCAGACCGCCAGACACTCTGGAACGCTGTAGAGAAAGCGGAGCAGCATCCCCAGGCACAGTTGGCATATAGCTTTGACATTGCCTTGCAGAACGAGTTTTCCTTGGAGGAGAACATCGCCCTTGCAAGGCAATTTTTATTGGAGCAGCTTGTCAGCCGGGGCATGATCTGCGACTTCTCCGTCCATCAGCCGGACAAAGAGGACGGCGGTATCGCCAATCCCCATTTTCATGTGATGTGTCCCATCCGCCCTCTGAAAGAAAACGGGAAATGGGATGCCAAGCAGCACCGTGTCTATGTGCTGGACGAGGCTGGCAACTATGTGTTCAACGCTGTCCCCACCACAGATTGGGGCAGGCCGGAAACATTGGAAGAATGGCGCAAGGCGTGGGCGGATTTGTGCAACGCCCGTTTTGAAGAAAAGGGTCTGTCCTGCCGCATCGACCACCGTAGCTATGAGCGCCAAGGGATCGAGCAATTACCCACCGTCCACGAAGGCCCTGCTGTCCGGCAGATGGAGGCAAGGGGCATCCGCACCGACAAAGGCGACCTCAACCGCTGGATCAAGGCCACCAACAGTATGCTCCGCAGTATCAAACAAAAAATCTCCGGGCTGATGGCGTGGCTGACAGAAGCAAAAGAAAAATTGGCTACGGTGCAATCACCGGACTTGGCGCAGACACTGGCGACCTATTATTCCGTCCGCAACGCTGGGGCATATTCGCAGAAAGCCAAAGTTGGCAACCTGAAGCGGTATACCGAAGATTTCTCGTTTCTGGAATCCAAGGGCATTTTCACTATCGACCAACTGCATGAGTTTGTGTCCGCTATAAGCGATAGGGTGTTTGATTTGAACGATTCCACCAAGGCAAAAGCCGCGCTGATGAAAAAGCTGAAAGACCTGATCCGTCTGGCGGAGGACTACACCCGGTTAAAGCCCATTGTTGACGCCATCCCCGCCAAGGGCGGTTTTGGAAAGAAACAGGAGAAGTACAAGGCCGAGCATGACAGTGAGATCAGACAGTTTTATGCCGTAAAGCGCAAGCTGGACAACGCCGGACTTCCCAGCAAAAAGCTGACCCCGAAGCAGTGGCAGGCGGAACTGGACAGGCTCATGGAGCAGTACGCCGCCGAAACCGCCGAATTGAAGCCTGTCTATGCCGATTTGAAGAAGCTACGGGATATTCAGTACAAGGTGGATTCCGTTCTTCACGACCAGCAGTGCCGAGAACAACAAAGAAAACAGGAAGTCGAGCATTGACTTTTGGGAGAGGAGTGAAAATTTTATGAACGAGAAAAACACGGCGATTGAAGCCGCCGAATATCGGTTCCGGTTTGACGAAGCGGGGCGCATCCATGTTCGGAACCTGTCCGCCTACTGGATTCCGGAACTGACGGTCACGGAGGAGATCGGCGGCACCCTCTACACCGTCACAGGTAGCTATGAGGGGACGGAGAGTTTTGTCCGCAGGCTTGAACGCATCGCCGCCAAAAATTTTACAGAAACAATGGAGGTGGGCCGGTGACAAATCCAGCGAGTCATGCTAAAATAGAGTCAACCAATCCTGTACTGACAGTTGCTCCGATAAAGGAGGAGACAGAAATGTCGGGAGCAACAAATAAAATCACGGCCCTCTACTGCCGCTTGTCGCAGGAGGACGAGCGGGCCGGGGAGTCCCTGTCCATTGAGAACCAAAAGAGCATCTTGCTCAGCTACTGCAAGGATCACCATTTCGGCAATCCGAAGTTTTTCATTGATGACGGCTACAGCGGCGTAAACTATGACCGCCCTGGCTTTCAGGCGATGCTGGCAGAAATTCCGCGCTGACCGGACTTTACACCAACTTCACCTTTCCGCAGAACGGCGTCCGGTTCATCGCCATCAACGATAACTTCGACACCGCCGACCAGAACAGCATCAACAACGATTTTGCGGGCATCAAGAACTGGTTCAACGAATTTTATTGCCGGGATACCAGCCGCAAAATCCGGGCTGTTCAAAAGGCGAAAGGTGAACGCGGCGTACCGCTGACAGTCAATGTCCCCTATGGCTATGTGAAAGACCCGGAAAACCCGAAGCACTGGCTAATCGACCTGGAGGCCGCCCAGGTGGTACGGCGCATTTTCCAGATGTGCATGGAGGGGCGGGGGCCGCAGCAGATCGCCAACCAGCTTCGGGCGGATAATGTACTGACACCCACCGCCTACAAAAAACAGCAAGGGCGCAGCACGCCGAACCCTGTCCCAAAGGACCCCTATGGCTGGCAGGACAGTTCTGTTGTCAAAATCCTGGAGCGCCGGGAGTACACAGGCTGTACTGTCAACTTCAAAACCTACACCAACTCCATCTGGGACAAGAAGCAGCGCGAGACGCCAATCGAGAAACGGGCAGTTTTCCCCGGCACCCATGAGCGCATCATCGAGGACGATGTGTTTGAGAAAGTCCAGATGATCCGCCAGCAACGGCACCGCATGACCCGCACCGGCAGGAGCAGTATCTTCTCCGGACTGGTCTGCTGTGCTGACTGCGGTTCCAAGATGCAGTATGGTTCTTCCAACAACGGGGACTTCGCTCAGGACTTCTTTGACTGTTCTCTGCACAAGAAGCACAGAGAGAAATGCGGCGGCCACTTCATCCGGGTCAAGGTTTTGGAGCAGTTGGTCCTGAAGCATATGCAGCTGGTGATGGGGTATATCCTCCGGCACGAGGACTACTTCCAAACCGTGATGGAACAGCAGATGAAGCTGGAGAGTGCGGAAAAATTGCAGGTCATCCGCAAGCAACTCAGCCGGGACGAGAAGCGCATCGCCGAACTGAAACGGCTCTTTATCAAGATTTACGAGGACAATGCCAGCGGACGCCTGAGTGACGAGCGGTTCGATATGTTGAGCCAGAGCTACGAGGCGGAGCAGAAGCAGTTGGAGGCTGAGGTCATCACCCTGCGGCAGGACATCGAAGTACAGGAACGACAGAACGAGAACATTGAGAAGTTCATCCAGAAGGCGCACAAGTATGTGGGTATCGAGACCCTTGACCCCTACGCCCTTCGGGAGCTGGTGCAGGCCATCTATGTGGATGCCCCGGACAAGTCCAGCGGCAAGCGCCGCCAGAGCATCCACATCAAGTACGATGGCATGGGCTTCATCCCTCTGGATGAACTGATGAAAGGGGAAACGGCGTGACCGAAGTCACTCCGCCCCTTGAAAACACAAGGTTTTCAGGCTTTTGCCTAATACTGTTTTACGGCCACCGCCCTTTCCCTGTGGCCTTACTTTTTTATAAAGGGGGTATTGTCTTATGCACAGTAACGTCTTTGATGTCTCCCGCTCTCTGGTTCCTGTCTCTGAACGGATTCGGGCAGGAAACCTGCCTGACTGGTTCTATGAGCAAATTTGCGACTATGCCGAAAACCCAAACTCGGGCCAACGGCAGACCGCTATCGAGTAGCTTTCCGGGCAATACGAAACCTTTTCGGGATGCCATGCTAATCCGACGTTTTCCCTGTCTCTAGAGATCGGGGAGCTGTTCTTGGTGTAGACATCCTTCTGAATGACCTCCCAATCCAGGCCAGCGTAGACCAGAGCATCAGCGGAGGTGAGAGCCTGTACCTCAGTACCTCTTTTTGAATCGTCCAATTTCTCCACCATCCTTTATTTTGGGGGTTAGATTGCAGGGCAATAAGGCTGACCGGATTTCTCCAGAGCGAAGATGAGCCGCACCAGCTTCTTGGCAGCGTGGGATAAGGCAATGCTGTAATGCTTGCCCTCAGCTCGTTTCTTGGCAAGATAGGCGACAAAGGCAGGGTCCCAGTGGCAGACGTACTTGGCGGCGTCTCGGATTTCCATCGCCATATCCTTTCCGTAACGGCCATAAGAGACATCAGCCAGCAGAGTCTTCAATCTCGTCAGGTATACGGCGGCAATCTGCTTGGCCCCCGGAAACTTAGACAACAGCGCATAAATAGACGCCATATGAAGTGTCGGAATCAGCTTCTCCAGTTCGGGGAATAGGATGCAGACCAGCCTGGAAACGGACTGCTTCAGCTTCGCCCGCTCTTTTACCTTGTCAAAACGGTATCTGGTTAGTGCTTTAATTCTTTGTTGTGGTATGATGTGTCTGTGTAGGGCTTGAGGCCCGTATCGGACAAAAGCATCTCTGCAATCGTTCGCGCGTCCACTCGGTCCGTCTTTGTCTTTCTGAAGCTGAGACTTTTTCGGTAGAGGTTTGTGCGCAAAGGGTTCAGGACATAGGTGGAAAGACCGTTGTCAAGAAGAAACCCAAGAATGTTGTAGCTGTAATGCCCTGTCGCCTCAAGCCCTACTTTTATGCTGTCTTGGAGTGAAACACAACTGTGTATCTTCTCCAGAAGAAGCTGGAATCCTCCCATGCTGTTGGGGATGGTGTGAATACATCCGCCAGAACCGCACCTTCTAAGTTGAGGATGAATCAGTCGTGCTTGTCCTTTAAAAAGCGTGAAAAAGCTGTACAGGAATTTGTACAGCAGTTTGAAGCCAAAGTAAAAAACGGCTTGTTTATGAGCGGAAATAAGATCACTTTGAAAGAATTTTTCGAACGCTGGATTTCCGAATATGCCAAAATCAATATTAAAGCCGCACAAAATAAAGACCTTCTTTGCCGCTCTTACAAAAGATGGGGTAAGACAAACTTGCACGGTCGGTGGATACAGCAAGGCCAGTATCATAAAAACACGCAACGTTCTTTCCTCTGTGCTTCGCACTGCTGTTGAATGAGAAATCATCGAAAGAAATCCTTGTGACAAGTTCAGAATCCAAACCGTTCATACCGAAGAAAAATCCCCTTACAAACTAAAAACCCCTAAAGCCCGATGACTCTAGGGGTTTTATGGAGCTGATAATCGGATTCGAACCGATGACCTCATCCTTACCAAGGATGTGCTCTGCCTACTGAGCTATATCAGCATATGTGCTGGCATAGACCTATCTTCCCAGGCAGCTTCCCGCCAAGTATTTTCGGCAC
>CAJUJI010000120.1 GCA_910586875.1 uncultured Anaerotruncus sp. | reverse complement strand
TCTGGTTCGGGTTGCAGCGTGGGGGAGATGGACGAAACTTCTGGTTCGGGTTGCATCGTGGGGGAGATGGACGAAACCTTTGGTTCGGGTTGCAGCGTGGGGAGAGGTGCGACGCGGTCAATAGACAACCATTCGGGCGAGTGTAAACACACTCGCCATCTGTGCTATCTGCACACAGCCTCGCACGGGGCTGCCTCGAAAGCGGCTGCTGCGGCCTTTTTCGAGACGGTCTCGCATCAATATAAAAGGAGGTTCACCTTATGGAATTTGCAATATCTATTCTCTTGTCCGGCGTTTCGGTAGGCGGGCAATACGCGCTGATTGCGATTGGCTACACGATGGTATACGGCATTCTGCGCCTGATCAACTTTGCGCACGGCGATGTATTTATGGTGGCTGGGTTGCTGCTGATCTACCTGAGCGCGAGCTTGCCGCTGATGGTTGCGTTGCCGCTGGTGCTGATTTTGACAGTGGGGCTCGGCTTTCTCATCGAGCGGGTGGCATACAAGCCGCTGCGCTCGGCCCCTCGTATGTCGGTCATGATCTCGGCGATCGGTGTGAGCTATCTGCTGCAAAACACAGCGACTTATGTCACCGGCGGCCAGCCGATGAACTATCCGACCATCCCGTTTTTGTCCGAGTCGGTGCCGATTGCGGGGACACCGACCAAATGGGTGACGCTGATCACGCCGTTTTTGGTGGTGGCGCTGGTGGTGGCGCTGACCCAGCTGATCAACCACACCAAAATTGGAATGGCGATGCGGGCGGTGGCAAAGGACTTTGAAACCAGCCAGCTCATGGGCATCAAGATCAACTCGATCATTTCGATCACCTTTATCATCGGCTCGTTTTTGGCGGGGGTTGGCTCGGCGCTTTATTTTACCAATTACCCCTACATCACACCGACCGCAGGCGCGATGCCTGGCTTGAAGGCGTTTGTTGCGGCGGTATTCGGCGGCATCGGCTCGATTCCCGGCGCGGTTATCGGCGCGTTTTTGATCGGCATTTGTGAGAACATCATCAAGGCGCTGCCGTTTGAGGGGGCGACCACCTTTGTGGACGCATTCACCTTTGCGCTGTTGATTGTCATTCTGGTTGCGAAGCCCACCGGCCTGTTCGGTGAGAAGGCAACCGATAAGGTTTAAGGAGGTGCCTGGGATGTTAGAAGCGAAAAAAAGCAAAAAGGGCGCCTGGATTGCCTTGATCTGCGCGGTTGCGGTGCTCGCGGTGGTGGTGCTGCTGGAAAATATGAGCTTCCTTCTGCCGGCAGGCTCGCTGCCAAAGCTGCTCCAACCGGTTTCCATGCTCTTTACGGTGCTCAAAAAGGGCGCGGTTTATTCGCTGGTTGCAGTGTCGATGAATCTGCTCAACGGTTTTACAGGGCTGTTTTCGTTGGGGCAGGCGGGCTTCATGCTGCTGGGCGCTTATACCTACGCGATCCTCACCGTTCCAACCAGCGTGCGGGACTCGGTGTATTATCTGTACGGCGGTTCGGCCATTCACTTTTCGTTGCAGGAGATGTTTGGGGCGATTTTTGGCAACGAGGGGGTAGGCGGCGCAATCAGTCTGGTGCTGGGGGTGCTGCTGGCGCTGATTCTGGCGGGCTGTGTGGCGGCGTTTTTTGCCTGGCTGATCGGGCTGCCGGTGCTGCGGCTCAAGAGCGACTACCTTGCGATTGCAACGCTGGGCTTTGCGGAAATTCTGCGCGCAGTCTTCCAGTGGCAGGCGCTCGGCCCGATTACCAACGGCGCGAACATGATCAAGAGCTTTCCAACCTTCACCAGCTTTAATATCAAGTCCGGCGGCAAGGTGGTGCTGTATCTGTCCACCTTCTTCCCGTTCCTGATTGCGATTTTGTGCATTGCTGTGATCATTATGCTGATCAACTCCTCCTATGGCCGCGCGTTTAAGGCCATCCGCGAGGACGAAATTGCGGCGGAGGCGATGGGCATCAACCTGGCAAAGCACAAGATGCTGTCCTTTTGTATCTCCGCGTTTTTTGCAGGGGTAGGCGGCGCGCTGTTCGCGATGTACGCCAACAACGCCCAGGCGATGGTTTACACCTCCACCATGACCTATGAAATTCTGCTGATTGTGGTAATCGGCGGCATCGGTTCGATCTCCGGAAGCTGCATCGCGACCTTTTTGTATGTGGCCTGCTCCGAGTGGTGGCTGCGCTTTTTGGACAATGAGGTGGTGCTCGCCAGCGGGTTTAAGCTGCCGCTGCTGCGCAACGGGTTCCGGATGGTGGTATTTTCGGTCGTGATTATGATTGTCGTGTTGTTCTTCCGCCGCGGCATCATGGGGGATAAGGAGCTCCCCGACCTGTTTAAAAAGCGGCCGGCGGCCAAAAAGGAGGCGGCGAAATGAGCGAAACTGTTCTGCGTCTGGAGCATATTACCATGCAGTTCGGCGGTGTTGTGGCGGTCAACGACCTGAATTTGGAGGTCAATCGCGGGGAAATCGTGGCGCTGATCGGTCCGAACGGCGCGGGTAAGACCACCGCCTTTAACTGCATCACCGGCGTGTACGAGCCGACCAACGGGCGGGTGTCCTTTTTAGAGCAGCCGATGGTGGAGAATCATCCGCAGGGCAAGATGCAACGGCTGTACGCGGGCGAGCATGAGGGGATGTTCCCACAGGTGCTCACCCCGTCGCCGGACAAAATCACCGCGCTGGGCATCGCGCGCACCTTCCAGAACATCCGCCTGTTTTCCAAGCTGTCGGTGCTGGAAAACGTGTTGATTGCAAAGCATATGCGCGCAAAGCACAACGTATTTTCCTCCACCTTCCGTCTGAGCCATAAGGAGGAGGCGCGTATGCAGCGGGAGGCGATCGCGCTGCTGGAGGAGCAAAATCTGGTACATTTAAAGGACGAGGTGGCGGGCTCGCTGCCCTACGGCCTACAGCGCCGGCTGGAGATTGCGCGCGCGCTGGCAACCGAGCCGAAGCTGCTGCTGTTGGATGAGCCAGCCGCCGGCATGAACCCGCAGGAGACACAGGAGCTGACCGATTTTATCCGGAAAATTCGCACGACCTATGACCTGACCGTGCTGATGATCGAACACCATATGGACCTGGTGATGCAGATTTCCGACCGCATTTATGTGCTGGACTTTGGCAAGCTGATTGCCCAGGGCTCGCCGGAGGAAATCCAAAACAATCCGCGGGTCATAGAGGCATATTTGGGGGTGGCTGACGATGCTGAAAATTGATGGGCTAAAGGTGAGCTATGGCGGCATTGAGGCGGTCAAAGGGGTCACGCTGAAGGTGCCGGAGCGCAAAATTGTCACGCTGATCGGCGCGAACGGTGCGGGCAAGTCGACCACCCTGCGCACGATCGCCGGACTGGTCAAGCCTGCCGCCGGACGCATCCATCTGCAAGGGGAGGACATCACCGCGCTTTCGCCCGACCGCATTGTATCCCGTGGGATCACGCTGGTGCCGGAGGGACGGCGGGTATTTCCGGATCTGAGCGTACTGGAAAACCTGAAAATCGGTGCGTATCTGCGCAACGACAAGGAGAGCATCGAGGAGGACCTGCAATGGGTGTACAGGCTGTTTCCGCGGCTAAAGGAGCGCAGCTGGCAGGCAGCGGGCACCCTCTCGGGCGGCGAGCAGCAGATGTTGGCGGTCGGCCGTGCGCTGATGTCCCGTCCAAAGCTGATGATGCTGGATGAGCCGTCCTTGGGCCTGGCGCCGCTGGTGGTGCGGGATATCTTCACCATTATTCAGGAGATTAACAAGCAGGGGGTCACCATCCTGCTGGTGGAGCAAAACGCGAATATGGCGCTGAAAATTGCGGATTTGGCGTATGTGCTGGAAACCGGCAACATTACAATGACCGGCACCGGCGCGCAGCTGCTGGCCGACGAGCGGGTGAAGGAAGCGTATCTGGGAAAGCACAAGGCGTAGGCGGCTGACGCGGCCCTCTGCCGCGCGCAGGACCCCGCCGCGCTAGGGCAAGGGCCGGCGCTTGACAAACCAATACCGATGGTGTTATGCTGGTTAGCGGGAGTCGCGGAGGTTGAAAAAAGTTGGATTTTTGAAAATTTCCATTTGACTATTATTCTGGGTGTGGTACAATAAGAAAAGAAGTGGTTGGGTTGTTTGCCCAGTGACCGCAACAGCAGCATACAGGAGGGGAACCATGAATTACGTCAACCAAACTGAAATTTTGTTGGAGTCCGGTACCAATGAACTCGAGATTATGGAGTTCACCATCAACGGCGAAATTTTTGGCATCAATGTTGCAAAGGTCCGCGAGATTATGAAGTATAGCCCCGTCAAGCTGATGCAGAATGCGCATCCGGTGATCGAGGGGATCTTTAAACCGCGCGATGAGGTTATCACAGTGATTGACCTGGCGCAATATTTGGGGCTGCCCCCCTCCGACGATCAGGACCATGACATTTTTATTATCGCGAATTTTAACGAGATGAACTTTGCGTTTCATGTGCATAGCGTCGAGGGCATCGACCGCATCTCCTGGCGCAAGATCCAAAAGCCCAACCAGATTATCTACGGCGGTGGCGAAGGGGTCGCAACCGGAATTGCGGAGTTTGAAAACCGTTTGATCACCATTCTTGATTTTGAGAAGATCGTTTCGGAAATCTGTCCTGCCACCGGTATCCAGCTGGAGGACATCGACGTTCTGGGCGAACGCGGCAATTCGGAAAAGGTCATTCTCATCGCAGAGGATTCGATGTTGCTTTCCAAGATGATTGTGGAATGTCTGCACCGCGCGGGTTATGTCAACACCATCAAGACCGACAACGGCCAGGAGGCGTGGGATTATCTGTGCGAGATTAAGAGCAGTGGCGATCCGGTGGAGTCGCATGTAAACCTGGTGGTGACCGACATCGAAATGCCGCAGATGGACGGACACCGCTTAACAAAGCTGATCAAGGAAGACTTGCAGCTGCGCAAGCTGCCGGTGATCCTGTTCTCCTCCCTGATTAACGAGGAGATGCGCATCAAGGGCGAGCAGCTTGGCGCCGATGCGCAGATTACCAAGCCGGAAATTGCAGATCTCGTGTCGCTGATTGACGATCTGTTGGCGCGCGCTGAGCTGGCAAACGCGGTTGGCTGATTTGAGACAGGCAAACCCCCGCTGGTTTGAAAAACCGGTGGGGGTCGTTTTGTGGTCTTTTGCATGTTACACAGACAGATAGGAGGATTCGTTTGAGACATCTGATTGAGCCAATGGACATGACACCGGCCGAGATTGACGCGGTTTTGGATCTGGCGGGGCGGATTATCCAAAATCCGCGGGCGTATGCCCAAAAATGCACGGGGAAAAAGCTGGCGACCCTGTTTTACGAGCCGAGTACACGCACCCGTTTGAGCTTTGAAGCTGCGATGCTCGAGCTGGGCGGCAGCGTGTTGGGCTTCTCCTCAGCTGACAGCAGCTCGGCGGCCAAGGGGGAAAGTGTGGCCGATACCATCCGCGTGGTCAGCTGCTATGCGGATATCGCCGCAATCCGCCACCCCAAAGAGGGGGCCGCGATGGTGGCGGCGCTTTATTCCGGTATTCCGGTGATCAACGCGGGGGACGGCGGCCACCAGCACCCCACCCAAACGCTGACCGACCTGTTATCCATCCGCAGCCTCAAGGGGCGGCTGAACCAGCTGACCATCGGGCTGTGCGGCGATTTGATGTTTGGGCGCACGGTGCATTCTCTCATCAAAGCGATGATGCGCTATGAGCAGGTGCGCTTTGTGCTGATTTCTCCGCGGGAGCTGCGGGTGCCGGATTATATCCGCGATGCGCTGCTGCTGCATAAAATCCCCTTTCAGGAGGTCGAGCGGCTGGAGGAGGTCATCCATAAGCTGGATGTGCTGTATATGACACGGGTGCAGCGGGAGCGGTTCTTCAATGAGGAGGATTACATCCGGCTCAGGGACAGCTATATTTTGGATATAGACAAGCTGCGCCTGGCCAAAGAGGATATGATCGTACTGCATCCGCTGCCGCGCGTCAACGAGATCGCACCCGAGGTGGATAATGACCCGCGGGCCTGCTATTTTAAGCAGGTGCTGTATGGAAAATATGTGCGTATGGCGCTCATTATGACCATGTTGGGGGTGGAAGAATGAAGATCGACAGCTTGCAAAGAGGACTTGTAATCGACCATATCGCGGCGGGCAAAGGGATGGAAATTTATAAGCTTTTGGAATTGGATAAGCTGGATTGCAGCATCGCAATTATCAAGAACGCGCGCAGCAACAAAACCGGCAAAAAGGACATGATCAAGGTGGAGGACCGCATCGACATCGACCTGGAGGTGCTGGGCTTTATCGACCCGAATATCACCGTGAACGTGATCGAGGATGGCAGGATTATCCAAAAGAAGGTGCTCGAGCTGCCGCATGAGGTGATCAATGTGGCAAAATGCAAAAACCCGCGCTGCATCACGTCGGTTGAGCAGGGGCTGCCGCAGGTTTTCCGGCTGGCGGAGGGTGAAAAGCTGACCTACCGCTGCATCTACTGTGAACAGGAATACGGTTCAAAACGATAAGGAGGAATTGGTATGGATTTGGTAACCATTCAGATGGAAAATGGCAAGGAGATCGAGCTTGCGCTTTGCCCGGAGGATGCGCCGATTACGGTCGCGAATTTCATCAAGCTGGTGCAGGCGGGGTTTTATGATGGGCTGATTTTTCACCGGGTGATTCCTGGGTTTATGATCCAGGGCGGCGACCCGGAGGGGACCGGCTACGGCGGCTCAGAGGAGCAGATCAAGGGGGAGTTTGCGAAAAACGGCGTGAAAAACCCGCTCAAGCATACCCGCGGGGTCATTTCAATGGCGCGCTCCGGCGACCCGAATTCCGCAAGCTCGCAGTTCTTTATTGTGCATGACGATGCACCGCACCTGGACGGCTCCTATGCGGCGTTTGGCAGGGTGGTCAAAGGGCTCGAGACGGTGGATGAAATTGCCGCGGTTCCAACCGATTACAGCGACCGTCCGCGTGTAGAGCAGCGGATGGCAAAGGTGACCTATAGAAGGTCGGAGGATTGATTGATGAAGAGGCGCTCCTGTTGGAGCGCCTCTTTTTCGGGTAGCGCATCCCCGCTTGTGCACAGCGATGGCCCCAGACCGGCATAAAGGTGAAACGGTCATTTGGTGAGGGTGCCGTTGGGCGTTTTCATCAGAATGAGCAGCTGTTCCTCCGCGCCATTTTGGGTGTTGACGTACACCAGCAAATCCTGTTCGTCCTGCGTTTTTGTCAGGAATTCATAGGTGAACACCTCGTTGCGGCCGCTGGTGGGGATCAGCGCGGTGCGGCAGCCCAGCACCCGCAGGCTGGGGTTGAGCGAATCACGCGCCTGGTCAGCGGTGAGCGCCGGTTCTGGCAGGGTGCGCTGCTTGTGGTTGTTGAGGTAGCCTCGGGCATCATAAAAAACGATGCCGCCGTCGTCCAGCGCGACCCCCACCTTGATGAGGTCGGTGTAAAGGATGGTACGCCCCAGCGTAGCCGCATAGTTGATGGTGCAGATGCCGTCGTTGGTCTCATAATAGGTGGCGTGCATGTTTTCATAGCCGAGCCGTTGCAGGTATTGCTCTGCAAATTGGAATACGCTGTCATTGGAAAGGCGTTCCTCCCCGATGCTGCGGGCGTTGAGCAGGTAGGCAACTAGGCCGCCGGATTTGGTGACGCCGATGCTCAGATCTTTAGCGGCGAAGGTGTAAAGGGGCATGTTGGAGTTTTCGTCATCGGCGCGGGTGAGGTCGCCGGTTTTCAGACCTGCTGCAACCGCCGCTTTGTATTGCGCGATCTCCACAGAGGCGGTTGGCAGTCCCTGTAGCATAGCGGGATGCTGGGTGAGCAGATGGTCAGAGAAGGGGCCGTCATAGATCAGCGTGGGATAGCCGGTCATCGTCTGTTCGATGTCCTCGAAGCCGCTGGCAAGTCCGGATTGCTGTGTCGCCTTGGTGCCGCTGGCTTGGCCGTGAGCAGAGGACTGTGCCGCCACATGCAGCAGATCGTTTTGGATTTTCCACTGCACATCGTCCACATATTCCCGCAGACGGGTGGCGTATTGCTGCAATGCTTTTGCATTCTGCTGTTCCCCATCGGTGAGCGAGCCGCCAGCTGCCACCTTTTTAGAAAGGGACATCGCGTAGTCTCCCACCTGGGAAAGGAAGCGATAGGTGTTGTCCAGCTGCAGGTCGCTGACCGGCAGGGTGGAAAGCGCGGATTTTGCCCCGCCGCTCTCCCGCCAGATGCGCGCTGACAGCAGGGAGAGCTGGCCAGGGGTGCCGATATATTGCCCCTTGTCCAGATCGGTGGAAATGTTTGTCAAATAACTGGAAAGTTCGCCCAGCGCGCGGGTGTAGGTGTGCTCAAGCTGCTCGCGGTAGTCGCGCGCGGTGAGGTGCTGTTTCCAGGCGATGCCACCTAAAAGAAGCGCCAGCGCGCCGCTGAAACCGGCAATTCGCACGAGGGTGCGTCGGGAGATGGATAGATTCATGATAAGCCTCCTGTGTTGAAAATGGATGTGGTTAGTTTGTGAACAAACCTTGAAATTATGAGATTTAAAAGGAGCAAAGTTGAAAGCGGAGCTTTTTTATAGTATAATCATGGTGCGTAGGGTTTTGGCACGCTGCGCGTGGCGTGGCTTGGGGCTGCCGCCTGCGGCGGCGGGCTGGGCTGC
>CAJUJI010000119.1 GCA_910586875.1 uncultured Anaerotruncus sp. | reverse complement strand
GCTTTGCCCCTACCCTTTACAACCAGGTCCTCCTGAAACACTTTGGGGGTAAGCTATTTGCCCCATTCCAAAGGGCAGTTTAATTTACACGAATGGGCCCCGCCAATCATTAGGACGCTCTACCTCGCCAGGGGGTGGCCCATGGAGGGGGATGCGCTGCTCCCCCTCCATGAGGTGCGCCGCGACGAGCGCGGGTGAGCCGTTAGGCGAGCAGCGAGGAGCTATAGAAGTTTCGGACGGGCGCCGAAACTTCTGCGCACCTGGGTGCCGAAACTCCTGCGCACCTGGGCACCGAAACTCCTGCACATCTTAAGCTCACAAAGAATGTTTCTTCAAATATTCCTGTGCAATTAGAGCAGATGTTCTGGCATTTGCTTGGATACGCGCTTTGAGCGCCTCCACATTCGGGAAGCGCTGCTCCGGACGCAAAAACCGGAGCAGCCGCACCTCCACCTTTTGGCCGTAAAGGTCGCCAGAAAATCCAACAATATAGGTTTCTGAATTCACTACATCTGTCTGTTCCACCGTCGGACGTATCCCAATATTCGTCACAGCGGGCTGCCAGACCCCTTCCACAAAACAGATTGACGCATAAACTCCATACCGCAGTGGAACAAACCCCTGTGGAAATGGCTGGTTAATGGTGGGCGAATCAATCGTGCGCCCCAGCTGCTTTCCATGCACCACCTCAAACCGATAGCCGAACGCACGCCCCAAAAGCTGATTGGCACGCTCCACTGCGCCTTCTTTTAGTAATGCGCGAATGCGGGTGCTGCTCACCCGTTCGCCGTCCACCTGCACCTCTGAAACCAGCTCGGTACGAATCCCATGCACGGCACACAACCGCTCCAATTCGCTTACGCCAGCTGCTGCATTCTTCCCAAACCGGAAATCGGCGCCACAGCAAACCACCTCTGCATTCAGGCAGTGCACCAAAATTTCCTCTACAAATGTTTCTGCGTCCATCTTTTGAAAGGCGGAAAATTCTGGTACCAGCACCAGCTGCACCCCCCAGCTTTCCAAAAGCGCATATTTATCCGCGTCGGTCAGCAATAGACTCCCCAGCTGTTTTTGTTTCGGATGTATTTTTTCCATCGTAAAGGTGAATACTGCTGGACAAAGCTGTTCCTTTGCATAGCCTACTGCCCGCCGGATAACCGCCTCATGCCCGCAATGCAGTCCATCAAAATAGCCTAGGGCGACTGCACTGCGCGTTTGCCCTGGCCTTGCCTGTTGGATTTGGTTGTAAATTTGCATGGGCGTTTATTCCTCCAATGTAAATAGCTTGACCAGGCGCAATTCTCCCTGTACCAATTGCGCAACCCCCAAAAATTCCTTGTTTGAGACCACCTCCAGGTGCCCTTGCACCTGTTCCGGCAGCAGCGGTTTACCCTGCCGGGTAATCTGTATCCGCTGGGCATCCAGCCGCACCCCATTGCAAAATAGGCGTGCCTGCGATTTGCCCAAAAAAACCCGCGGCAAACTGGTAAATGCGCTGCCTATCGGCATTAGCGGCGCTCCTAGCCGCTGAGAGCCCAGCTCTCCCGCATCCGCAAGCTGCTGTGCTTGCGCAAGCGTGATACACTCCTCCAAAACATAGCCCGCAGCCATTGTGCGGCGCAACGCGGTCATCACAGCGCCACAGCCAAGTGCCTCTCCGATATCCGCGATCAACGTCCGGATGTAAGTACCCTTTGAGCAATGCACCTGTATCTGATAAGTATGTTCAATATCATTACATTCGGTAAATTCCAGAGAGTAAATTACAATTTTTCGCGCTTTACGTTCCACCTGGACGCCTTTGCGCGCCAGCTCATACAATCGTTGACCATCCACCTTGACAGCCGAGTACATCGGTGGCAATTGCATAATTTCGCCTACAAACCGCGCCGCTGCGGCACGCACCTGTGCCTTGCCTACCGTTACAGGGCTGCGTGACAAAACGGTACCAGTGCTGTCCTGGGTGTCGGTGGTCAAGCCAAGCTGAAAGGTTGCAAGGTACTTTTTGTCTTGGCGCGGCAAAATATCACATGCTTTGGTTGCGCGTCCTAAAAAAAGCGGCAGCACTCCGGTTGCCATTGGGTCCAGTGTGCCTGCATGACCTATTTTGCGTGTTTTGGCAATTCCACGCATCTTAGCCACCACATCAAAGGAGGTAAAGCCCGCAGGCTTGTCAATACATAAAATTCCATTCAGCTCCGCCAATCGGTTCACCCATCGCCTTTCCTGCCAGCCTGCGCATCACAGCGGGCAAATTCCGGTGCAAGCGCATTTTGCAGCATCGCCTTTGCCTGTTCCAAATCCGCCTGAATGGTACAGCCTGCCGCGCGCGCATGGCCGCCGCCGCCCAGCTTGCCGCAAACCACAGAAGCGTTGATCTGTTGGTTGGTGCGCATTGAAACACGATAGGACCGCTCGCCCTTCTGCTTGAGCGTGATACCGACCTCTACCCCCGCAATCTGCCGCGGAATTGCTGCAATTCCGTCGGTGTCCTCCTCCAGCGCACCTGCCGTCTCCATCATCTGCTGGGTGATCACCAAAAATGCCAGACGTCCTTCAAACGCATATTCCAACGTTTCCAAAACCTGACGCTCCAAATCCAGCCGCGCTGGTGTCTTTGTTTCAAACATCAGCTTATCGATCGGGAAATGATCTACGCCCGCTTCCAACAGCTGCGCCGCCAGATAATGGGTGCGTGCGGTCACATTGGAATAGCGAAAGCAGCCGGTGTCGGTTGTCAGACCGGTATATAAACAGGTCGCTATCCGCAGATCTATTGTTACCCCCAATGCGCGTATCACTTCCTCGATCTTTTCAACCGTACCAGCGGCTTTAGGGTCCAACAACAGATGCGCTGCATAGCGGCTGTTGGAGGGATGATGGTCGATGCAAAGTCCCACCCTGTCGCTATATCGGGCGGTGCTTTCCCCAAACAGCTGCACATCTGCAATATCCACCGCCACCACATATTCCGGTTCAAACTCCGGCTGATGTGTAAGGTCATAATCCGTATGAAGATACGCAAACTTTTGAGGAACCCCATCGGAACACTCTATACGAGCGGTTTTTCCCAGTGACAGCAGCGCATAAAGCAGTGCAAAGCCGCTGCCCAGCGTATCGCCGTCCGGCTTTTGATGACAAAGTATCAAAATGTGATTTTGCGCCTGCAAAAGCGCCGCTGCCTGCTGTACCGAAACATCCTTACATCTATCCATGGTTGAAAACCCCTTATTTTAAATCGTCCAGCAGGCGGCTGATACCCGCGCTGTGGGCGATGGAATCATCTGCAATAAAATGAAGCTCCGGCAATTTGCGCAGCTTCATGCGTAGGTTCAGCTCGTGTTTGATGTAGCCGGACGCATTTGTCAAGCCCTTGACCGCATTTTTAGCGGCATCCAGTCCATCCATCGAGCTAATATATACTTTACAGTGTGACATATCCCCCGAAAGATCCAGCTTAACAATCGAGAGTAGCCCCGTTACGCGCGGATCCTTGAGTGAACGCATAATATCGCTGAGCTCGCGTTTCATGTCCTCACTGGTGCGAGAGGTTTTGTAAGATCCCATTTTGCCGCCTCCTGAATTTAATCATCCGTCGCCACCTTTTTTAAAAAGCAGCAGGACCCAGGGCAACGCCCCTAGTCGCCGCGCACCGCATAAAACCAAACGGTTTTATGCGGTGCGGAGAAATTTTTACTCGCGGTACTCCTCAATCTCATACGCCTCAAAGATGTCGCCCTCTTTGATATCGTTAAATTTCGTCAATGCCATACCGCATTCATAGCCCTTTGCAACCTCTTTTACATCGTCCTTAAAGCGCTTGAGGCTGGACAGCTTATCATCCGCGATAATGATACCATCTCTTACCACGCGAATTTCTGCATTACGTGTGATCTTGCCCTCTAGTACATAGCAACCTGCAACCGTACCAACATTGGTGATCTTGTATACCTGCCGGATTTCTGCGCGGCCCAAATCAACCTCACGGGTTTTGGGTGCAAGCATTCCCTTCATCGCGGTTTCTACATCGTTGATCGCGTCGTAAATCACCCGGTAAAGCCGTAGCTCTACGCCGTCCCGTTCGGCATTTTCCTTTGCCACAGGATCCGGACGCACATTGAATCCGACAATGATCGCATTCGACGCATTTGCCAACATCACATCGCTCTCGGAGACCGCGCCAACCGCGCCATGGATCACCTTAACCCGTACTTCATCGTTGCTAAGCTTCTCCAGCGACTGCTTAACCGCCTCAACCGAGCCCTGCACATCCGCTTTTACAATGATTGGGAGCTCCTTGATATCACCCTGAGAAATGTGGCTGAACAGGTTATCCAGCGTGACCTTCTCATAGGTGCTGAACTGTTGTTCCTTCTGCTCGTGCTTACGCTGGTCGACCAATTCTTTTGCCAAGCGCTCATCCTCTACCGCGTTAAACACATCGCCCGCCTCTGGCACATCGTCCAGACCGGTAATCTCAACCGGGAAGGATGGGCCTGCACTTTCAACCCTCTCACCATGGTCATCCAGCATGGTGCGCACCCGTCCAAAGGTGGTGCCTGCAATAACAGCGTCGCCCACATGCAGTGTGCCGCCTTGTACGAGAATGGTAGCCACCGGACCACGGCCCTTATCCAGCTTGGCCTCAATCACAGTACCCTTTGCCATACGCTCAGGATTTGCCTTCAGCTCACTGGTATCCGCAACCAGCTGGATCATTTCCAACAGATCCTCTATTCCCTCTTTGGTTTTCGCAGATACGCGGATACATGGGATATCGCCGCCCCACTCTTCTGGAACCAGTTCATATTCGGTCAACTCCTGCATGACCTTATCTGGGTTTGCATGGGGTTTATCCATCTTATTGATTGCAATAATAATCGAAACGCCTGCTGCCTTCGCATGGTTGATTGCCTCCACCGTCTGTGGCATAATGCCATCATCCGCAGCAACCACCAGTACCGCAATATCGGTCACCTGTGCACCGCGCGCACGCATCGAGGTAAACGCCGCGTGTCCTGGGGTATCCAGGAAGGTCACCGGCCGCTCGTTCACCAAAACCTGGTAAGCACCGATATGCTGGGTAATGCCTCCAGCCTCACCCGCAGTAACATTAGCATGACGGATTGCATCCAGCAGCGAGGTCTTGCCATGGTCAACATGCCCCATTACCACTACAATCGGCGGACGCTCCATCAGATTTTCGTCGCTGTCCTCCTCCGGCTCAAACAGCCGCTCCTCAATGGTGACAACAACCTCTTTTTCCACCTTCTTTGCGCCGATTTCAATAGCAACCATCGACGCAGTATCAAAATCGATCACCTCATTGACCGTTGCCATAACGCCCAGGCCCATCAACCGCTTGATGATCTCTGCCGAGGTGACATGCAGCCGCGCCGCCAAATCTCCCACTGTAATCTCCTCTGGCAGCGTAACCTCCAGGTTTTTACGGCGCTGGCGTTCCAGTTCCAGCTTGCGCATTTTCGCATCCTCGCGCTCCTTGCGAGACATCACAGGCTTGCCGCGGCGCTGTGCACTGCGCTGGGTCAGCTTTTGTTTCTGGGTGGTGCTTTCCGCACGCGCACCCAGCTTGCTCTGTGCAAGATTATCGTATTTCTCGTTGTACTTCTCCATCTCTACCTGTGTAGAGCCGGCGCGGGTATCCACCGTTGCGCCGGATGGATGTGGACGGCGGCGCTGCGCTCCCTGCTGCGGATTGCCGTTCTGCTGTGCCGCAGGCTGCTGCGCGCGCTGTTGGCCGCCCTGTTGTGGGCGCTGCTGGCCGCCTTGCTGCGGACGCTGTTGACCGCCCTGCTGCTGTGGACGCTGCTGGCCGCCCTGCTGCTGTGGACGCTGCTGGCCGCCCTGCTGCTGCGGACGCTGCTGGCCGCCCTGCTGCTGTGGACGCTGCTGGCCGCCCTGCTGCTGCGGACGCTGCTGGCCGCCCTGCTGCTGCGGACGCTGCTGGCCGCCCTGCTGCGCGCGCTGGGGTTCTTGCTGCTGTGGCGCCGCAGACTGCTGTGGGCGCTGCTGTGCTGCCAGTGCAGCCTGCTGTGCCGCGCGTGTTTGTTCCGCAGCCAGCTTCGCCGCCTCCTTTGCCGCCTGCTTTTTGGCTTCTCCAGCCGCAAAAAACGAGTCAAAGCTTTCCACCTGGTTTTGGTTGGTATAATGGCTGAGCACCAGCGAAAGCTCCTTTTCATTGAGCGCAGTCATGCTCTTGCGCTCTCCATCAAAGTTCGCAGCGAGCAGATCCAGAATTTCTTTGCTTTGAACTCCCAAATCTCTTGCCACTTCATGTACTCGATACTTTTCTATCATAAATTCAAATCCTCCTTGTTTTTGCTTTTTTCGTGACAGCTTTGCCACCTCGAAAAGCCTATAAAAGAACACACCTGTGATGGTATCCTGTTATATTTCGGACAGTAGCCCCGTTATCATTCTGGCAAAACCATCCTCACAAACTGCGAGAATGCCATATTTCTTGCCGGTCACCTGCCAGAGCGCTTCCATATCCAGCGGCAGCGTATGCACAGGGACCTTACGCCCTTCGCAGGCCGCCAAAATCTGCCCTTCAGAACGCTTTGCCAGGTCGCTGGCGAGCAGCACCAGCTTTGCGGAGCCATCCTGCACCGCCTCCCGTACAACATCCATCCCCATCCTGAGCTTGCCCGCCTTGCGGCACAACGAGATAGCCGAAAGCAATTTATGGTTCATATGCCTGCTCCATCTCCTGTTCCATCCGGTCGTAAACCTCCTGCGGAATTGTGCAGTCTAGCGCCCGTTCAATCCGTCGCGCCTTGCGCGCTTTTTTTAGGCAGTCCGGTTTTGGACAAACATAAGCCCCTCTGCCGGATTTTTTACCGGTCAGATCAAGCTGCACCTCCCCTTCGGGCGTGCGCACCACCCGCACCAGCTCCCTTTTGGGCTTGTGCTCGGAACAGCCGGCACACATCCGCACAGGGATTTTCTTTTGTGCCATCCTTCTCCCTCCTTATAGGGCTATTCTTCCCCATAAAAGCCAGACTCCGGCTTGATATCAATTTTCCAGCCGGTCAGCTTTGCCGCCAGCCGCGCGTTTTGTCCCTTGTTGCCAATCGCAAGCGAGAGCTGATGATCCGGCACAGTAACCCGACAGGATTTCGCGCCGTCTGGGTCAATCTCTACCGTTAGCACATCCGCAGGAGAGAGCGCTGCTGCAATAAATGCTTCCGGCTCGTTGGAGTATTTGACTACATCGATCTTTTCGCCGCCCAGCTCCTCCACAATGGCGGAAACGCGCTGTCCCTTCGGGCCGATGCAGGCGCCTACAGGATCTACATTTTCGTCATTGCTCCAAACAGCAAGTTTTGTTCGAGAGCCGGCTTCGCGAGAGATCGACTTAATTTCAATCGTGCCATCAAAAATTTCTGGTACTTCCATCTCAAACAGCCGCTTGACCAGCCCCGGATGGGTGCGAGAAATCATAATCCGCGGGCCTTTTTCGCCGTTGACCACATCCACCACATAAACCTTGATCCGCGCGCCATCTGCAAATGCTTCGTCCGGTACCTGCTCACTTTTGGGAAGCACCGCCTCGCTCTTGCCGATTTCCAATGTGATATTGCCTTTCTTCTCATCAGTTTTGAGGACGGTTGCCGTCACGATATCATGCTGGCGGGAGGAGTATTCTGCGAACAGCTGTCCGCGTTCCACCTCTCGAATGCCCTGACGGATCACATGCTTTGCAGTCTGCGCTGCAATACGGCCAAACTGTTTGGTGTCCAGCGGCACCTCCACAGTGCCGCCCAGTATTGCTCCGCTGTCATATTTGGCCGCCTCCTCCGGTAGAATCTCCTGCGCAGGGTCAAGCACATCATCCACCACCGTTTTGCGCATCGCCACATAAAAGCGGCCGGTTTCAGGGTTGATTTCTACTATGCTGTCCTCCGATGCGCCCATATCGCGGCGTATCGCATTTCCGATTGCAGTTGCAATCTTCTCTGCCAAAAGCACAGCGGGAATTCCCTTCTCCTTTTCCATCAAGGAAAGTGCTTCAAAAAATTCGCTGTTGCTGTTGTCCTTTTCCTTCGTTACCTTGGTTCTGCTAGCCATTTTCCGACCCCTCCATTTATCTCAAATAATCCTCAAAATTCAATGTACAACTTTACATACGCGGTTTCTCCCAGCGTAAAGGTCATCTGGGTTTCCTCATCCAAATTGATGGAAATGCTGCCATCCTCATGATATTCGGCAAGCTCTCCAACAAATTCCCGTACACCCTCCACCGGCCGTATCAAACGAACCACCACCGGCTCACCCATGTACTTTTTAAAATGCCAATCCTTTGTCAGCTTGCGCTCCACCCCTGGCGAACCCACCTCTAGGCAATAGCTCTGGTCGATCGGATCGGCAGCATCGAGAATGTCGCTCATCCTGCGAGAAAATGTCTCGCACTCATCGATTGTGACTCCGCCGTCCGTATCCTTATCCACAAAGTAGCGCAAATACCAGCCTGCGCCTTCCTTTTCAAACACCACATCCCACAGATAAAGCCCCAGTTCCTGCGCAACCGGCTGCGCCAATGCGGTGCAAACCGCGGCTGTATTCGGCTTTTTTCCCTTGCCTTGCGCCAAACCAAAAATCCTCCCCTACATAAACGAAAGAGTGAGGTCAACCTCACTCTTTCATCTTTGTTTCTATTCTTACCTTTGCTAGTGTACCACAATTTTGCGCAGGATGCAAGGGTTTATGCGGAATTTGTGGGAAAAAATAACCGCAATTTCCATATAAAAAAGGCTG
>CAJUJI010000118.1 GCA_910586875.1 uncultured Anaerotruncus sp. | reverse complement strand
TCGTATTACAACAACGAGAGGTATCAAGACGGGATTTGTCAAGGATAAATTCACCGAAAATATCAAAAAACTATTTCTGGTCTCACTCGCATAGAGATAACAACAAAATGGCCATTCAGAGTATTACAAAGAAGAACAGCTACACACTTGTGGCTGTTCTTCTTTTTCAAAATGAGATGGAGATTCCGAACAGATTGATTCAAAATTTTTTGTTCGTAATCAAGAATCACGCAATTATGAAAGTCTCCACTAATTTGTCAAAAAACGCATTTTCCATCTTGGTTTTTAAAATGCGAATATTGTCATATCTTTCTGCATTTTTCAAGAACCATGAGCGGATATCTGTAGTAGCAATAACCTCTTGTTCGTCTTCTCTTAATGTTGCAATTAGTTCATCATACCAACTACTCACAATGATCTGTTTTTGTTCAGTAGACAACTCTTTGTATTCAATACAGCATCCGATTCGGGAAAACATCGCGGGTCCCAGTATCTTTTTGATCTCATCCTCGCTCCTAAAGTTACAAGTAAGCAAAAAAATTGTTTGGCCTAAATTTACATCATAGTTTGTATCGACATAACGACCTTCGTCAAACAATTCATAAAACGCATTGTAGAAAGAGGGATTAACCTTGTCAAATTCGTCAATCAAAATTACATTTGATTCTCGTGACATCATATCTCTTGCAAAGCTGCCCTTAGAATGTCCTGCTCCAAAGACATACTCATACGCTTCATTGGTTTGCATCATAGAAAACTGTACCCGCAATAATTCGCCACCCATCGTTTTACTAATGCTTTTTGCACTCTCTGTTTTTCCAACGCCAGAAGGGCCATACAGCATTAAAACCACTGGGCGATTATTCGTGTTTGTGATAAGTCGATATATACCGCTTGCGATTTGTTTCTTACATACCTCCTGACCCAATATTTCTTTATCAAGGTTAGAGTAAAGTTCCTTTAACTTCCCTCTAGTCAGTGTGGGATACTCAGAATAACGGTATTCAATCTCATCCCTATATATTGTGCATAAGGACTCCCTAACTCTCCTGGGAGGATTATGAACAAACAATGTTCCAATGTCATGATTTAATGTTACAATGGTCACAAAGTTCGATAGGACATGTTCTAGCACAGATCCGTAATCATCTGCTCGAACGATGCAATTATCTACTTTGATTGTTCGGCTCAATGCGGATTCTCTTACGCCTGATTCATTTGGTCTCAACCGAGCGTTATAATGCTGAATCAAATCCATAAATGGAATAGTTACTTCACCTTCTGAAATCTCACTATCCACCATTGCTTCATAGTCACGTTTTGATCCATAAAAGATAATTATTCTGTCAGTCATCAGCCTCAACTCCTGCGAGCAAAACATCAAAGACATCCAGCATTTGATTGCTGGTCTGTGTTTCTGCTTCTTCCTGTTCCACTTCATAATCAGGATTATCTCTGGGAACAACAGATATATCCATTCCCAATTCTTTGTTTACATTTAAGTTAGCTATTGATGTCCTGCCTACCTTGATAGCGTAAATACTCAAATCCATTTTCAGCAAATCACTTATCGCGTAATTGTTGCGGAAGGATTTTATGTTAAATCTCAATATGACACGGCTACGGCCTCTGGTCCCCACAAATTCATAGTAGCCTTTAGCACTCCGCAATACATTATCCAACTTGTCAACAGCAATATTTAAATCTCCAGCTGGAATTAGGCTACCGCTTTTGAACATACTCAAATAAGGCGATACCATGACCATATAGGACAAAGAATCTTTCTCAGCTGTAATTTTATATCCTTTGAATTTTTTAATAGTTCCTTTAGGAAGTTTTGTTCCCCTGCCAGACTTCTCCGTATCATCTACTGTTTTAAGAAAATCTGTCAGAATCGTATTTTTCACAATGTTCTTTACCATTTTACTGCTGTTGAAGGACAATCCCGCAGACACTTCTGCCGATACTCCTGCGTCCCAGCCCAGCAAGGCTTTGAAAACACCACTAATCCCTACCTTGCCGTTAGCCTGCGCAGATTGTCCTTCTTGTGCTTCTCTTGAATTGAGTAGTTCAGTGGTTTTTTCCAACTCTCCACCCGCTACTATCTGAACATAATCAGTAACGGACTCCTCGTCAAAATACACTATTTTACAAATTTTCTCCATATGTACCTCTCGATGCTATTTCGTTTTTCTCTTTATGCCGAGATGTTCTTATAATACTGCTTTCAGCATTTCCCCCGCCCATTCCTCCGCGGGGTCATTCGTCCCCAGCTCCCCACGGAACGCACGGGCTAAAATCGCCTTCTTCATGGTGTCGATCCGGGAGAGGACGGCTTCGGCAGCTTCTTTGGCTTGCTGCTCTTTGTTCAGAAGATTATCAAGAATTTCTGAAAGTTCCCGCTGTTCTTCAAAAGGAACATATTGAATCGGTACTTTTACAATATTGCTTACAGCAAGTCCAGGCTGGGCAGTCGCTGTCGCATATTGGTTCAAGTTCAAAAATTTCAGATAATGATAGGCCCATGGCGTAGATATATCCATTTTATAGCTAACTACCACTGCATGTTCTGTAGCATAAAATCGATTATTGGCTAAATTGATATTTCCGCACAAAGCCCCCTGGCGCCCGATAATGGGGTGTTCACCTTCACGATTAAACTGTGCAACGTATCCCCGAATACCATTTCCGCCAAAGCAGGGGTAACGATATAGGTCAGTTTGTTGGCCTGAAATTTCTTTGGCAGATATATTTTTTCCCGCCTGTAAATCAAAAACTTCACCTATGAGGCATTGCTTCCAGCTATCCAGCCCCACCCCATGCTCTTTTCTCCACCGCTCCGTCAGTTCTCCCGTAAACGCCTTATGCAAAATTGCAGATTTCCGCAGTTCAAAGCCGTCCACCACCGCCTGGGCCTTTTCCTTCGCCTCATCCAGCTTGGCAAACAGGCTTTCTATGCGGGAAACAATGCGGTGTTGTTCTGGAAGTGGAGGCAGCGGGATTGGTGTTTGGTTTAAAGTCTTGGTTGATAAATGTTTTACAGTAACACTTGGTGTTGCATCATTTATCTTTTTCAATGGACTGGGCAAATAATAATAAAGGAAATTATCGAGCAAAAGTTCTGATTTTGATTTAATACAGCACACTCGCTGATTTAAAAGAGCGTCTTCACTCTGCCATTTTGCAATATTAAAATCGCCATCCATGCCAACGAGAATTTCACCTGCATGAATAATATATTCTTCAGGGCAATCCTCATCTGTAAAAGTTATCGTTTCACCCTTCAAAACATCTCTGATTCGTATGAGAGGCCGCATTCCTTCAGATTTTGAAGAAAACCTTTTCGAATCAAAGGGGAATCCACTTTTTATCTGAACAAAACTTCCCATATCATCCCAATGCCAGTTGGCAGGAATAGGATATTCCTTTGGAAGTGGAACTTGTTTTGCCATATTACACCTCCAAGCTTTGCAGGGCTTTCAGCTCGTTCACCACGCTTTGCAGGAGGCCAACTGCCTCCTCAAGCTGTGCGATAGCCTCCTCACCGCTCTCGATTGGGTCAGGCAAATCGTCATAGTCAACCACAGAATCATCCCGAATCAACCCCAAATCCAGGCTGTTGCCCTTCTGGGCGATCTGCTCACGGGTGAACACACTCCACCGTTCATCCTGCACGGCGTGGCGGTCAGCGGCCTCAAACGCCGCCTCAAAGCCCGCAAAATGTTCTGTTTTCAGTGGGCTGGTCTTGCCAAAAGAGGGCATATTGGTACGCAGGTCATAGAACCAGACCTCCTGCGTGTTGTCTTTGTCCGCCCTGCCGCGGGTGAAAAACAGCACATTGGTCTTGACCCCCTGGGCGTAGAAAATGCCGGTGGGCAAACGCAAAACCGTGTGGAGGTTACACTTGTCCATCAGGTCAATCCTAATTTTCTCCCCCTCACCATCCGCAAAGAGGACATTATCAGGCAGGACGACAGCGGCGCGGGCTTTCCCGTCCACTTTTAGGCTGCGGTAAATGTGCTGCAAAAAGTTCAACTGCTTGTTGCTGGTGGTGTAGGTGAAGTCGTCACGGTTGGCGCGTTCGCCGCCCTTTTTTGTCCCAAACGGAGGGTTGGTGAGAACCACATCATAGCCCCTCATGCTTTTGCCCAGATTAGACAGGGTGTCACCCAGGATGATCTCTCCCTCCATATTGTGGAGCATGGCGTTCATCAGGGCCAGACGGTGGGTATCGTGTACCAACTCCGTACCAGTGAAAGCCTGTGTCCGCTCAAAGGCGGCGGTGTCAGCGTCGAGGTCAAAGAAGTCATCGGTCTGAGCCGCAACATACTGATGGGCTGCAATCATAAAGCCGAACGTGCCACAGGCGGGGTCGTTGCAGCGTTCCCTGGATTGAGGCTTCACCAGACGGGTCATGACGTCAATCAGTACGCGGGGCGTGAAATACTGTCCCGCGCCGGACTTCTTTTCGTTGGCGTTTTTCTCCAGGAGGCCCTCGTACAGATTGCCAAGCCCCTCTTCACGGGCAGAGAACCAGTCCAGCCCATCAATAGTGGTAATGATCTTTTCAAGATTTTTCGGCTCGTCAATGTTGGTGGCTGCACCTTGGTAGATTTCCCGCACACGGCCTGTGCAGTTCTCACCCAAGTGGTTCAGCAGTTCCTTATAGAACTTTTTCAGTTCAATGCCGCTTTTGGCGGTCAAGTTATCCCAGCGGTAGGCTTCCGGTATCTGGTTCTCCGCGCCTGTCTCCTTTGCCATTTTCAGAAACAGAATATAGGTCAGTTCCGTCACATACTGGTGGTAGGTGATGCCGTCATCACGGAGAACATTGCAGAGATTCCAGAGTTTTGAGACAATCTCTTGGGTGGTCATAATTGCTCCCTCCGTTGCTCTTCCAACATTTGTTTTGCTAGTTCAAGGCAAATCACCTCTGTTGCTATCCCTTGATACTCGGGAAGTATATTTCTTTTTCCTTCGCAGAAATCAGAAATTGCCTTGCGCATTTTTTCAATTTCCGTTGCTTGCCGTTCATCACTGGCTACAGGCAAATTCTGCTCCGGATTCATCATATAATAGCATATTTTCTGAATAATATATCCAAAGTCCATTACGCAATTTCCCCTCCGTCATCGTACAAATACTTATTAAGTTCCAGAATGATGTTTTCCAGCCTGTTTCCGAACACTTTATTGATTTTCGCAAAACCGCCCTGTGCCTTAAAGCGTCCATCCTCATCAAATACAGTTACATTTAGGACGGATTCTTCCATCAAATACTTTTCCATTCTGGTGATCCAGTTGAGTTCCTGCTTGGAAAACTTGTGCGCCTTTTTCAGCTTGTCCACCGCCCGTCTGATTCTGGCTTCATGAGAAATCAGTGTGGACCCAATAGCATACCGGCGGATCAGGCTGATAATATCAGCGGCGATCTCCTCGTTGGTCATCTGAGAGATAGCCGTATTCAACTGCTGGGTGGTAAAGCCCTCCCTGTCCAGTGTCAGGCGCAGAGAGCGCAGGCCCTCGCGGGTCAGCTCCTTTGGCCTTGTGCAGACGATATTCAATGCAGCAATTTCATTCAGATTGGTCTTGATGTAGTCAGCAAATGCGTCCAGATAATCTTCGGGCTTACTGCCGTTGCCATAGCCTCTGCTATGCTCCAAAAGTTCATCTTCGTGGTTGGAGATTACAACGGAGCGGCGGCCATCCGGCTTGAACTGTGCCAGCATTTTGAATAGCTCCGCATGAGCAAGCAGACGGTTCTTTGCATCCGCTGTTCCCCTCTGCTGAATATCAGCAATGAACTGGTCAGGGTCTTGTCCCCCTGTCATGCTGACGAAATGCTCCATCGTCTCAGCATCCATGCGCCGTTTTTGCCGTTGCAGCTTTGCCATGATCTGGTCGATCTCGTTTTGCACTTGGTGTTCGTCCTCCAGAACCTGCAAGCCATCCAAAAGCTGCTCAAATGTAGCGCTTGGATTGACAACAACGGGTTTCATGGTGTTGACCGCTTCCAGAGAATCATACACGCCAACAGGGTCGTAGATTTCAAAATGGGTCTTATGGATCTCAGGACAGCGGCGGGTGGCGCGGCCCATCATCTGCTCAAACAGGATACGGGATTTCACACAGCGCATAAACACCAATGTTGTGATTGCAGGAACATCTATCCCCGTAGTCAGCAGATCAACTGTAACAACAACGCTTGGAAAGCGTTCGTTCTTAAATCGTTTGATAGCATCCTTTACCTTTTTCTTGTTGCCGCCGCCCACAGAACCAGTAATCTTCATAATGGCGTCATTGTCCACGCCCATTTCTGTATAAATCTCTTTCAGGATTTTTACAATCAGATCGGCATGGTCATCATTGACGGCAAAGATCAAAGTTTTTCCCTGAACATCCGGGCTTTCCGGGTCAATGTCGCGGGAAATTTCAGCCAGAACTGTCCGATTGAACGGCTCTGTTATGACCTGACGGTTGAAGGATTCCACATCAAAGTCCAGCTCATCTTCCAGTAGCTCAGAGTTTGTGACCTCACCCGTCACAGGGTCATACCGCACAACGGCATCGCCTTTCTTGTAATGAATACCCTCCGCACTCAGTTTGGTGGACAGCCTATGGGGAGCATCGTGGTCAACCAGATACCCCTTGATTACCGCCTCACGGTATGTATACTTGAATACGGGTTGTCCGAAAATCTCCGTTGTCTGTAAAGCCGGTGTTGCGGTCAGCGCAATTTTCACAGCGTCGAAATATTCCACAACGCTGCGGTATTTGCTTTGGTAATCCATCTGATCCCTGTAAAGAATCTCATCCTCGCCCATTTCCTTATCCAGGATATAGCCCCTGTGCGCCTCGTCAATAATGACCAAATCGTAGTCAGAAACAGCGGGCATGGTATCCTCGTCATTGTACAGGATTCGCTTGACCATACTCTGAACCGTGGCGATTTGGATACGGGTCTCGCGATCTATCTCCTTATCATCCAAACCCTTGATATTGTATATATCATCAAGGGTCATCAGGTCCTCCAGCTTGATCTCCTGGAATACGTCAGACGCCTGTTCGCCCAAAGCGGTTCTGTCCACCAGGAAAAGGATTCTGCGGAACCGTCCGGTTCTCAGAAAGCGGTAGATCATGCCCAGAATGGTGCGGGTCTTGCCCGTGCCTGTTGCCATAGCAAGCAGGACATTACGCTGGCCGTTGATGATGGCTTCTTCAGCAGCCTTTATCGCCCTGACCTGATATTCATAGAGGCTCAAGCCGTCCCTGTCACGCAGCAGGTCATAGGACATCTCCCGCAAATCCTGATTTCTTGCGGAAATATCTTTGTCAAGCAACTCCATGATTCCCTCTGGACTCATCCAGCCTCGCAGTGCCTTGGGCGCATTGTCAGGCCGTCTCAAATCCAAGAACCATATGCCGCTTTTCGTATCGTACTGTTTCAAATACGGCCGACCATTGGTGGCAAAAGTGAAGGGTACATCATAGCTGCCCCATGCCCCGATTTGATATTCCTGATCTGCACTGCGGATATTTCTTGAGTAATCCTTACACTGGTAGTCGATCACAGAGGGAATATCCTTATGGATTGCCTTGGCCTCGACCGTGGCAACCAACTGCATACCAACAAATAAAGCATAATCGACATAGCCCCGATCACCAACAGTAGAATCTGTAGGCCACTCAGCAATGGCGATATTATGCCCCTTTGCAGGGCGCGTCCCCTTGGAATAACGCAGCTGTTCCGTGTCGGCCTCCCAGCCGACCTTGCGAAGTTGCTCATCAATCAAGTAGCGTGTTTCTGCCTCAGATTTGATTCGCTGGCTTGCGGCCTTGCCGGACTGCTTCTTTCGGATTTCCTTCTCGACAATTTGGGATGCCGCAGCAGTCTTTTCCGCTGCGTCTATCAGGGCTTCTTCCTTCGCCTGTTCACTTTGCTTGTCAGTGCTGACAGGCTCAGGTGTATCAAGCGGCATAACAAATGGACGGTTCTGGTAGTTCCAGTCCCCGTAGGTCTGCATGAACCATTCGCACAGACTGTACGCCATTTGAATCAGAGCTTTTCCGTCCGATATGGAAGCATAGTTTTCATGTGTCGCCTTATTTCGGCTGGTACGCAAAGCATGAAGAACATCCTTCAAATCACGGGTAATCATTCCCTCACGAAATAAGCCGTTGATTCTGTTTGCTGCCGTGTTATCCTGGGGCAGAGGGATTCTGTCATAGGTAAAGCATAGATTGACAATCGTTTCACCAATCATCCCCAATTTCATCAGGCAGGAGTTGGAATCACTGTATAAGTATTTTTCCGCCAGTTCGCCGAAGTTTGCTAACACAGGAAAATGACTGCTCAAAAACGCAAAGTTCGACTTCATGGTTCCATCTCCTTGCTAACCGACTTTGAAAGTGGCTTTTTGCCTTCAGTTCCATGTTTGTTAAATCTCTTATCAGAGGGCTTTTTAGAATCTGCTGGGATGAGCCAGGTCTTCCCTTTCTTGATCGCACCATCTATCCGACCATCTGCGCATAAAACTCCAATTCTGCGTGGCGTGATATTCCATTGCACAGACATCTCCGCTGTTGTTAAATATTCCATACTCACCCTCCTTGCATCCTTAAAATCGGAGCGCATCCAATATTTGTCTCTCATTATACATCATGTATCGGAATAAAACAACATCAAGTCCTACGTTCTCCCAATATTTTTGTATATGCAATAATGTGAATCAGGGAGTAGCGCCTCTGCATCATGAACTGCTTTTTATAAGAGCCATCCAGAAGGTACTTTCGCTACCTCGCAAGCAGTGTCTTTGTTCCCACAAAGACTCGAAACTGCGGTTTCCGGCGATGCC
>CAJUJI010000117.1 GCA_910586875.1 uncultured Anaerotruncus sp. | reverse complement strand
ATATTATGCTATAATCGGCTGTGACGAAAAGAGAAAACGCGGCAGCGCATAAAAGTTTTCTCCGGCCTTTTTAAAAGGCTGCGGATTCCAGAGGCAGAGCCTTTGGTCGTTTCCAACGAATTTTTAAGATGAAAGTAAAGAGAGGTTTTTATTATGCGTGCTGTATTAACGGTGATTGGCAAGGACCGCGTTGGGATTCTGTCCAAAGTATCCAACAAATGCGCCGAATGCAATGCCAATGTCATCGAGGTCACCCAGACGGTCCTCCAGGATTTGTTCTGCATGATTATGATGATTGACATTTCCCAGATTAACTGCGAGCTTTCCGAATTGGTCTATCAGATGAACCAGCTCGGCGAGAGCGCTGGACTTTCCATCCACGTCATGCATGAGGATATTTTTAATTCCATGCACCGTATTTAACGGGGAGGGACTGATTACCTATGCTGAATACAAGCGATGTCCTGGAAACAATACGCATGATCCAGGACCAAAATCTGGATATCCGCACCATCACCATGGGAATTTCTCTATTGAGCTGTGCAGATAGTGATATTCATGCGTCCTGTGAAAAGGTTTATCAAAAAATTACCCATTGCGCCCGCGATCTGGTCAAGGTCGGGGAACAGCTCGAGATGGAATATGGTATCCCAATTATCAATAAGCGCATTGCCGTTACCCCGATTGCAATGTTGGTTGCGGCGTCGGGCGGAGATCCTGTTCAGTACGCGCTTGCGTTAGAACGTGCCGCCTGTGAGGTCGGCGTCAATTTTATCGGAGGATTTTCAGCGCTGGTACATAAAGGCTTTGCTGCCGGTGACCAAGAGCTGATCCACGCAATTCCAGAGGCGCTTTCTCAAACCGCACATGTCTGTTCGTCGGTGAATGTCGGCTCCACCAAATCCGGTATCAACCTGGATGCAGTGCGTCTGATGGGGCAGGTTGTCCGCCGCTGTTCGGAGATTACCGCTGACCGTCAATGCGTTGCTGCCTCCAAACTGGTGGTGTTCTGCAACGCGCCGGAGGATAACCCGTTTATGGCAGGCGCTTTCCATGGCGCGGGCGAGCCGGATTGTGTTATTAACGTCGGTGTTTCCGGCCCGGGGGTTGTGCGTGCTGCGCTGGCCGCTGCCCCGGACCAGTTGAATATCACCGAGGTTGCGGAGCTCATCAAAAAGACCGCCTTTAAAATTACCCGCATGGGCCAGCTGATCGGCTCGCAGGCTGCAAAGCGTTTGGGCGTCCCGTTTGGAATTGTGGATCTCTCGCTTGCGCCGACCCCTGCGGTGGGCGATTCGGTCGCCCATATCCTTGAG
This sequence comes from uncultured Anaerotruncus sp., assembly GCA_910586875.1. Lineage (GTDB taxonomy): Bacteria > Bacillota > Clostridia > Oscillospirales > Ruminococcaceae > Anaerotruncus. Next base: position 7,570 of record CAJUJI010000117.1, on the reverse strand, counting down.
GAAATCGGGCTGGAGCAATGTGGTGCCTGTGGCACAACCGCCTGCCTTGCGCTGCTCAATGACGCGGTGAAAAAGGGCGGTGTGATGGCGTCCTCTGCGGTAGGCGGGCTTTCGGGCGCTTTTATCCCCGTGTCAGAGGATGCGGGCATGATTGCGGCCGCACGCAGTGGCGCACTCTGTCTGGAAAAACTTGAGGCGATGACCGCTGTTTGTTCGGTTGGGCTGGACATGATCGCGATTCCTGGCGATACTTCCGCCGAGGTGATTGCCGCGATTATCGCAGATGAAGCAGCGATTGGCATGGTCAATTCGAAGACAACTGCGGTCCGCATCATTCCGGCGGTTGGCCTACAGCCGGGGGAGGAGCTGGAATTTGGCGGGCTGTTTGGAACCGCTCCCATTATGAAGGTGAATGCCTATTCTCCCGCGAAGTTCATCGGCCGCGGCGGGCAAATTCCTGCGCCGCTGCAAAGCTTGAAAAACTGATCGCTTCAGAAAAATTTTGCAATCGAAAAAGGGCGTTTTATAGCGCCCTTTTTCATCAACTACCCGCTGTCTATGATGAGGAGGTGGCGTTGCTTGCAGGTCGCAATTGGAAAATCGGTTTTAGCAGGAATTGCCATTGGTCCTTTACACATTTATAAAAAAAAGGCAATCCCGCAAATTGAGCAATATTCCAGCCGAACCCCTGCGCAGGAGTGGGAGCGCTTTGAAATTGCCTGCGAAAAGGCGAATCAGGTGTTGCTGGAGCTTTATGAAAAGGCGCTGGCGGAGATGGGGGAGGAGAACGCTGCTATTTTTGAAATCCATCGGATGATGCTGGAGGATGAAGACTTTTTAGATGCCATAAAAGAGATGCTCAAAAACCAAAGCAGTACCGCCGAGTTCGCCGTCAGCATGGTGGGCGAGCGCTTTTCTGCCACCTTTGCCGCGATGGATGATGAATATATGCAGGCCAGAGCCAGCGATGTAAAGGACGTTTCTGGTCGGGTAGTGGGGATTCTCACCGGACAGCAGCAGGAGACAATTCTGCTGTTGCAGCCTGCAATTTTAGTGGCGGATGACCTCACCCCAAGTCAAACCATCCAACTGGACCGCTCCAGGGTGCTGGGATTCCTCACGCGGCATGGCTCCAGCAACAGTCACACCGCGATTCTGGCGCGGACTATGAACATTCCAGCGTTGGTTGGCGTGGACTTTGATGATAGCTGGGATGGCAAGCTGGCAGTTTTGGATGGGTATGATCACTGTGTTTATATCGATCCCACGCCAGAGCGATTGTCCGAGATGCAGGAGCGGCGTAAGAAGGATTTGGAGCAGCTGGCCTTTTTACAGGCACTAAGGGGCAAACAGAATCGGACCTTAGATGGCAGAGAGATCAAGGTATATGCCAATATCGGGGATACGCAGGATGTGGAGCTGGTATTGCAATGCGACGCGCAGGGAATCGGGCTATTTCGCAGCGAATTCCTCTATCTAAACGCTCAAGACTGGCCCACAGAGGAGCAACAATTTTTATATTACCAGCATGTGATAAAGGCGATGGAAGGGAAAAAGGTCATCATCCGCACATTGGATATCGGTGCAGATAAGCAGGCGGATTATTTTCGGCTGGATAAAGAGGATAACCCTGCGTTGGGGTATCGGGCAATCCGAGTTTGTTTGACCAGGGAGGAGATTTTCCGGCAGCAGCTTCGAGCAATCCTGCGCGCCAGTGCCTTTGGAAATGTTTCGGTGATGTTTCCGATGATTATTTCGGTCTGGGAGCTTGAGAGAGCGAAGGCGATTTTAGAGGGATGTAAAACCGAGCTGCACAAACAGGGCATAGCCATAGGAGCGCTAGAAATCGGCATTATGGTGGAAACGCCTGCGGCTGTGATAATTGCAGATGAACTGGCTGCGCAGGTCGACTTTCTGTCGATTGGGACCAACGATTTGACCCAGTATACCCTGGCAATCGACCGGCAAAATCCACGGTTGGACCGCTTTTATGACCCACAGCATCCCGCAGTTCTGCGAATGATTCGCCATGTGGTGGAGGCGGGACACCGGCATAATTGTTGGGTTGGAATTTGTGGGGAGCTGGGTGCCGAGCAAACACTGACAGAGACCTTTCTGCGAATGGGGCTGGATGAGTTATCGGTGGCCCCTAGCGCGGTGCTGCCGCTGCGCAGGCTGATTTGCAGTTTGGATTTGAGCAAAAAGCAATAACTGCCAAAAAAGAGGATTGCGATGGTTTTCGCAAGCCTCTTTTATATGCGCATTTTATAGTATTTATCGCACGCTGTTCAAAAACCGCAGGAAGGCAGCTCGACCGGCCTGGTCCCGCTTGTAAACGCCGGCGTGCTCCAGCACCTTGGCGAAAACCAATCCGGTTTCCCGCTGTACAATCTCCAAAGCGTTCTGCCGTGTAATCAGGTTATTTTTCGCAAAAGTTTGTGCCCAGTCCGCGTGTTTACTGGTCAGCTCGTTGGCGCGCAGGTCGCCTTTGCAGGCCAAACAGTCTGCTACGGCAGCTAGTTCTTCTTTAAGTCTGGCGGGCAGAACCGCCAATCCCATCACCTCAATCAGACCGATGTTTTCCTTTTTAATATGGTGTAGTTCAGCGTGAGGATGGTACAGCCCCAGCGGATGCTCAGGGGTGGTCAGATTGTTGCGGAGAACCAAATCCAGCTCGTACAACACTCCGCGGCGGCGGGCGATTGGAGTGATGGTATTGTGCGGCTCACCATCCGTCTGCGCGAGGATCATCGCTTGCTCATCGGTATACCCCCGCCAGGCGGTCAAAATTTTATCCGCCAGTTCGATGAGCCGCTCAGGGGACTCACTGGAAATTCGGATGACCGACATCGGCCATTTCACAATACCGGATGTGACATCCTCAAAGCCAGGGAAGGTGAACGGCAGTTCTACAGGGGCCTTTTCCATCGCAAAGCTGTAACGTCCCCCCTGAAAGTGATCGTGTGCCAGGATGGAGCCGCCTACTATGGGCAGATCCGCATTGGAGCCGACAAAATAGTGTGGGAACTGGCGTACAAAATCAAGCAGCTTGCCAAAGCAGGCGCGGTCAATTTTCATCGGAGCATGTTCACTGTTCAGGCAGATGCAGTGCTCATTATAATAGACATAAGGAGAATATTGCAAAAACCATCGAGCGTTGTTGATGGTGATGGGAATAACACGATGGTTTTGCCGTGCAGGATGGTTCACTCGACCGGCGTAGCCCTCATTTTCGGCGCATAGTTGACAGCGCGGATAGGCGGAGGCAGGCAGATTTTTTGCTGCGGCGATCGCTTTAGGGTCCTTTTCCGGTTTGGATAGATTGATTGTGATGTCCAACTCGCCGTATTCGGTGGGTGCCTTCCACTGCATATCCCTTGCGATGCGGTCCCGTCGGATATAATTGGTGTCCTGGCTAAACTGATAATACCAATCGGTAGCCAGCTGGGGGCTTTGGGCATACAATGCGTGAAACCGTTCGATCACCTGAGCGGGACGGGGGGTAAGGCGGCCCATGAGCTCGGTGTCAAACAGATCGCGGTAAACCACCGAGTTTTCGCCCAGGACGCCGCGGGCACGGGCGTTGTCCAGCAGCTCCTCCAGCACAGGTGCCAGCTCAATCTCACCCCAGCTCTGGTGCGGATCGGTGTAACTATCCAGCTTGAGGACATCTAAAATGGTGTTGATGGCCCAAATATACTCGCAATCGTCAATCAGGCCGGTGCGCAAGGCATAGGTCGCCAGTTTGGAAACGGCGTTATCTATCATTGTGATACATCTCCTTGTAGCCTTTGGCTTGAAAAAAGTATTTCGTTTATAGAATACCACTTGGCGCTTGACCAGTCAATCTTTTTAAACAACAAAACAGACAGCTCCCTTCTGGAAGCTGTCTGTAAATTGATATAGAAACGGTTAGTAATTCAGCTGCAAAAATTCACTGAGATTTTCCGGCAGCTTCTCGCGCGGGACGAGGCAGGAGGTCAGATAAGAAAGGTTTCCATGCAGCGCTTCTTCATTGCCCTCAAAGAAGAAGGTCACATAAGCCCTTTCCTCCGTGCGGTGATAGGTGGCAACCGTCTCGGAAGCGAGCTGGCGGATTTCCGCGGGGTTCTCGGTGAATACAGAGTCCACCGTCGCGACCGTATTCATAGTAGTCACTTCGCCGAACTCCTCTTGGAGATCTTCAGAGGAAGCGTGCCGCTTGGCATATTCCAGCTGTTCCAAAATCGACTGTTTGCGTTGTTCAAACGGGACCTCGTCGCGAGTATAAGCAAAGTTGAAGACCTGGGAGACCGCCCCTTCACTGCTTCTCCGGTAGAGGGGGTAAGAGGAGATAACCGCACCGGTACATTTGCTCCAATCCACAGTCAGGCCATCTAACAGGTTCAGCTCTTTGAGCACCTGCGCTGTTCGGCTGCCCTCTAGGACGTAAAAATAGCCGTTGTAAGAATAACGCTCGATTGGCTCGGTGGGAGGCAGGAAATCAAACGACAGAACAGCGATAGGGTGATGGGTTGGATATAGCAAGGAGTCTATCGTTTCAGCAAGCAGATCCTCCTGCATCGCGTCGAACAGCTTTTGCGAAAGCGCAGGGGAGAGGACCGGCTGCTGATAGGAATAGCCGTAAGGGTCATAAAGTGCCCAACTTGAAATCTGGTTGCCATCCATGAAAAATGCAGGATGGGTTTGTTGCAGCACATCCGGCGAAATCTCCAGCGGTGCGAGCAGATCGATTGCTTCCGAGCTGGCGCAATCGTACCTGCGGGTTATGGTGCGCCCGTTCTTCAGCGTATAGGTGATGGTGTTATAAAACCATACGGCGTTTTCATCCAGGGAACGCAGGTTTTGCTGTACCAACATCTGATGGAACGCTGCTACAGCTTCCAGATCCTGTGCGCTGGTCAGTGTGACCCCGGAATAATACTCATTGTCTGTATGAGAGCGTCCCTGTCCATCATCATAAACGCGCTTTACTTTGAGAGTGTTCTTTTCATATCGACCACTATAGCTGATATCCACCGACGCGATTTGATCCAGCGCAGGCGTGCGCTTCTCGTAGCCGAAACCGCCGGTCATGGGGATCGCCGAGATAAGCAGGATCGCTGCAACCACCGCGATGCCAAACGGCAAACTGCGCAGAATGGTCTTAAAGCCGCGGTTGAGGACCGCTTCAATGATATTGTAGGCGAGCAGGCCGCCGATCGCTGCCCAGATAAAGTAGATCAGTCGGGAATCGCTGTTTAGGATGCCATAGAACATCAGTCCGCAGCAGACCGATACAATCCAGGTGGCAACCAGCTTCACAACGATTTGTAGGAAGCCCTTTGAGGTGGTGGATTCGGCAGTTTCGCTGCGGCGGTTGCGGTAAAGCCGCAGGGTCAACAGGCAGATCGCAACCCCGATGGCCGTCCAAATCAAGATAGAGCTGTCACAGCGCGCAATCCAGCGCATAGATTCATCATTCAAACTGATGCCATTCACACCGTGCACAACAAAGAAGGTGAGCACTGCACTGACCGGCGAAAGAAGTAGAAGGTTAAACAGCCGGTCGGTGTCGACCGAGAAGCCAAACAGGAACATTTCGCACAAAAGGTAGAATAGCCCGTGCAAGATAACCGGTGCAGAAAGTAGAACACAGGAAAAGGTGAAGGAATCAAATACCGTTCCCACCAGTATAGAGGTAAAGGTGGTAATCACATAGATCACAAAGGCACCGATCATCCAGACCAATGTGTCCAGCATCAACCATTTTAGAATGGAAAGATCCAATGTATGGAAGCGCACAATCCCCATCAATGCAATTGCTGCCTGGGAACAAATCAGTGGAATTGCGACGTAGGTCATCGAAACCGCTAGATTGACCAACAAAAGTGTCTCACGGCGGATTGGCAACGCGTGGTAAACGTCCGCCGCCTTTTTGCTGTGCATATAGCTGTTGAGCACCAGTGAAAGGATCATTGGCATCAGCAGAATGATCAGCGGTAGGAAAAAGGTGGAAGCAGTGGTAAAGCTATGGGCTGCACCAAACAGGTTATAATGCGAGATTTGCGGGACATATTCTGTAAGATTTTCGATCAAGAATTTGTTACTGATCCGGAAGATTTCCATTCCGAATTGTGCCGGATAGAAGACGAAAATTAGGGCGCTAAACAGTGAGAAGTAACCGATTCCGCGGCGGAAGGTACTTTTATAAAAACCGACAAAGCGGCTCGGCTTAGAAGATGATGTTGTTGTAGTCATAACCGACCGCCTCCATTTCATGAATAAATACTTCCTCCAAGGTCAGCGGAACCCCTTCCGCAAAAATTGCTCCATGGGAGAGCAGATAGTCTGCCGCGGTGGCGGAGGTGCCGCGCACGATTAGATTATATAGGTTGCCGCTGCGATTTAGCTGCATAATCTCCAACCCGAGCAGCATATCCTCTGCAACCTCCCCCTGGAAGGCGGCGTGCACCTTACAAAAGCCCAGCTTGAGCTCGTCAATCTCCCGCTCAAACAGGATGTGCCCTTGATGCAGCAGCCCCACATGATCACATAAATCCTCCAGCTCGCGCAGATTGTGGCTGGTGATCAGCACGGTCATATCGCGTGCGGCGATGTCATCCACCAACAGCTTTTTTACCGCGCCGCGAATGACAGGGTCCAATCCGTCAAACGCCTCGTCAAGCAGCAACAGCTCCGGCTGACAGGCCAGCCCCAGCAACAGCGCTGCCTGGCGCTTCATGCCCTTGGAGAAGGTGTGCAGCTTCTTTTTGGGGTCAAGCGGAAAGATGGTGCACAATTTGGCGTACCGTTCCTCCGAAAAGTTTGAATAGACACCTTTATAAAAGCGCGCCATATCGTTCATGTTGCTTTGCGGGAGAAAATAGAGGTCATCGGCCAGAAAAAAGATGCGGTTCTTAATTGCGATATTTTCATAAATCGGCTGTCCGTCAAATTCTATCGAGCCTCCGTCCGGCTGATAAACGCCAGCGGCCAGCCGCAGAAAGGTGGATTTGCCGGAACCGTTTGAACCGACCAGGCCGTAAATAGAGCCTTTTTGTATTTCGGTGGTTAGTGCGGAGAGCGCCGTAAAATCGTCAAAGCACTTAACCAATGAAGTTGCCTTAATCATGTTGTGTGTCCTCCTTATAAACCGAGTCGATTACCTCATCAACCTGTGGACGACTCAGGCCGGTGCGTTTGCCTTCGGTTACAGCATCGCGTATCTTTTCCAGATTTTGGCGGCAGAGTATCTCAAATGCGTTGTTGTTGGCTGCAATAAAGCTGCCTTTTCCTGCCACTGAATAGATGATACCGCGGCGCTCCAGTTCTTGATAAGCTTTTTGTACCGTATTGGGATTTACCCCGAGGTCCCGCGCAAGCGTGCGCACCGATGGGAGCTGTCCTTCCGCCGAAAAAATTCCCAGCGAAACCATTTCGGAAAGATTATAGATTAACTGCTCGTAAATCGGCTGACGGCTTTGCAGGTCCAGTTGTAGCATAATTCCACCTCATTTCTTGCTGTATGGTTCGTATTATGTGTATTAGATTGATTAGTACAGTTATATCCTAACACAAACCTTTTGAA